>WOZS01000049.1 GCA_011620135.1 Gammaproteobacteria bacterium
GGGGCAGCCGCTGTGGAGATGATACACGGATACTCACTGGTCCATGACGATCTGCCCGAGTTGGATGGTGATCTGCTGCGTCGTGGTCTTCCCAGCGTGCATGGGGCTTTTGGTCATGCCCAGGGTCTGTTGATCGGCGATGCCCTGCAATGTGGGGCCTTTCAATTGTTGATGCAGACCAGGGATCTGGAGGACCATGAGCGCTGTCTGGTGACCCAGGAACTGGCCACAGCGGCCATGGCCATGGCCGCTGGGCAGTATCAGGAACTATCACTTGAACGCAATTGTGATGAAGAGACCTTGCTCGCCATGTATGCCGGGAAGACAGGTGCTCTTTTCGGGGCTTCCTGGACCATTCCTGCCATCATGTCCGGAAGGCTGGAACGCATGGAGGCTTTCCGGCGGCATGGGGTTGATTTTGGGGTGGCTTTCCAGTTGTTGGATGATCTCCACGATCTGCCCGTTGATCAGCACAAGGGCATGGTTTCTCATCCCATCCTGTTTGGCAGCAACGCAACCAACGCCCGTCTGGGGGATCTCATGGAGCGTTGTAGGCAATTTCTCGCCAACCACGGCATGCAATCGGTGCTCGATGAGCTTCTGGGGCTGATTATCTAGTTCAGCACGGGCACCTTGCTTGTTTTACGGTATTGGCAAGGCTAACATCAGAGGGATGATTGGGGGAAATGATTATGAGTTACACGGAGCAAACAGTCATCCTCAGCGACGTGCAGGGGGGCCTTGATACCAGGCGTATCCCCATTGACCGGGCAGGCATTCGGCGGCTGCGGCATCCCATCAAGGTCATAGCGCCCAATGGTCTGGAGCAGTCGACCTGGGGATTTTTTGATCTGGTCGTTGATCTGCCCCATTTTCAAAGGGGCACGCACATGTCCCGTTTTGTCAGATTGTTGGGGCAGCAATGGCTTTTCTCAGGGCTCGATGCCGTAAAACAACTGGCGGGGCAAGCCGCCGAACTGCTGGAGGCCCATCATGCGCGGATCGAGGTGGGGTTTTGGTATTTCCTGCACAAGCGGGCCCCTGTGAGCGGTGTCGAGAGCCTCATGGATTATGAGGTGACGGTATCGTCCCAGGCAGACGCCCTGCATCGTTCAGAGCAGGAGGCCACCATGCGCGTCACGGTGCCTGTGACCAGCCTGTGTCCTTGTTCCAAGGAGATCTCTCGATACGGCGCCCACAACCAGCGTTCTCATGTGACCATCCAGGCCGACTGTCGTGGTGCTGTCTGGGTGGATGAATTGATCGGCATTGCGGAGTCCTGTGCCTCCTGTGAGGTGTATGGTCTGCTCAAACGCAGCGACGAAAAGTTTGTCACCGAACATGCCTATGAGAATCCCAAGTTCGTGGAGGATATGGTCCGGGATGTGGCCCTGGCCCTGGAAGAACACCGGGGTGTGCTGCGCTACCAGGTGGAATCGGAAAACTTTGAATCCATTCACAACCACTCCGCCTATGCCATGGTCAAAGGAGACAAGACGGCGCCCCGTCGCTGAGTGCGGGTTTTTGCCCCATCTTTCCCGCCGCCAGGAATCCAGGAATCAGGAATCCAGGAATAATGAGCCTTAGAGCTTGGGCTTGAAACTTATGTGCCTTCAAAGTGATTGTATCCGGAGCTGGGCAAGGAAAAGGGTTTGCCTTGGTAGTCCACATGCACACCACTTCCTGCCTCGAGCCGGCCTATCAGCGTGAGTGGCGCTGTGGAACCACCCAGAGCTGTGGCTGCCTGCGGCCAATGGCAAGGAGCGATGGCGAGCAGCAGTTCGTAATCATCACCACCGGCGAGAGGCAGCCGTAACCATTGCTCCTGATCTGCCCGACTCTCGAAGGCCCGGGACCTCGGCAGGCGTTCTGCACAGATGACGGCCGCAAGCCCGCTGGCCTTGCAAAGGTGCCCGCAATCCTGGATGAGCCCATCGGAGAGGTCGATGGCGGCATGGGCCAGGTGGCGTAAGGCGAGCCCTTCTTGCACCCTGGGTTCCGGGTAGAGATAACGGCGCTTCAGGAAGCGCAAGGCCGGGTCGTTGTGCTGTGGGCTGCTGTGCGGCAGCAACAATCGCCCCAGATGGGCGTCTCCCAGGGTCCCTGTGACAGCCAGAAGATCGCCAGCCCGCGCACCACTGCGCAACAATGTGCCATGCGCTTCGGCAGAGCCCAAGGCGGTGATGGTGGCATTGCATGGCCCGCGGCTGAGATTGCCGCCCACCAGGGAGACCCCATATCTTTGGGCCAGCTGCAACAGTCCATGGAACAGCCTGTCGAGATACCGGGCGTCTCCCTGGGGCATGGTGAGTGCCAGCAAGGCAAAACGCGGTCTGGCACCCATGGCAGCCAGATCACTCAGGTTGATAGCCAAGGCGCGATGTCCGATCGCCTCGGGAGGTGTGCCTGGGGGGATATGTATACCTTCCACCAACGCATCGGTGGTGGCACACAACCAATCCGATCCGCAGGACGCAAGCAGGGCGGCATCGTCTCCAGGTCCCAACAGTACATCAGGGTCTGGTCTGGGTGCCAAGCTCAGCACACAGCGTTCGATGAGACTGAACTCGTCAGCGGCCATGTATGGGGAGCTGGATTTTCTGTGTTTCAGGCTCTGCTGGCCAGCTCGGCGGTCCGTACCACCCTGGCCATGGCATCGAGAACGCCGTTGATGTATTGATGGCTGTCCTGGGCACCAAAGGCCCTGGCCAGATTGATGGCCTCGTTGATGACCACCCGGACGGGCACCAGAGGAGACCAGACGAGTTCATAGGTGGCAATCAGCAGGATGGATCGTTCCACGGGATCCAGCTGGGACAATGGCCGGTCCAGGAAGGGTTCCAGCCGCTCCTTGCATGCCTCGTGTTGCGCCAGGCAGCCCCGGACCAGCTCCAGGAGCAGTTCCTCATGCAGCCCGCGGACCAGCATGTCGCAATGCCGCAGGGCATGCATGTGGGAAATATCCAAGGGGCCCTCCAGGAGCTCGCCTGCATAGAGCACCTGCAGGGCGGCAGCTCGCGCCAGAGTGCGTGGGGTTGCCATGTTATGGTATATCTTTTTGTGGAGCTTGTAGAGCCGCAAGCAGATTGGCGGTTTCCAGGGCGGCCAAGGCGGCTTCGGCCCCCTTGTTGCCACCCTTGGTGCCACTGCGCTCGATGGCCTGATCCAGTGTTTCTGCGGTGATGATGCCAAAGCCAACCGGGATGCCATGGGTGATGGCGAGCTGTTGCAATCCGGAGGTACAACTGCTGGCAATGTGCTCGAAATGAGCGGTGGCACCGCGGATGACCACGCCCAGGGCCACCACGGCCCGATAGCGCCTTGCCTCCATCACGGTCTTGATGGCCACGGGCAGTTCAAAGGCACCTGGGACCCGGATGATGTCCATGGCCTCCCCGGGGCAGCCATGGAGGCGCAGGGCTTCCACGGCACCCCGCAGGAGCTCTTCCACCAGAAAACCGTTGAAGCGGCTGGCTACCAGGGCAAAACGGCCCCCGGCATAGATCAGGTCGCCCTCGATGAGAGGAGAGGTGCCGCGCAA
>WOZS01000036.1:0-13421 GCA_011620135.1 Gammaproteobacteria bacterium
TCGGCCTGAGTGCTGGCGCGTATGCGCTCACCCATGTAGCGATTCAGGGCGTCGAGACCCGCTTGGGCATCGAGCGCGGGGCCGGGCACGCGCGGGCGCTTACCTTGGGCGTCGCCCTCGAAGTGGGCTTCTGTGTCCAGAAAATCGGCATCGACCAGGCACGAGAACAGCAGACGCACATCCAGCATGGCGGCGACGGCTTGAGCAAATCCGCTTTGAAGGGCTATCGCAGTGGATGTCGGCGTGTTGCACTGGAGCCCGTCGGCGTGGGCACGCTGCATGAGTCGACCGGCATCCGGATCGCTCAACTGCAGATTGAATGGATGCTGGACTGCCAGTTTGTCCGGCGCAATGCCGCGTAAGGCCGAAGAGTCGCCTCGTTGCAAGCCGACATGATGGCCCTGGATCACCAGCGCGGCGGCTACGGCGCGATGTTGCGAGAGGGCAATCCAGGCGCCTTGGGACCAGTGGTCAAGTCCAGAATCTCGTCCTGCCAAGCGCGCCTGGAAACGGTCGGCGTATTTACCAAGATCATGCAGCAGGCCGGCAAGCGCGGCTTCGTCCGCCCATGGAGCACCGCCGGCATGTTGCTTGGTCAAGGTACCAACGGCGGTCAGATGGTCTTTGAGCAGATGCCAACGTCCAGCCGAATTGGCGCTGTGAGCAAAAAAAGGCTTGGTTTCGGATGATGTACTCATTCATTGATTTCCAGCGTAAGTTTTTGCGTGGTTGTCCTGCCGCATCGCCTTTAACACGAGGACCAAAGTGACGTATTTGCTCGTGCCGCTTACATCACCGACACAAGTAGAGGTCCCGCCCGTATTGTAGCGAGATCCCTCCTTCCTGAAGAGATTTTGGATCAATAAAGATAGGCGCTTTTTTGGGATCAAGCGGGCGTGCGCTCTGCCAGCGGGCGTGAATCTTCCGTGACGGGGGTTCGAGGCGGCTGTACCAAGACTGCGCCCCGGTCAGGAGATCGGGGCACCCGTGACCTTGCCGGAGCAGCTGGCCTTGAGCGCCAATCGCGTCCCTCTAGGACAGCACCCTGCCCCATGAGGTGGCGGACCTGGTTGCGGTGCTCACAGTACGGTTCCCCGGCGAGCGACCGGGCAACATCAGGCCGTGCTTGCTGTCATATCAGCAGCCCGCGGCGGCGTATGGTCTGTGGATCATGTCCCTAGTGCGTGGTGGTGCGCAGTCGGGTGATGGCCTCGCTGAGGCCATCCACGGTCAGGGGAAACATGCGCTCGCCCATGAGGTCCCTGGTGAGCTGGATGGAGGCCACGGTCTCCCAGCGCTGTATCGGCTCGGGGTTGAGCCACACCGCATGGGTGAAGTGGTCCAGCAGATAGAGCAGGTATTGGCTGCCGGGCTCCTCGTTGATGTGCTCGATGCTGCCGCCGGGCTGCAGGATCTCATAGGGGCTCATGGTGGCGTCACCCACGATGATGAGCCTGTAGTCTGGACCGTAGGTGCGCATCAGCTCCCACAAAGGCGTGCGGTCGGCGTGGCGACGGCGGTTGTCCTGCCAGACGGTCTCGTAGATGAAGTTGTGGAAGTAATAATGCACCAGGTGCTTGAGCTCGCTGCGGGCGGCGGAAAACAGCTCTTCTGTGAGCTTGACATGCTCGTCCATGGTGCCGCCCACGTCCATCAGCAAAAGGACCTTCATGCGGTCGCGGCGTTGCGGAGCGTAGTGCAGGTCCAGCCAGCCTGCATTCCTGGCGGTGGCGCTGATGGTGCCCGCAAGGTCGAACTCATCGGCGGCTCCTTGCCGGGCAAACTCCCGCAGGCGCCGCAAGGCGACCTTGAAATTGCGCGTGCCCAGTTCCACATCACCGTCGAGGTTGCGAAAGGCGCGCTGCTCCCAGACCTTGATGGCACCCCCTTCCTTACCCCCATCGGGGCCGATGCGCACGCCGGCGGGGTTGTAGCCGAAAGCCCCAAAAGGTGAGGTGCCGGCGGTGCCGATCATCTTGTTGCCGCCCTCATGGCGCTTTTTCTGCTCGGCGAGACGTTCGCGCAGCGCCTCCATGATCTTGTCCCAGCCGCCCAAAGCCTCGATGTGCTTTTTTTGCTCTTCCGTAAGGGCCGCCCGGGCGCGCTGCATGAGCCATTCCTCGGGAATGTCCCGTTTGGCCAGCAGCGCCGCGAGGTCCTCCATGCCCTTGAAATAGGCGCTGAACACCCGGTCGAAGCGGTCATAGAGGGTCTCGTTCTTGATCATGATCGTGCGCGCCAGCAGGTAGAACTCATCGATGGAAGGACCGATGAGACCTGAGCCCAGCGCTTCAAGCAGAACCAGGTGTTCCTTGAGGCTGACGGGCAGTCCCGCCTCCTTGAGGGTCAGAAAGAAATCGTTGAGCATGGTGGTGCTCCGTGGTCATGGGCTCAGGTGCCACGCCGTGCCATAAAGGCCAGGCGTTCGAACAACGCCACGTCCTGCTCGTTCTTGAGCAGCGCCCCATACAGGGGCGGGATGGCCTTGCGCGGGTCGCGCTCGCGCAGCACGTCGGCGGGCACATCACCGGATAGCAAGAGCTTGAGCCAGTCGATAAGCTCCGAGGTGGAGGGCTTCTTCTTGAGGCCGGGGACCTCGCGCATGTTAAAGAACACCTCCAGGGCCTCTTGCACCAGGTCTTCTTTGAGCTGGGGAAAGTGGACGCCCACGATGCGGTCCATGGTCTCCCGGTCGGGGAAGCGGATGTAATGGAAAAAACAGCGTCTCAAGAAGGCGTCGGGCAATTCCTTTTCATTGTTGCTGGTGATGATGACCATTGGCCTGTGCCTGGCCTTGACCAACTGCTTGAGCTCATAGACGAAGAACTCCATGCGATCGAGCTCGCGCAACAAGTCATTGGGGAACTCGATGTCAGCCTTGTCGATCTCGTCGATGAGCAGCACCGCCTGTTCATCGGACTCGAAGGCCTCCCACAAGGGGCCGCGCACGATGTAGTTGGCGATGTCGGCAGCGCGGTCATCACCGAGCTGGGCGTCGCGCAGCCGGGCCACGGCGTCGTACTCATACAGGCCATGCTGGGCCTTGGTGGTGGATTTGATGTGCCATTCGAACAGCGGCATGCCCAGGGACCCAGCCACCTCGATGGCCAGCATGGTCTTCCCGGTGCCGGGCTCGCCCTTGACCAGGAGCGGCCTTTGCAGCGTGATCGCTGCATTGACGGCCAGCTTGAGCTCGTCGCTGACCACATAGGTCTCGGTACCCTGGAATCGCATGGCCATCTTGTGGTGTTCTCCTCTCGACACGGGCAACGATCTATTACCTGAAAGCTGTTGCCTGAAAGATTGCAGAAGATCGAGTGCGTGCTATGAGGCCGCCCGTTCCTCCAGCACCGCCACCCCAGGCAGGGTACGTCCTTCCAGGAATTCCAGGAAGGCGCCACCGGCTGTGGACAGATATGAGAATTGCTCGGCAAGACCAAAGCGCTCCACAGCCTCGATGGTTTCCCCACCGCCCACCACGGAAAAAGCGCCACTGCTGACGATGGCCTGGGCCATGGCCTTGGTGCCGGTGGCAAAGGCCTCGTCCTCGAAGGCGCCCATGGGGCCATTCCAGACGATGGTGCGCATGCCCTTGAGGGAGGCTGCAAAGCGGGTCTGGCTGTGGAAGCCGATGTCCATGATGCGCTCATCGTCATGCACCTCGTCGATCAGGCGCACGGTGACCGCTGAGTCCCCCACCGGGGTCACCACCACATCCTCGGGCAGCAGCATGCGGTCGCCATACCTGGCATGCAATGCGCGGGCCTGGTCGTAGAAGGCAGGCTCGGTGAGCGACTGGCCCAGGGGGTGGCCCAGGGCGCCCAGAAAGGTATTGGCAATACCGCCACCTGGGATCAGCAGATCCACCTGCTCCAGGAGACGCTCGATGAGCCCGAGCTTGCTGGACAGCTTGGCGCCACCTGTGACCGCAGCCACGGGGCGTTGCGGGGCCAGCACAATCCTTTCCAGGGCCTCCACCTCACGGACCAGCAAGGGGCCGGCACAGGCCATGGGGGCAAAGCGGGCCACCGCGTGGGTAGAGGCCTGGGCGCGATGGGCGGTGGCAAAGGCATCCATGACGAAGACATCGCACAGTCCAGCCAGGGTGCGCCCCAGGTTTTCATCGTCGGATTGCTCACCGGGGTTGAAGCGGATGTTTTCCAAGAGTACCAGATGACCCTGGTCAACCTGGATGCCATGCTGCCAGTCCCTCACCAGGGGCACCTCGACACCCAGCAGCACACCGAGCCGCTCGGCCACAGGCTTGAGGGAGAAGGCCTCGTCGAAGACACCCTCTTTGGGGCGTCCGAGGTGGGAGACCACAATGATGCATGCTTGCTTGGCCAGCAGCTCCTGTAGCGTGGGCAAGGCGGCACGCAGCCGGGCGTCGTTGGCCACCTGGCCATTCTTGATGGGGCAGTTCAGGTCCTCCCGGACCAGCACCCGCTTGCCGGCAAGGTCGAGATCAGTCATGCGCAACGCGCGCATCTCATTGCCCCATCATGGCAAGCGCCACGTCGATCATGCGGTTGGAAAAACCCCATTCGTTGTCGTACCAGGCGCACACCTTGGCCAGGCGGCCATGCAAAACCCGGGTTACCGTGGCATCGAACACCGAGGACCATGTGCTGTGGTTGAAGTCGTGGGAGACCAGCAGCTGGTCGTTGTAATGCAGGATGCCTTGCAGTTCGCCTGTAGCGGCACGCCGCACCACATCATGAATCTCGTCCACCGAGGTCTCTTGCTTGGCGTTGAAGGTGAGATCCACCAAGGAGACATTCATGGTGGGCACCCGGACGGCAAAGCCATCAAGGCGGCCATTGAGTTCGGGCAGCACCAGGCCCACCGCCGCGGCGGCCCCGGTCTTGGTGGGGATCATGGATTGAGTGGCGGAGCGGGCGCGCCTCAGGTCCTTGTGGTAGACATCCAGCAGCACCTGGTCGTTGGTGACGGAATGCACCGTGGTCATCAGGCCGTATTCAATGCCGATGGCCTGGTGCAGCACCTTGGCCAGTGGCGCCAGGCAGTTGGTGGTGCACGAGGCGTTGGAAATCACCTGCTCTGATCCTGTCAGGGTCTTGTGGTTGACACCGAAGACAATGGTGGCGTCCACGTCCTTGCCACCCGGGGCCGAGATCAGCACCTTCCGCGCCCCGCCCTTGAGATGGGCAGAGGCTTTTTCCTTGCTGGTGAAATGGCCGGTGCATTCCAGCACCACATCCACGCCCAGATCCCCCCAGGGCAGAGCGGCAGGATCCTTCTCGGCATAAACGGCGATCTTCTCGCCTTCGATCTCCAGATTCTTGCCATCCACCACCCTGACCTGGCCCGGAAAGGCGCCATGGGTGGTATCGTGGCGCGTCAGGTGGGCATTGGTCTCGGCATCACCCAGATCGTTGATGGCTACGATAGCCACCTGGTCACTGCGCTTCGATTCATACACGGCACGCAGGATGCAACGACCGATACGGCCATAGCCATTGATTGCAACACGAATCGCCATATCTGACTCCTTATCCTTTGCTTGTTTGCTTGATGCTTTGGATGGCCTTGCCTTGCTCAAGGCGTTAAGGCATGTTCTTCATGGCCATACATTCCGGCAACCCGGCCCTCAGCCACCCTCTGCGAGCAAGGCCTGCGCTCTATTCACCACATGATCCATTGTAAACCCAAAATGGGCGAGGACAGCAGCTCCCGGTCCGGACTCACCGAAACTGTCGATACCCAGCACATCGCCACAACCGCCCACATACCGATACCAGGGCGCGCTGGCGGCTGACTCGATGAACAGCTTGGGCACGCCAGGTGGCAAGACCATGTTCCTATAGGAAACGCTCTGTCGATCGAAGACCTGGGTGCAGGGCAGCGAGACCACCTGTACTGCGACACCTTTGCGCCGCAGCACGGCGGCAGCATCGAGCGCCAGGGCCACCTCGCTGCCGGTGGCTGCCAGAACCAGCTGGGCAGCCGCCCCATCCTGGTTGCCCTGCAGGATATAGCCGCCGCGGCGCAAGGCGGTGAGATCCATATCCTGTGGCGTCACCCGGGGACAATCCTGGCGCGACAGGATCAGGCAACTGGGGCGCAGGGTCTGTTCCAGGGCCATCTGCCAGGCGATCACCGTTTCCAGGCGATCGGCAGGACGCCATACGTCCAGATTGGGGATGAGCCGCAGGGAGGGCAGCTGTTCTATGGGCTGGTGAGTGGGGCCATCCTCACCCACGGCGATGGAGTCATGGGTAAACACGAAAATGACCTGCTGGTCCATCATGGCGGCGGTGCGCACAGCGCTGCGGGCATAGTCGGAGAACACCAGGAACGTGCCGGCATAGGGCACGAAACCGCCATGACGCGCCAATCCCACGCTGATCATGGCCATGGCAAACTCGCGCACCCCATAATGAATGTAGTTGGCCGGCTGGCCGGGCGCGGAGATGGAGCGGCTGCCGGTCCACTCCGTGCCGTTGGATTCGGAAAGATCAGCAGAGCCGCCGATCAATTCAGGAATGCTCGGCGCCATGGCATCCAGCATCAAACGGGAGGCCTTGCGGGTGGCCATGGGGCGCGCATCCTGCCGTGCCTGGCCCAGGGCTGCCTCCAGCACCGTCTCGTACTCATGGGGCAGGCGCTGCGCCAGGCGCCGCTCGAACTCGGCAGCCAGCTCGGGGTGTGCTGCAGCATAGGCCATCATGCGCGCCTGCCATGCAGCCTGGGCGGCCGCTCCTGCAGGACGAGCATCCCATGCCTGGGTGATCTTTTCTGGGAGGACGAATGGCTCATGGGGCCAACCCAATATGTCGCGCACGGCGCGGACCTCATCGACACCCAATGGAGCGCCATGGCTGACGGCCGTGCCGGCCTTGAGCGGTGCACCATAGGCAATGATGGTTTTCAGGTCGATGAGGCTGGGACGGGGGTCGGCCACGGCTTGCTGCAATGCCACGCGCACCGCCTGGAGATCATGGCCGTCCACATCAGGCACCACATGCCAGCCATAGGCGGCAAAGCGCATGGCGGTATCGTCGCTCATCCAGCCGGATACCGGGCCATCGATGGAAATGCCATTGTCGTCGTAAAGCACGATCAGCTTGCCCAGACCCCAGGTGCCGGCCAAGGAGCAAGCCTCATGGGACAGGCCCTCCATGAGGCAGCCATCACCAACGATCACATAGGTCCTGTGATCCACGATGACATGACCATCCCGGTTGTAGCGCTCGGCCAGCAGACGTTCCGCCAGCGCCATGCCCACCGCCGCGGCCAGACCCTGGGCGAGCGGCCCCGTGCTCATCTCCACGCCTGGAGTACGGCCATATTCGGGATGGCCCGGCGTGTGGCTGTGCAGCTGCCGGAACGCCTTGAGATCGGCGAGTGAGAGCTCATAGCCCGTGAGATGCAACAGGCCATAGAGCAGCATGGAGGCATGTCCGTTGGAGAGCACGAAGCGGTCCCGGTTCGGCCAGGCGGGATCGGCGGGGTTGTGCCGCAGGAACTCGCCCCACAGCACGCTTGCCGCATCGGCAAGCCCCAGGGGGGCTCCGGGATGGCCGGAACGGGCCACTTCCACGGCATCCATGGCCAGCACCCGCAGGGCATGGGCCAGCAGGCGGCTGTCCTGGTGAGCCGCGCCTGTCGTCTCGGTGTTGGTCTGGGGCACCACCGAGGTGGGTGGCGCTGCTGAGGACGTGCCTGTCACTTGAAACCCTCGCGAACAAAACAGCATGAACATGAAGGGGTCGCTGCCGCACCTGGCCTGCCTGGATCATGCGGCCGAGAATCCATGATAGCATTGTGAAGGAGTGGATTGACCAGACCAAACAGCACCCTCCAGAGCACGCTCTGTGCGGGTGGAGTGTGCTGCCAGCTGTGCCGGAGCGAGGAGCCATGCTGCAAGATTTCCTGTTCACCTCGGAATCGGTGGCCGAGGGACACCCCGACAAATGCGCCGATCAGATCTCCGATGCCGTCCTCGATGCCCTGCTGGCCCAGGACCCCAGGGCCCGGGTGGCCCTGGAGACGCTCATCAAGACGGGCGTGGTGCTGCTGGCCGGGGAGGTCACCACCAGCACCTGGGCCGACCTGGACGTGATCGTGCGCAATACCCTGAAGGATATCGGCTATACCAGCTCGGACGTGGGTTTCGACGGTGAGACCTGTGCCGTGCTGAGCTGCATCGGCAAGCAGTCCCTGGACATCGCCCAGGGCGTGGATCGGGCCAGCATCGAGGAACAGGGGGCCGGCGACCAGGGCCTGATGTTCGGCTATGCCAGCGACGAGACCGATACCTTCATGCCGGCACCCATCTACTATGCCCATCGCCTCATGGAACGCCAGGCAACCCTGCGCAAGCAGGGCGTGCTGCCGTGGCTCAGGCCCGACGCCAAGTGCCAACTCACCTTCCGCTATGAGGGCGGCAGTCCTGCGGCCATCGACACCGTGGTGTTCTCCACCCAGCACGCCCCAGACATCAGCTACCAGGATCTCAAGGAAGCCGTCATGGAGACCATCGTGCTGCCCGTGCTGCCCAGTCACTGGATCGGCAAAGCGACGCGCTTCCTGATCAACCCCACGGGACGGTTCGTCGTGGGGGGCCCAGTGGGTGACTGTGGCCTGACGGGCCGCAAGATCATCGTGGATACCTACGGCGGTTTTGCCCGGCATGGTGGCGGGGCCTTCTCCGGCAAGGACCCCTCCAAGGTGGACCGTTCGGCCGCCTACGCCGCCCGCCATGTGGCCAAGAACATCGTGGCCGCCGGTCTCTCACGGCGTTGCGAGGTGCAGGTCTCCTATGCCATCGGTGTTGCCGAACCGGTTTCCATCCGGGTGGAGACCTTCGGCACCGGGGTCTTGGAAGAAGCACGCCTCGACACCTTGATCCGCGAGCATTTCGACCTGCGCCCCTATGCCATCATCCGCGACCTGGACCTGATCCGGCCCATCTATCGGCAGACCGCCAACTACGGGCATTTCGGGCGCGACAATCCGGACTTCACCTGGGAGCGCACCGACAAGGCCGCCGCCCTGCGCGAGGCGGCAAGCACCGCCGTACGCCATGCCCCAAAACCCGGCCACCTGGAGTAGGGAAGGCCCGCACGCCGCAAGGAGCAGCCGCCTGGCAGATTGCCCACGGCACGCAGCCCCTCGAAGAGGAGATCCATCATGCAAGTCCAGCAGGAAATGAGCCAAGACTACGCCGTTGCCGACATCACTCTGGCGGACTGGGGCCGCCGCGAGATCGCCATCGCCGAACACGAGATGCCCGGCCTGATGGCACTGCGGGAACGCTACCGGCAGGGCGTGAAGCCACTGGCCGGAGCCCGGATCACCGGCTGCCTGCACATGACCATCCAGACCGCCGTGCTCATCGAGACCCTGCTGGAACTGGGCGCCTCGGTGCGCTGGTCGTCGTGCAACATTTTTTCCACCCAGGACCAGGCCGCAGCAGCCATCGCCGCCCGGGGCGTGCCGGTCTTTGCCTGGAGAGGCGAGACCGACGAGGAGTATTGGCAGTGCGTGACACGCTCCATCTTCGGCCCTGACGGCTGGCGGCCCAACATGTTGCTGGACGATGGCGGCGACCTCACGCAGTTCATACACGACGCCCACCCCCAGCTGCTGGACCAGGTGGCCGGGGTCTCCGAGGAGACCACCACCGGCGTTCACCGACTGTATGAGCGCGCCCGCGCCGGCACCCTGGGCATACCGGCCATGAACGTCAACGATTCTGTGACCAAATCCAAGTTCGACAATCTCTATGGCTGCCGGGAATCGCTGGTGGATGGCATCAAGCAGGCCACCTCGCTGATGATCGCCGGCAAGACCGCCGTGGTCTGCGGCTACGGCGATGTGGGCAAGGGTTGCGCCCAGGCGCTGCGCTCCCTGGGAGCCATCGTCTGGATCACCGAGATCGACCCCATCTGTGCGCTGCAGGCGGCCATGGAGGGCTTCCCCGTGGTCACCATGGAGCAGGCCGCCCCCCTGGCCGACCTGTTCGTCACCGCCACCGGCAATATCCGGGTCATCACCCATGAGCACATGCTGCAGATGAAAAACCAGGCTGTGCTGTGCAACATCGGCCACTTCGATGCCGAGATCGACATAGCGTCCCTCCATCAATACCAATGGGAGCGCGTCAAACCGCAGGTGGATCAGGTGATCTTCCCCGACGGCAAACGCATCACGGTGCTGGCCCAGGGGCGCCTGGTCAACCTGGGCTGCGCCAACGGCCATCCCAGTTTCGTCATGTCCACCTCGTTCACCAACCAGGTGCTGGCCCAGATCGAGCTGTGGCAGAACAAGGGCCGCTATCAGCGCCAGGTCTATACGCTGCCGAAGCACATCGACGAGGAAGTGGCCAGGCTGCACCTCGGGCACCTCAATGCCCGGCTCACCACGCTGAGTGAGGATCAGGCCGCCTATCTCGGCGTGCCGGTGGCAGGGCCATACAAGCCCGATGCCTATCGATATTAGGCAGGCCGCATGGGTCACCTGAGTTTCGAGTTCTTCCCGCCGCGCCAGGCGGAGGGGCTGGAGCGCCTGGTGGCCACGGCCCGGCGGCTGCAGCCGTTGCAGCCGGATTATGTATCGGTGACCTTCGGTGCTGGGGGCTCCACCCAGGAGGGTACCCTGGCCACAGCCCAGCGTCTGCGGCAGGACACAGGGCTTGCGGTGGCTCCCCATCTCTCCTGCGTCGGCCTCGATGCCCAGACGGTGCTGGAACTCCTGCAACGCTATCGGGAGATCGGCCTGTGCCAGTTGGTGGTCATCCGTGGCGACAGGCCGTCCGGCGTGGCCGAAAGCGGCCCCTTCCAGCATGCCGTCGACATGGTGCGTTTCGTGCGCCGCCACACAGGCGATGCCTTTGCCATGCAAGTGGCCGCCTATCCGGACATCCACCCCGAGGCAGCAGGTGCCACAAGCGACCTCACCCATCTGGCGCACAAGGTGCGCGCCGGGGCCGATGGCATCATCACCCAGTATTTCTACAATGCCGATGCCTATTTCCGCCTGAGGGACGATATCCGCAGGATGGGCATCACCGTGCCGGTGGTGCCGGGCATCATGCCCATCACCAACGCCGAGCAACTGCTGCGCTTCTCGGCGCGCTGCGGGGCCGAAATCCCCCGCTGGCTGGCGCTGCGCCTCAAGGACCTTGAATCCGAGCCAGCCGGGCTCAGGGCGTTCGGCCTGGAAGTAGTCACCTCACTGTGCCAGCGCCTGCTGGATGGCGGAGCACCCGGCCTGCACATCTATACCCTGAATCAGGCCGGTCCAGCATTGGCCCTGGGTGCCGCCCTGGGGCTCACGGGGCGCGGCGCAGGCTCGCTGGAAGAAGCGGCCGGTGGTGCTGCAGCCACCGGGGCCAGCCCGCCCAGCTGGTAGCGCGCAAAGAAATCCCAGATCACCTCATTGGCATTCAAGACATTGCTCTTGGCGCCCAGAAATGCCGGGATGGGTTCCTTGCCCAGGGCCCCGGGCCACACATGTCCTGGCCCCTTGAGCAGCCAGAGCACGATCTCGGTGCCATTGCGGCAGGGTCCGTAACGCCTGGAACTCGCCTCGTGCTGCACCCCGCCATCGGGTGGCCTCCAGGTCAGGGGGCGTTCCTTGCTGGCGAATGGCGTCTGCGGGCAACCATCCCGGCGCCGCCAGGCAGCCAGGCCCTGCTCCACGGCCGGGAAGCGCATCCGGCCCCGGTTGCCCCCCTCGAAGGGGACCCGCGGATCGCTCAGGCTGTGGATATGCAAGATGGGCACCGGCGGGCCAGCGGGCAGGGAATCCAGCGTCATGGTGCCCTCCACCACCGCAACAGCAGCCACCATATCGGCGGCCTCGGCGGCCATGCGATAGGCCATCATGCCCCCGTTGGACATACCGGCAATATAGACGCGCCGGCGATCCACATCCCAGCGTCTTGCAATGGTCGCCACGGCCTGGCGCAGAAAACCGACATCATCCACACCGCGCCGCTCGGCTGGCCCGCAGCAATTGCCGGCGTTCCATGTGGACACCACGCCCACGCCACCGGGATAGGCGACGATGAAACCATGGCGGTCGGCGGTGTCGTTCATGCCGGTCCAAGCCGCCATGCGTCGGGGATTGCCACCGGCGCCATGCAGCACCAGCACCAGGGGCAGGGCTTTGGCAGGCTTGTCAGGCACATGCACGATCACCTGCCGGTCAAGGCCATCATGGCGCAGTCGCAAGGTTTCATCCCCAGCCCAGGACAGCATGGGCATGACGCCGAGGCATCCCATGAGCAGCCGCAGCCATGCCGACAACCTGGGCATGCCCCGGCGCGAAACCCCGTGAAGCCCGGAATGGGGCTTCCTGCTCAGGAGACAAAAATACCTCATGACAAAAATACCTCATCATTATGACCCCATCCCGGAAACAGGCTGCCTGCCATTGGCAAGACCACCCTTCAAGCGCTATCATGTCGCCTTTTGCATGTTTCAGGATAGCGCGCCTTGAGGTTCATGCCGACCAGCCTTGCTGGATCAGATCCTGCGGCCCTGTGGCAGGCCATCCTCCTGGGCCTCATCGAAGGCTTCACCGAGTTCATCCCTGTCTCCAGCACGGGTCACCTGCTGATTGCCGAGCATTGGCTGGGGCAGCGCTCCGACCTGTTCAACGTGGTCATCCAATCTGGCGCCGTGCTGGCGGTCATGCTGGTCTACCAACAGCGCCTCTGGCACCTGGCCACCCACCTGCACCAAGACACCTGCCGCGACTATGTGGCCAAGCTCGCAACCGCCTTCGCAATCACCTCCGTGCTGGGGTTTGCGGCACTCAAGCTGGGCTTCGAGCTGCCGCGAACCCCGGTTCCGGTGGCCTGGGCGCTGGTGGCCGGTGGGATCTGGATGCTGGTGGCCGAACGCCACGCCGCCAGGCTCAAGCCTAAGTCCTTCATCACCTGGCGGGTAGCCGTGCTGGTGGGCCTGGCGCAGATGGTGGCTGCCATCTGGCCAGGTACATCGCGCTCGGCGGCCACCATCTTCATCGCCCTTTTGGCTGGCACCAGCGACAGATCCGCTGCCACGGAGTTTGCCTTCCTGGTGGGCCTGCCCACCATGCTCGCTGCCGGCGGCTATAAGCTGCTGCAGCAGCTCGACACTCCGCAAGCCCATGAGCCATGGCTCCAGCTGCTCCTTGCCTTCGCGGTCGCGGCACTCACCGGCTTTGTGGCGGTCCGCTGGCTGCTGGGCTACATCAGGCAGCACCGCTATGTGGGGTTTGCCTGGTATCGCATCGCCCTGGGCGTCATCCTGTTGGTGGTGCTGCGGCGCGCCACAGCCTGAATCAGGCGCCCAACGCCCGGCAACCCTGCCGGAGCTCCTCCAGGGGATCACCCCGGCAGGGACTCACTCCTGCTCGTCATCATCCCAGTCCTCGTCGTCTTCGTCCAGCTCCTCGTCGAGATC
>WOZS01000036.1:13521-16667 GCA_011620135.1 Gammaproteobacteria bacterium
CAAACCTTCATGCCCCGACAACCAGCTCCGCACCCAGGGCGATGGCTCCGGATGAAGCCAGAGCCTGGATGGCTGCTGCATCCAGTCCCAGCACCTGTTCCAGGACCAGGGCCGTATGTTCTCCGAGGCGCGGCGGGGGCCGCGGCGGTCGTTGTATTCCTGCCACCCGCAGAGGGCTTGCGGGTAAGCGCACCTGCCCCGCTGTGGCATGGGGCATCTCATCCACCAGGCCACGGCTTGCCACCTCGGCTGAGGCAAAGACCTCCGGCAGCGTGCGCACCACCCCGGCTGGAATCCCTGCCTTCTGGAGCAGCGCCACCCAGTGGGACGCGGTGGCCGCAGCAAAGATCGGCTCCAGGATGGCCACCAAGGCATCGCGATGGACCACCCGATCCCTGTTGCGGACAAAACGGTCATCGATGGCCAGTTCAGGACGGATGATCACCTGTTCGCAGAGATTCCTGAACTGGCCATCGTTGCCACAGGCCAGGATGAATGGCTGGTCGCTGGCCGCAAAGACCTGGTATGGCACCACCGTGGGGTGGGCATGGCCATAGCGGCGCGGGACAACCCCTGTGTTCAGATAGCCGCTGGCTACTGTGGCCGTGGCGGCCAGCGCACCGTCGAACAGGGCCATGTCGAGCCACTGCCCGCGGCCATGGTGCTGGCGGGCCAGCAACGCGGCCAGGATGGCCTGGGTGGCATTCATGCCGGTGATGAGATCGGCAATGGGCACACCAAACTTGATGGGAGGGCCATCCGATTCGCCGGTGAGCGACATGAGGCCGCTTTCGGCCTGGATCAACAGATCATAGCCCGGCAATGCCGCAAGCGGACTGTTGCGGCCATAGCCGGAAATGGAGCAATACACCAAGCCGGGGTTGGCGGCAGCCAAGGTCTCGTAGCCCAGCCCCAGGCGCTCCATGGTACCAAGGCGCATGTTTTCCACCAGCACATCGGCTTGCCTTGCCAATGCCTGGATGATCTCCTGGCCCTGGGGATGCTTGAGGTCCACAGCCAGGCCTTGCTTGTTGCGGTTGGCGCTCAGATAGTAAGTGCTCTCACCGCCTGCCTCCGGTGGCGCCCAACCCCTGCTGTCATCACCGCGCCCGGGTTGCTCCACCTTCCACACCACAGCCCCCAGATCGGCCAGCATCATGGTGCACCAGGGGCCGGCCAGCACGCGGCTCAGATCCAGCACCTTGATCCCCACCAATGGGGGCAGGATGTCCGATACAGAATGCCCTGGCGGGGGTGCCTGGGGAGGAGCATGCATCGTGAAGCCCGTTTCCTTGTGTATGCCATAGCCTTCAAAAGGCTGCTACAGTATACCAAGCCTGCCGGAAGCCCAACACCGCCTACCTGTCTGGAGTATCCATCATGGAAATCGTGGAAGAAGAGACCCCTTTGCTGGGCGTGGGGTTGCACCTGGAGGAGCTCCCCCTGGGCAGACGATTCCGCACAGTGGGGCGCACCCTCACCGAGGCCGATCTCGTGGCCTTCATCAATGCCACCGGTATGACAGAAGTCCTGTTCACCGATCAGGAATACCTGCGCTGCCACAGCGCCATCTCGGGTCGTGTGGTGCCCGGGGCCATGGTCTATTGCTTTGCCGAGGGTCTGCTGATGCAATGCAGCATGCAGCATACCGGGCTTGCCTTCCTGGGCATGGACCTCGACGTGCGCGGCCCCACGGTAGTTGGCGATACCATCCATGTGGACTGCCAGGTGGTCGAGAGCAGACGCAGCAAGAGTCGACCCGACTGCGGGCTGGTGCGCACCAGGAACGAGGTGCGCAAGCAGGATGGGCAGGTGGTCTTGCTCTATACACCCCTTCGCCTGATCAAGGCCCGACATCCGGCCTGAACGACCGCTCACCGGCACAGCGGGGCACAATGACATCCGGTTTCACCGGTGAGTGTTCAGGTCTGTGAGATTCAAGGCAGCAGTGAGCTTTGGGGAGGTGCACCCGGCATCCATCGACGTCCCGAAAGGATGACGCTACCCTGCTGGGCGAAGCGCTCGAACGCGGCCATGCTATGGCCCGGCATAGGACACAGCGGCGACCACTGGGCGATGGTCCGATGGCCATTGGGGTGGGTCTCCGTAGAGCCAAAGATCGGTGATGAAGTCATGGACTGCAAAGCCCTTGAGAAAGATATGATCGATGTCCCGGGCCGCACAGTCGTCATACTGCAACAGGCAGGCCGTTACCAGGGCAGGATCGTTGCTGATGAAACGCTGTGGCACCCCGGCAAACTGCGCATCTGTCAATACCAGTCCGGGCACCAATGTGGCGCTGTGGTTGAGCAGCCATTCGTAGGGTTCCTCGCCAGGCCCACTGTTGCAATCGCAGCTGAAGACGACAGGCAGCCCGGCATAGGGGGCCAGACGGCTTAGTATAAGCTGCAAAGAGGGGAGCTGGTTGGCATCATTGGCGTCAATGTGGCTGTTGACAAAAACCAGCTGGCGCTCTGTTTCACGGTCATGCAACACCGCAAAGACCACCACTCGTGGTCCTGAAAAATCCCACGATGGGAAAGGGCTGCTATCAGGCCATTGGGACAGCCAATAGCTGCCACTGTCCAGCAGGGTGAAACGCCGGGTGTCATAGAAGATGGTCGAATCTGGATCGACGTGGCGCCATACCGCCGCATGGTTGGGCAAGAGTTTTTGAAGCTGCGCCACATTACCGGGGGCAAGCTCCTGAAATCCCACCAGTTGGGGACGATGGCGCGCCAGGATGTCGGCCATATACCCCAGACGCTGCCGCCAGGGGTCTGCCGTGCCCAGATCACACACCTGGCAAAGCACATTGAAGCTCATCACGACGATCGGCGGCCCCTGTGCTGGCGCTGCTGAACCTAGCCCTGACAGCACCAGCAGCGCCCATCCCAGGACGCGACCCACACCCCACAGCCAGCCTGCTCGCATGCCCAGGTATGCTACCTGCGCTGTATGACCAGGCGATGACGGCGATGAAGGGTGCAGCAGCGGGTGAACTATGCTGATGAGCCAGCGCTTTTTCTGCGCCAGCTCATCTCATCAACATCGCCTGGACTCAAAAAATCCCGTTTTTCCTCAAGGCGCAGTGTGTTTCGGCGCTACCGATGGTGGATCGCTGGCCGGAAAGCTCTCCTCCAGCG
>WOZS01000036.1:16767-19843 GCA_011620135.1 Gammaproteobacteria bacterium
CCCTCCCGTTCGTGCTGGCCGGGATTGATGGGCCGGGTGCAGGGTTCGCAGCCGATGGAAACGAACCCTTGGGCATGCAAAGGGTTCCATGGAATCTGGTGCTCCAGGAGATAGCGCCACACCTGGGCCCTGCTCCAGGCCGCCAGCGGGTTGATCTTCACCAGGCGGTCAGAGAAAAACTGCGGGTCGGCCTGGAAGGCCGGCAGCTGCGCCCGGGTGGCTGGATTCTGGTCGTGGCGCTGGCCGGTGATCCATGCGTCGATGGTAGAGAGCTTGCGGCGCAAGGGCTCCACCTTGCGCTGCTGGCAGCATTCATGATGGCCATCGCGGTAAAAGGAGGTCAGACCCTTCTCGTTCACCATGGGCTCGAGGAGACGATAGTCAGGAAACAACACCTCGATGGCGACACCAAAGTACTCGCGCACCTGATCGATGAAGCGATAGGTCTGCGGGAAAAGCCTCCCTGTATCCAGGGTAAAGACACAAAAAGGCTGGCCTGTGGCCTGCGCCATGTGGATCAACACCACATCCTCGGCCCCGCTGAAGGAGATGGCAGCCCCGGGGAAACGCCGCAAGGCCAGCTCCATGATGACCTGCGGTTCCAGTGCTGCGCTGCGGGCGTTGAGTTCCTCGATATCTGCTCTGTTCATAGTCGCACTCCCTGATGTCATGTCATGCAGTCCTGGCCTGTGGTTGGGTGTGACCATGATGGCATCCATGAGGCTGACGCTCTGGTATGACTGCGGGAAATCCTCTGGGTTCCGTTCATGAACGCATGCAATGCTAAAAGATGAAACAATCATCCCATAGCATGCCATGCTCAGGAAAGGAAGGCAGGGCTCAGGCTTGCCTGGGCTCGGTCAACAGGGACTTGTGGCGTTCGCGCCGGTCGCGCTTGACGATCTTCCGCATGAAGGCAGGATAGCCTGGTAGTGGCCCATTCCAGCGCGGCCTCGAGCGGCTGGAACGGGCCCTGGCCCTGATGGCCTGTCATCCAGAAGTGGCGCAAAGCCAGTTGCCTGGGTTGCCCGGCAATCTCCAACTGCAGTGTCACGGGCAGATCCTGGAGCATGGGCAGGTGCTCATGGCCCACCACCACCGCCGCCGCATCGCTGTGCCACAGCACGAAGAGCTTCTCGGGGCGCAACCAGCGCACGTTGTCTGGCGTGGGAACAGCACCGAGCTCATGGCGCCGAGATAGATGGCGACAAACTGCACCGCCTCGTCATTGCCCAGAACATGGGCAGGCAGCATCGAGATCGGACACCCAGCCCCTGGTGGGGCACTGTCCCGCGGCGTGGCCTGGGGAAACTCCCGGGGCTGCCGATTGATCCCAGCAACCCCGCCATGGAACTCAGAACAGGAAGGGATGCTACGGGCAGCCGGCCCCATCAGGCTCCGGTCGCGGGCTCGTGGATCGCCAGGCACAGAGACCTTCTGTCTCATCGCCTGCAGCCGGCACATTGGTTTTTCGGCCAGGCATGGCATGGCATGGCCTGCCTCATCCCACCGAGCAGGATGACGCCATCAACACATCCAGAAGACCGCAAGTGGTTGGAGAAAACCCATCCATGGTGACATGATCGTGACGGAACACGAGGCTGGGCAAGGAGAGGAGATGGCGCGCCCGGCGGGATTCGAACCCACGACCTTCGGCTTCGGAGGCCGACACTCTATCCAGCTGAGCTACGGGCGCAGGGTTTCATTGTACCGTATCGCAACCGGCCTCGATGAGAGCCGCCTCGCTCCAACGCACATCCAGGCAAAGGATGCGCAGACCGCGACGCGAGTTGTAGGCGCACGACAAGGTGATGCACATCTGGCCGGTGGTGAAGGAGCGATAGGGCCGGGTCACGCAGACCGACTGCGGGGTCTCCAGCGCCTGGCGCGCATAGGGACGCCGCAGCCAGCTGCTGTTAACGGACGGCATGCCATGGCCGCCCAGAATGGAAGCGGTGCGCAGTGCTTCTGGATAGGATTCCAGCTGCACGCCGCGCTCATCCAGCAAAAAGGTGTATTCGGCATCGGTCTGCCCCAGGAGCTGGTCTTTCACCTTGCCGAAGGAAACACCGCGCCGCAAGGCGGCCGTGGCACGCTGCATGGCGATGATATAGGGCGTGAGCCAGGAACGGGTCTGAAAGGTGCGCCGAAAGAGCAGTGCGCCTGCTGCCTGCAGCACAGCACTGCCATCAGACCAACCTCCATTCAGGATCCCGGGTCGACAGAAGGCAAAACCCTGCACGAAGTCGGCATCGCTTTCCAGCGCCAGCATCACCTCTTCAGGACTCTCCACCCCCTCGAGCACCACCATGGCGCCGCCTTCGTGCAGCAGCGCCACCAGCTCGCCCAGGAGACGCCTGCCGCCTGGCACCCGGGCAGCATGGGCCAGCAGCACCCGGTCCACCTTGATCACATCGGGCGAGATATACCACAGGCGCTCGAAGTTGGAAGCACCAGCGCCAAAGTCGTCGATGGCCACGGCACAACCCAGATCGCGGTACAGGGCCACTGTCTGGGCAAGGTGGGCCTCATCCTGGACGCTGGTTTCCAGAAGCTCGAAAACCACCTGGGCAGGCAGCATGTCATAGGAGCGCATCGCCTCGGCAAAGCGCTCCGCATGACAGTCATCGGCCAGCATCCCCCCCGGGGTAATGTTGAGAAAGAGCCTGGCGGTCGTCTGCACCAGGCTGTGGTTGTGCAGATGCATCAGCCGCACTGCCTGATCCCACTGCTCCATCACCCCCAACGCCTGGGCACGGCGGATCATCTCGGGCGGCGGGATGCTGCGCCCGGATTCGTCCCGACCCCGCACCAGGGCCTCCACCCCCATGGCCTGGCCATGGGAGGCGCTGTAGATGGGATGGAAAACGCTGTGCAGCACCAATGCGTCCCAGGAGAGCTGCAC
The DNA here is from genome assembly GCA_011620135.1 of Gammaproteobacteria bacterium. Classification (GTDB taxonomy): domain Bacteria; phylum Pseudomonadota; class Gammaproteobacteria; order WOZS01; family WOZS01; genus WOZS01. Next base: position 19,673 of record WOZS01000036.1, read on the forward strand.
GACCTGCCCCATGGCCTCCCTGGCCAGGGTAGGCCCGGCCTCCAGCAACTGGGAAAACGACAGGAGCACAGATGTGGCATCAGCCCGATCTCCCGTCATCCCCGCAACCTCCATGCGACACATCCCTCCATCCACAGATGGTTACGATAGTATGTCACAATAGCGACATTC
>WOZS01000036.1:19943-27021 GCA_011620135.1 Gammaproteobacteria bacterium
CATGTGGTGGTGATGGGCATCGGCAAGTCGGGTCACGTGGCCCGCAAGGTGGCGGCCACCTTCTCCAGCACCGGAACGCCTTCTTTCTTCCTGCACCCCGCCGAGGCAGGTCATGGCGATGCCGGCATGATCACCCGGCAAGACATTGCGCTGGCCATCTCCAATTCCGGAGAAACCCAGGAAATCATCGCCCTGTTGCCGGTGATCAAGCGGCTGGGAATCCCCCTGCTGACCATCGTGGGGCGCACGCCTTCCACGCTCGCTCGCGCCGCCGATGTAGCCCTGGATGCCTCGGTGACCAGAGAGGCCTGCCCCCTGGGGTTGGCCCCCACAGCCAGCAGTACCGCGGCCCTGGCCATGGGGGACGCCCTGGCCATCGCGTTGCTCAGCGCCCGGGGCTTCACCCAGGCAGACTTTGCCCTCTCCCATCCCCTGGGTACCCTGGGGCGCCGCCTGTTGTTGCGCATCGGCGATCTCATGCACCGCCACGAGGCCATCCCCAGGGTTCATCCCACCACCACGCTGGCCGAGGCCATCCTGGAGATCACCAAGAAAGGACTGGGTATTACCGCGGTGGTGGACGACGACAACCGCCTGCTGGGTGTCTTTACCGATGGCGACCTGCGCCGCTGCCTCGAGGGCATGCTGGATTGGCGCACCACACCCATCGCCGCGGTCATGACCCGCGAGGCCAAGACCGCCGTGCCGGACATGCTGGCTGCAGAAGCCTTGCGCCTCATGGAAAACTTTCTCATCAGCGCCCTGATCGTGGTGGATGAGTCGGGTGCCGTGGTGGGTGTCCTGCATACCCACGACCTGCTGCGCGCCGGGATCGCGTGACATGCCCGATATACCCCGTGAAACCCTGGCCACCGTGGCGTTGGTGGTGACCGATGTGGATGGTGTGCTCACCGACGGGCGCCTGTACATCGGCCAGGACAACCTGGTTCTCAAGAGCTTCACGGTACGAGATGGCCAGGCCTGTGCCCTGTTGCACCGTTACGCCATTACCACAGCAGCCATCACGGGGCGCAGTGATGCCGGGGTGACCCAACGCCTGGAAGCACTGGGTATGTCGTCTGTGCTGCAGGGCATCACCGACAAGGCTCATGCCCTGCGTCAGCTGGCCGCAACCCAGGCGCTACCCCTGCAGCATGTGCTGTATGTGGGCGATGACTTGCCCGATGTCCCCGCCATGCGGTTGTGTGGCCTTGCCGCGGCTCCCGCCGATGCCCATCCCAGCGCACGCCACGCGGCCCAGTGGATCACCAAGGCATGCGGCGGTCATGGGGTGCTGCGCGAGATCGCCGATGCCCTGCTGGATGCAAGAGGCATCGATCCCCATGACCCCCGGCCATGACCCCGGTAGCATGGCCGGCCACCTTTTTTCAAAGGCTGTGCGGGTATTGCTGGAGCGGCTGCGCCCGGCACTCAAGCCAGCCGGCCGGCTGGCCCTGCTGCTGGCCGTTGGGGTTTTTCTGACGGTCAACCTCATGCACAAGGAACAACAGACGCGTCCCGCCCAAGGGGCCTTCAGCGCCTACGTGCGCCATACCATGGTCACGGAAACCGACAGCCTGGGCAGGCTCTCCATGGAACTGTGGGCCGACGCAGGCTGGCAGCACCCCGACCACAGCATTCTTCTCAGGGGCGTCCATATTCGCTATCATGATGCTCGGCAACCCAAACCCTGGCTGCTGCGGGCCAATGAGGCGCTGATCAACCCAGACCATACCAGGGTGGATCTGCACGGCGACGTGGAAGCCGAGGTAGTACCAAAAGGCCGCAGCGTGCCCCTGCTGCTGGATACCCAGGCGCTGACGGCCTGGCCAGAAGAAAAAAGGCTTGCCACGGAGGTGGGCGTATTGCTGCATGACAAGACGGGCTCGTGGCTGCGTGCCCAAAGCCTGTCCTATGAATCCAATGGCTTGATCCGCCTCTCGGGGCGTGTGCGAGGTCACCTTGAAGCATTGCGTCGCTAAGGTATCGCTGAGTGTCGCGGTCCTTTTTCCTGTGCTGGCCATGGCGTTGCCCAGCGATCGCTCCCAGCCCGTAGCCGTTGAAGCCGACCGGGTGGAGCTGGATCAGCAGGCCAACCGTTCCACTTATACAGGCCAGGTCCGCATACGCCAGGGCACCATGTTGTTGACCGGCGAGCAGGTGGTGGCCGATCTCGATGCCAAAGGGGCCTCCATCCGCCAGGTCACCGCCCAGGGCAAACCGGCCACCTACGAACAGGTGCTCAAACCCGGAGATCCCCCTGTTCACGCCCGCGCCCAGCGCATGATCTACAACGCCCAGCAACAAACCCTGCATCTCATCGGCGAAGCCTTTGTCTCCCAGGGCACCAATACGCTGGCGGGCAATGACATCCTCTACAATCTGGCCACCAACCGCATGGTGGCCCAGGGCAGCGAAAGCAAGCGCATCCGCATCCAGTTTCTCCCGCCCCCGCCACAGGAAAACAAGGCTGCCCCAAAACCAGGATCAGCAGTACCTTGACCCAGCTGTCCGCCCGCAATCTGACCAAACGTTACAAGGGCCGCGCCGTGGTGGAAGAGGTGTCGGTCACCGTCACCAAGGCCGAGGTGGTGGGGTTGCTGGGGCCCAACGGGGCTGGCAAGACCACCACGTTCTATATGATCGTGGGCCTCATCGGAGCCGATGGAGGTCGTATCCAACTGGGCGAGCAGGATCTCACCACGCTGCCCATGTATCAACGCGCCCGCCTGGGCTTGGGCTATCTGCCTCAGGAGGCTTCAGTGTTCCGCCGCATGAGCGTGGAAGACAACATCCTGGCCATCCTGGAACTGCGGAGCCTGTCCAGGAAAGATCGGCTGTATCGGTTGGACGAACTCCTCGATGAGCTGCATATCACCCATATCCGCAAGAACATGGGCATGAGCCTGTCGGGGGGCGAGCGCCGTCGCGCGGAGATCGCCCGGGCGCTGGCCGCTGATCCACTTTTCATGCTGCTGGATGAACCCTTTGCCGGCGTCGATCCGCTGTCGGTCATCGACATCCAGCGCATCGTGGCCCACCTCAAGCACCGCGGCATCGGCGTGCTGATTACCGACCACAACGTACGAGAAACCCTGGGGATCTGCTCCAGGGCCTATATCCTGAACCAGGGACGCGTCATCGCGGAGGGCAACCCCGAGGCCATCCTGGACAATCAGTTGGTGCGCCAGGTCTATCTGGGGCAGGATTTTCATCTTTGACCAGCCCCAGCAAATCCCAGCCGGCACCGCATAACCTACTCTCTCATGCATGAATACTTGGGGGTATAATGGATTCAATAATGACATCCCAGGATTGATCAGGACAGCATGAAGTACGCGCCGTGAAAAATATGATGGAACTGCGTCTCGGGCAGCGGCTCGCCATGACGCCGCAGCTGCAGCAGGCCATTCAACTGCTGCAGCTCTCGAGCCTCGAGCTGGATCAGGAGATCCAGAAACTGCTGGAAAGTAACCCCATGCTGGAAACCGAGGACGATCCCCATGGCCTGTCCGACCAGCAGGATCAGGGCAACCTGGCATCGGAAACGCCACAAACCCCCTTGGAATCAAGCGCCATGGAATCCCGTACCAATGCCGCCGAGTTCGATCCCTGGGACGAATCAGGTGGCCTGGGTCACAAATCCTCTGATACCGAGTGGAGCCTGGAACAAACCCTGGCCACGCCTGAGGCTGATCTGCGCACCCATCTGCTGGAGCAGCTGGATTTTCTGAAACTGGAGCCGCCAGTGCATCGTACCGCGGCCGCTCTGGTTGACGCCATCGACGATGACGGATATCTGCGGGATGATCCCAGGGAGGTCTGCCAAGCCATCCTGGGCGCAGAGCCTGATCCGGCCCTGCTCACCCAGGCCATGGCGGTGCTGCATTCCCTGGAGCCTGCCGGCGTTGGAGCGACGAGCCTCCCCGAGGCGCTGATACTGCAACTGCGCCGCCTCGACGGCGATGCCGAGCTCATCGAGATTGCCATCCAGGCTGTCAGTCACCATTTGGAACTGGTGGGCCGCCGTCGCATCGGTGCGCTGCGCAAGGAACTGGGCTGCACGGAAGCCGCTGTCTGCGATGCCCTGGCGTTGATCGAGACACTGCAACCACGCCCGGCCAGCTCGCTCGCCACGTCCCAAGCACCCTATGCCGTACCTGACGTCTTCGTGCGCCAGGACAGCCGCGGCGTATGGCAGGTGGAACTCAACAGCGAGATCCTGCCCAAGGTACGGGTCAGTCGTTATTATGAGCGCCTGTTGCAGGAGCCCGGCATGGCACGCTGCGAGACCATGCGTCATCAGTTGCAGGAAGCCAGGTGGTTCCTCAAGAGCCTGCGCAGCCGCAACGAGACATTGCTGCGCGTGGCCCAGTGCATCGTGCAGCACCAGAAGGCCTTTTTCGAACGAGGCGATGCCGCCATGCGCCCTTTGGTACTGCGGGATGTGGCCGCCGAGGTGGGCATGCATGAAAGCACCATCTCCAGGGTCACCACCAGCAAATATCTGCAGTGTTCCAGGGGATTGTACGAGTTCAAGTATTTCTTCTCCACGCACGTCGGCACAGGTGCCGACGATTGCTCATCCACGGCGGTCCAGGCGCTCATTCGCCAACTCATCGCCAACGAGGAGCCGGACAGACCGCTCAGCGACAGCGCCCTGTCGAAGGCCTTGGCACGCCAGGGCATCGACGTGGCACGCCGTACCGTGGCCAAATATCGGGAGGAACATCTGGGGCTGCCACCTTCCGCGGAACGCCGCCAGGCAGCCGCCCGGGGGCGCCGCCTTGGTCAGGCCAAGGGCGAAAAGAACCAGGACTGAACGTTCCTTTGACAAGATTTCCCGATCAAGATACAGATCAACCCACATGAGGGGAGGAGACCTCGACAATGCATATCACGGTGACCGGCAAGAACATGGAACTCACAGAGGCACTCAAGACGCGCATCACAGAAAAGCTGGGGCACCTGCAGCGCCTTGTGCATGGCTTGTGCGAGGTGCATGTGGTGCTCTGTGTGGAAAAAGAGCGCCAAACCATGGAAGCCACGATGCGCCTCGATGGAACGGTTCTCAATGCCGAGGCGGTGGCCGATGACATGTATGCCGCTTTGGATATTCTGGAAGATCGCCTGGAACGGCAACTGATCAAATATAAGGACAAGCACAACTTTCATTGAGGCAAAACCATGCCTCCCTGCCAATGATACAGGATCGAGGTGCTTACGGGCCCAGCTGATCGCACACCATCCGGTATGCCATGAAGCAGCCCCTCGGGACAGGCCAATCTTCCCATGGCGCATCATCCCCAGCCACCGCAAGCCGCTGATCTCCTGGTGGTCAGTGGCCTGTCCGGATCTGGCAAATCCATCGCGCTGCACACCCTGGAAGACTTGGGCTATTACTGCATCGACAACGTGCCGCCTGTGTTGCTTGAGGATGTGGTGGCCACCCTATCCGGCAACCAGGAGATGGTACGACTGGCCATCGGGATCGATGCCCGTTCCTGCCGTCGCGATGAGGCCCAGTTGCCCCAGGCCATCGCCATCCTGCGCGCCCATTACCCCAGCTGTCGCTTGCTTTTCCTGTGCGCCGAACAGGAGGTGCTGCTCAAGCGCTACCGGGAGACACGCCACAGGCACCCCCTGCTGTCCCCCACCACGGGTCTACACGAGGCGCTGGCCCTGGAAGAACGCCTCCTCACGCCCGTCCGTCTCATGGCCGACTACCTGATCGATACCAGCCGCACCACCATCCATACCCTGCGCAAGGCGCTCACCACATACTTCGCCCAATCCCCTGCGCCCGTTCTCGTCCTGCAATCCTTCGGCTTCAAATACGGCGTGCCGCTGGATGCGGACTTCCTCTTCGATATACGCTGTGTGCCCAATCCCCACTGGGACCCGCAACTGCGCCCCTTCACAGGGCTGGATGCCGTTGTGGCCCAGCACCTGGCCGGCAACCCGGTCTTTGCGACCATGCGCCAGGTGCTGCAAGACTGCCTGTGCGGCGTGCTGCCACTGTGCGTGGCCGATGGCCGCCTGCAGATTCGCGCCGCCGTGGGCTGTACCGGCGGACAGCATCGGTCGGTGGCCATGGTGGAGGTATTGGCCGATTTCTTCAGGCAGCATCAGCACCAGGTGGATGTCTGGCATCGGGAACTCTCCGGCCTGGACTCCGGCGGACATGGCCCGCAATAGAGCCGCACAACCACAACCGATTGCTGCGGTGGCGCATGGAAGGCTCGTTGCTCTCCTCGCCCCTTGTTGCTATCCTCACCCCTGGATGGCTGCATGGCATGAACCGGGAGGTCATGATGAGGCGCGCACCCCTTTTTCCGCCCCCAAGGACAGCCTGGTTGCTGCTGTCTCTCCTGCTGGCGTCTTCTGCCTGGGCCCTGGAATCGGCTCCCCAGGTTTCGTTCCAGTTCACCCTCACCACCACCGTACCCAATGACATGGTGCGCGCTGTGGTGGGCCTCACCGTAGAAGCGGCCAGCCTGGCCCAAGCCCAGGGGCAGATCAACGAGGCCATGGCCTGGGCCAGCGACCAGATCAAGCAATATCCCGCCATCAGCATGGGTACCGCCGATGTGGGTACCACCCCCGTCTACCAGGACAACGTCTTGACCGGCTATCGGGCTTGGCAGAACCTGGCACTCACCACCTCCGATCTCAATCAACTCACAGCCCTCATCGGCATTCTCCAGGAGCGTATCAGCATCCAGGAGATTGCTTTTTATCCCGGGGAACAAGCCATGCGCAATGCGGAACTGGATATGCTGGGGCAGGCTGCGACCGAAGCACAGCAACGCGCCGCAAAGCTGGGGGACTCCATGGGGCGTCAGCATCCCAGCCTGATGAGCCTTGACTTAAGCCCGAACTACTCGGTGGTCCGCGGGCCGGTCAGCCTCTATGCCGAGCCCACATTGCCCCCTGGAAACAGCTTGGTCCAACTGCAGGTCCATGCCGTCTACAAGATGCACTAGCCGGGCCGGCCAGCGCACGCCTGCGCCATCCAGAGCGATCCATGGTCATGGGGCGGGGCACGCTGCTAGCCCGCTGGTTTTCGTTGCCTGAG
>WOZS01000036.1:27121-70282 GCA_011620135.1 Gammaproteobacteria bacterium
CAGCCGGGCTGGCCCAGGCGTGGCAGCCTCCCGCAGCTGACACGGTGGCCGGCATGTTGCCACCTGCCCCGGCAGGCTATGAGGTCCAGGTTATGCCTATGGGGCTTCCGGGGATCATCATGGTTGAAGCGGCCTATACGGCTCCAGGCAGCAATGATACCATGAATATTACGATTACAGGGGTGATGGGCCCTTTCGATGAGTCGCCTGGGTCAGATGAACCGCTGCCACCTGAGCCACCTGAGCCACCTGGGACAGGGGAACCGCTGCCACCTTCTTGCGCGCCTGATGATTATCCCATTAGCCAAGGGCAGCGCCAGGGATTCCAGGAAACGCGCATGGCCATGGCGGATTCCTGCACTCCTGAACATATTATCTATTTCATAGATATACCTTTCCATGAGGGGAACGATTATCTCTATGGGATCTCTGCCATGCGTGAAGCAGCACCCCCTTTCCGTGCCGAGGAGTTCCAGCCGCTCGATGCCTTGCTGGACCAGATCGACCTGCCGGCACTGGCGGCGCTGGGTGGCTGAGCGCCATGCTGCCATTGCATAGCAGGACCGGCCCATCATCCTGGTGAAGCTGGGCGGCCGGCTGTTGCCGGCCGATGGCATCGCCGCACGGCTGGCTCCGTGGCGCCATGATGGCTTGGTGGTGGTCCATGGCGGCGGCGCACAGATCGGTGACTATCTGCAGCGCCTGGGCCATGGGCCCAGCCGCTTCGTGGATGGCCTGCGGGTGACCACAGAGACCACCATGCCGGTGGTGGCCATGGTGCTGGCCGGTCTGCTCAACCCGGCGCTGGTGCTGGCCTGTGCCCAGGCCGGCATGGCGGCGGTGGGCCTGACCGGCGTGGATGGCGCCCTGCTGACAGCCCATGCCCAGCAGGGGCTCGATGGCCTGCCCATGGAGCGCACAGGTGGCGTGCAGGCGGTTCATCCCGCGCTGTTGCAGCAGCTGGTGACCGCAGGCTATGTGCCGGTGGTGGCCCCCATTGCCCGTGGCCCCGCCGGGCTTTACAACATCAATGCCGATGAGGCGGCCGCGGCGCTGGCCGGTGCCCTGCGGGTGCGCCTGGCGGTATTGCTCACCGATACGCCGGGCGTGCTGGATGAGCAACACGCCACCATCGCCTCCCTGGATGCCCATGGCGTAGAGGCGCTGTTGGCAAGCGGCATCGCCCGGGGCGGCATGGTGCCCAAGCTGCGCGCTGCCCTGGCCGCGCTGGCGGCGGGCTGCGAGGAGGTGGTCATCGCCGCAGAAGACGCCCTGGAGGCCGCCTTGCGGGGAGAAAATGGCCAGTTGACACGATTGCGCCTCTCATAGCAGGTGGCGCAGCTGGCCATTTCTGGCAATCGCTGGTTTACCGATCTTGCCCACACTTGCCCACTGCAAGCGCTTGGCCATGGTTAGGCATGTCAATGGGCCTGTGCCGATGACAGCGCGGTCTGCTGCAATTGGCAGCGCCTGCTTCCCAGGCCACAGCCTGATCGTCAAGAGCGGCAGAGGCTGCAGGCTGTGGTTCTGGGGTGTTCAGTCGTCCCAGCTCAAGGCCCCGCCGCTGCGGTAGTCGGTGACCCGGGTCTCGAAGAAGTTTTTTTCCTTTTTCAGGTCCACAAGCTCGCTCATCCAGGGAAAGGGATTCTCGGCGCCGGCAAAGGGTTCGGGCAGATCGATCTGGCGGCAGCGCCGGTTGGCGATGAAGCGCAGGTAGGTATCGAACGTGCTGGCGTGCAGGCCGGTCACGGGCTGGGGCATGGTGTCCATGGCATAGGCATACTCCAATTCCCGGGCCTCGTGGATCATGGCCAACACCTCACTCTGGAAGGTCTCGGTCCACAGCTGGGGGTTCTCGCGCTTGATCTGGTTGATCACCTCGATGCCAAAGTGGAGATGCATGGTCTCGTCGCGCAGGATGTACTGGATCTGCTCGGCTGTGCCCATCATCTTGTTGAGCCTGCCGAAGGAGAGCAACTGCACGAAGCCCACGTAGAAGAACATGCCCTCGAAAACCACATAAAAGGCGATCAGGTCGCGCAGGAAGCGCTGGTCGGTGGCGGGGGTGCCGGTCTTGAAGAGCGGATCGGTGAGGGATTCTGTGTAGGCGAGCGACCAGGCGGCCTTGTGGTGCACCGCTGGGACCTCACGGTACATGTTGAACACCTCGGCCTCGTCCATACCCAGGCTCTGGATGATGTGCTGGTAGCTGTGGGTATGCAAGGCTTCTTCAAAGGCCTGGCGCAGCAGATACTGGCGGCATTCGGGATTGGTGAGGTGGCGATAGACCGCCAGCACCAGATTGTTGGCCACCAGAGAGTCGGCGGTGGAGAAGAAGCCCAGGGCGCGCTTGATCACCGTGCGCTCGGCCTCGCTCAAGCCGCGCGGGTCGCGCCACAGGGCCACGTCGGCGGCCATGTTGATCTCCTGGGGCATCCAGTGGTTGGCGCAGGCGTCCAGGTAATGCTCCCATGCCCAGGGATACCTGAAGGGCACCAGTTGGTTGAGGTCGGCCCGGCAGTTGATGATGCGCTTGTCGTCCACCTGGATGCGCTGGGCACCGAAGGCGATGGGCGCAAGGCCGGTGTTTCTCGGGTCGTGCTGCTGCATCTGATAAGCCATGGGATTCTCTCCTGGGGTTGGGTCCGGTCAGGGTATGGTGCGGATTACTGACAGGCCTCGCAGCCTTCGCCCCCCTGGGCGCTGTCCACATCCGGACGCCGGCAGGCCGGGGCATCGAGATTGAGTGTGCTCTTTTCCACGCTGCTGGCCGCTGTGGTGCGCAGGTAGTAGGTGGTCTTGAGGCCGCGGCGCCAGGCCAGCATATAGAGCCGCTCCAGTTTGGGGCCGCTGGGGTCGGCCACGTAGAGGTTGAGACTCTGGGCCTGGTCCAGCCATTTCTGGCGCCGCGAGGCGGCCTCCACCAGCCAGCCCTGGTCCATCTCGAAGGCGGTCAGATACTTGTTCTTGAGCTGTTCGGGGATGCGTTCTATGGGCAGCACCGAGCCATCGAAGTACTTGAGGTCGCGCGCCATGGTCTCGTCCCACAGCCCCAAAGCCTTGAGGTCGGTCACCAGATGGGGATTGATCACGGTGAACTCGCCCGAGAGGTTGGACTTCACGTAGAGGTTGCGGAAGGTGGGCTCGATGCTGGGTGAGACCCCGACAATGTTGGCGATGGTGGCCGTGGGCGCGATGGCCATGGTGTTGGCGTTGCGCATGCCGCCGCGCACGCGCTGCCGCAGACTTTCCCAGTCCAGGCGGCTGGTGCGGTCCATGGCCAGGTCACCCGGGCGCCGCTCGGCTTCCAGGAGCTTGATGCTGTCTATGGGCAGGATGCCCTGGCTCCACAAGGAGCCCTTGAAGCTCGGATAGGCGCCGCGCTGGGCAGCGAGATCGCAGGAGGCCTCGATGGCGGCATGGCTCAAGAGCTCCATGCTGGCATCGGCGAACGCCACCGCCTGCTCACTGGCATAGGGAATATCCAGGGCATAGAGGGCATCCTGGAAGCCCATGATGCCAAGCCCCACCGGGCGGTGGCGCAGGTTGGCACGCCGGGCCTGGGGGACCGAGTAGTAGTTGATGTCGATGACGTTGTCCAGCATGCGCATGGCGACATGGACCGTGCGACGCAGGTGTGCTTCGTCAAGGCGGCCGTCCTGGATGTGGTTGGCGAGATTCACCGAACCCAGGTTGCACACCGCGATCTCCTGGTCCGAGGTGTTGAGCGTGATCTCGGTACACAGATTGGAGCTGTGCACCACGCCTGTGTGCCGTTGTGGCGAGCGCAGGTTGCAGGGGTCCTTGAACGTGAGCCAGGGGTGGCCGGTCTCGAAGAGCATGGCCAGCATCCTGCGCCACAGTGCCACTGCTTCCACCTGCTTGGTGTTCCTGATGAGGCCTTGGGCGGCCGCGGCCTCTGCTGCCAGATAGGCCTGGCGAAAGGCCTCGCCATAGAGCTCGTGGAGCTCGGGGACCTCGTCGGGCGAAAAGAGCGTCCAGGTGCCCTTGTCCGCCACGCGCTCCATGAACAGGTCGGGGATCCAGTGGGCGGTGTTCATGTCGTGGGTGCGCCGCCGCTCGTCGCCGGTGCTCTTGCGCAGCTCCAGGAACTCCTCGATGTCCTTGTGCCAAGTCTCCAGGTAGGCGCACACCGCCCCCTTGCGCTTGCCGCCCTGGTTGACCGCCACGGCGGTGTCGTTGACCACCTTCAGGAAGGGCACCGTGCCCTGGGAGGCGCCATTGGTGCCACGGATGTGTGCCCCCATGGCACGCACCCTGGTCCAGTCGTTGCCCAGCCCTCCTGCATACTTGGACAGCAGCGCGTTGTCGCGGATGGCGCCATAAATGCCAGCCAGGTCATCGGGGACGGTGGTGAGATAGCAGCTGGAGAGCTGGGGGCGCACCGTGCCGGAGTTGAACAGCGTGGGCGTGCTGCTCATGAAGTCGAATGAGCTCAGCAGGCGATAGAAGGCTATGGTCTGGGTCTCGCGCTCCAGCTCATGGAGGGCAAGCCCCATGGCCACCCGCATCAGAAAGACCTGCGGCAGCTCGTAGCGCACGCCCTGATCATGCAGCAGGTATCTGTCATAGAGGGTCCTCAGGCCCAGGTAACCGAAGGCAAGGTCGCAACTCGCCATGAGTTCGGCCTCCAGGGGGTCCAGATCGAACTCGCCAAGACGGGGGTCCAGCTGTCCCTGGGCGATGCCATGGGCCACGGCATGGCGCAGCGCCGCGCCATAGCAGGTTCCCATGCCCAACAGCGTGCCATCCCATTCCACATGCAGCTTGGTGGTGACCTCGCGGGCCAACTGGCGCAACAACAGGCGGGCGGCCACATGGCTGTAGTTGGGTTCGCGTTCGATGAAGGTGCGCGCCGTCAGGCCCAACACGCCGTCCAGCTCGTGTTCGCTGATGCCATCGAAGACCGCCGCCTGTGCGGCGCGCGCCAGTTCTCCGGCATGGACATCGCCAAGCCCAGCGCAGGGCTCGGCCAGCAGGTCCAGCAGCAGGGAGTGGTCCACCGGCAGGCGGCTGGCATCGCGGCGCACCATGTGGGCCGTGGGCCCGGCGGCGGTTGCGGCACGCTGCCGGGCCCGTTCCTCACGGTAGAGCACATAGGCCCGGGCCACCTTGTGCTCGCCGGCACGCATCAAGGCCAGCTCCACATGGTCCTGGATGTCCTCGATGTGCACCAGGCCGCCTGTGGGCAGGCGGCGCTCCAGGGCGGCCACCACCTGGGCAGTGAGCGCAGCGACGATCTCCTGGATGCGCGGACTGTCCTGGGCGCCGCTGCCTTCCAGGGCCACGAAAGCTTTGCGCATAGCGCGGCTGATCTTTTCGGCGTTGAAGGCCACCACGTGGCCGTTGCGGCGCACCACCTGCAAAGTCTGGGCTTGCGCTACCTGAGGCTGGCCCCCAACCGCGGGGTGCATCTCGATCATCCGTGTTGCCTGTTCTGCCATCGCGACCACCTGAGATTCCTGAGGGCTGCCTGGGTGATTGCGGCCGGACGATCGTGGTGATCTGCTCCGAACCACAAGGCTTTGAACACAAGATATTGTGTTTCGTTGATGGAGTCAACACTATATCTTGTGGATGGAATGAGCAATGACTAACCAGTACGTGCCTGCGGCAGCAGGCAGGGGGAGGTCAGGATGCAAGCCAAAACGGGGCTGCGGGGCAGGGAAATCGGCATCAATTGGCGAAATGCGGGCTACGTGGCACCGGGCTTGAAGCGCATCACGCCCATGCCACCGCGCATCATGCCCACATAGAGCGAGCTGTCCGGACCTATGGCCACCGAGACCAGCGAGGCGCCGGGGATGGGGTGGGTCTCCAGGACCGGCACGCCGCCTGGGAATTGATCGGGGCGCGGCCCCAGCACAAGGTAGCTCACGCCACCAACCAGGCTGGTCATGGTGAACACCACGCCATCGTCCAGCACGGTGATGGGAGAACTGACTGTCTCGCCCCGAGGCAGGCTATATCCGTAACGGCTGCCGCGCGCGTCATAACCCACCACATCGAGACGACGCGCGCCGCGGCTGGGTACTAACTCGCTGTTCCAGAAGATGACCGTGCCAGTGGCGGTAATGGCCGGAGAGCCCAGCAGACCAGGGGTGCCCAGGGGGATGGTATCCAGTTCCCGGGGCTTGCAGATGCCGGAGGCCGAACAGGTATCCACAGGAAATCGCAACAGGACAGGGCGCGTCATGACGCCATCGCCCAGAGCCATCGTCCCTAGCCTGGAGACAGCAGGGCTCGTGGCCGAGTTTTTCATGGGCAGCCGCCACATGGGGCTCAACCCGCCATCGTCAAGCAGGCGGATGGCATACAGGGCACCCGGTGTGTCGACGCCACTGCCCATCACGTAGACCATGTCTTCGAAGACAGCCAGCGTATTCTGAGTGAAGCTGCCATCGAGACCCAGAAGCGTCAGGAGCCCGCCCAAAGCCCCATCACGACGGGGCTGGGGTGTGGGCAGTCCATAATGCGCCACCAAATCCAGCACGGCCCGCACCGCCCCATCACGGCCGAGGCGCATGACCCGGCCCATGGTGGTCGCCGTGAGCACATCGCCCTGCGGCGAGAAATGCAATCCCAGCGCGGTCTCACCTGGCATAAAGGGCACAAGCCAACGTTGCTGGCCCTCGGGTGTCAGGCTGATCACGCCACGCTGGGAGGTGAAATAGAGCATGCCTTGGACATCCACCTCCACAGAACCCTGATGGGCATTGGGATAGGCGTGCTGCCAAAGCACATGGCCATCTTCCGCCGCCAGGGCGGCCAACAACGCCTGGTCCCCATGGTCCGGGGGCGTGCCGGTCACATAAACCACGTCGGCCGCAGGTGAAAGGGTGACAGGCTGGGCAATGCTCAGTCCAGCCAGGGCGTGCCACACCTGCTGCTGATGGCGCAGCAATGGACAAGGCACGGTGCTGTCGTTACGGGCGTTGCCGTGGATGCCTACGAAGGGCAGTGCCGGATAGGGGGCATCCTGCACGGGACGGCAAGCGGCCTGCGCTGCCTGGGCCAGGGCCCCAATGGCAGCCCAGCCCAGGAAAGCGGCCAGAGTCCGCCCCCACCTCTCAGGCATGACGATCATCCATGGCGCTCTCGCAGGATCCTGGCGGCAGCCACCATGTTGGCCAGCGCCGGCTTGACCTCTTCTGTGCGGCGGGTTTTGAGCCCGCAGTCCGGGTTGACCCAGAGCCGTTCCCTGGGGATCAGCGTCAGGGCCTTTTCCAGCAACGCCACCATTTCTTCTGTGGTGGGGATCCGTGGCGAGTGGATGTCGTAGACGCCAGGGCCGATCTCATTGGGGTAGGCAAAGGCCCGGAAGGCCTCCAGCAATTCCATGCGGGAGCGAGAGCACTCGATGGAGATCACATCGGCATCCATGGCGGCAATGGCGGGCATGATGTCATTAAACTCGGAATAGCACATGTGGGTGTGGATCTGGGTAGCCGGGGCAGCACCACAGGCGGCTACGCGAAAGGCACATGCCGCCCAGAGGAGGTAGTCGTCCCAGTCCTTGCGGCGCAGCGGCAAGGCTTCCCGGAAGGCGGGCTCGTCGATCTGAATGAAGCCGATGCCGGCGCGTTCCAGGTCGGCCACCTCCTCACGCAGTGCCAGAGCAATCTCCATGCCGTGCTGGCGCCACGCAGCCCCTTCCTGGGCAAAGGACCACTTGAGGATGGTCACAGGGCCGGTGAGCATGCCCTTGACGGGGCGCTTCGTCAGCGACTGGGCATGGGTGATCCACGACACGGTCATGGGCTCGGGACGGGACACTGGGCCATGGACGATGGGCGGCTTGGTGCACCGCGAGCCATAGCTCTGCACCCAGCCGTGCTCGGTGACCACCATGCCGTCCAGCAGCTCGCCAAAGTACTCCACCATGTCATTGCGCTCGGGCTCACCATGGACCAGCACATCGAGCTCGAGCTCCTCCTGGAGCCGGATCACCTGGGCGATCTCCTGTTCCATGGCCTGGCGGTAGTCACCCGGGGTTATCCTGCCCTGGCGCAGGGCAGCCCGCGCCCCACGGATGCCCGGGGTCTGGGGAAAGGAGCCGATGGTGGTGGTGGGAAACACCGGAAGCGGCCAGCGTTGGCGCTGCAGCCTGGCGCGCTGGGCATAGGGCATGCTGCGCCTGTCGAGACCGGCAACATCATTGCGTCCCGTGGCGGCCTGCGCTGGCTGCACCGAGACTGCAGGCGTTTTCCCGCTGCGCAGGGCATCCTGCAAGGAGCCCAGCTCATGAAGCTTCTGCACAGCAAAGGCAAGCTTGGCGCGCACGGCGGGATCAAGACGCTCCTCGAGATCGAGGTCCATGGGCGCATGCATCATGGGACAGGAGCTCCCCAGCCACAAACCGCCGGGACGGCTGCCATGCGCTCTCAGCTCAGTTGCCCAATGGGGCAGATCGCAGCGCCATACGCCGCGGCCATCCACCACGCCCACCGACAGCAGGCGATCATCTGGCCACTGCTGGGCGATGGCCGGCCAATCCGCAGCACCGCGGCACAGGTCCAGGTGCAACCCGGCCACGGGCAGCTTCGTGACCCAGGTACCGTGTGCCCCCAGCGGGCCATAGTAGCTGGCCAGCAGGATGCTCGATGTGGTCTGCCGGCTCAGCTGCTCGTAGGCGGAGCGCATGGCCGCACACCAGCGCTCATCCAGATCCAGCGCCAGGATGGGCTCGTCCAGTTCCACCCAGGGGCAGTCGCGCAGCGCATCCAGCAGTTCACCATAGGCATCCAGCAGTGCCGGCAGCAGTTCCAGTTTATCGAAGGCTGCACCCTGGGCCTTGCTGAGGTGCAGGAAGGTCAAAGGACCGATCAGCACCGGCTTGGGCTGCAGGCCAGCCTGCCTGGCCTCCTGGAGCTGGGCGAGGAGATCGGCGGGATTGGCGCTGAAACGCTGCCCTGCTGCCAGTTCCGGCACCAGGTAGTGATAATTGGTATCGAACCATTTGGTCATTTCCAGGGCAGGCGTATCCTTGCCGCCCCGGGCCATGCCGAAATAGCCCTCGAGCCCCGGGGCGGCACCGAAGCGCTGCGGGAGCGCACCCAGGCGCACCATCATGTCCAGCATGGGATCATAGAGCGAGAAATCCCCCACCGTGACCCAGTCCAGACCGGCCTGATGCTGTGCCTGCCAGCCGGCCAGGCGCACGGCACGGGCCGTTTGCAGCAAGACAGACTCATCCGTGGTACCGCGCCAGAAATCCTCCAGGGCAAACTTGAGCTCCCGCTTGCGTCCCATGCGCGGGAAGCCAATGACATGGGCCTGGATGACATGGGCCTGACTGGTTGGTTGTTTCATCGCCTTATACTCCGTGGGTCGTTTTTGAGGATCAGGACGTATTGTACTCTGGCCCCGGGGTTTTGACATGAGCCCCCTTGCCAACTACAACCTTTATAAGCAGCGCGCAGCCGATGCCGCGCGGTGGCAACTGAACCATGGTTGGCAGCAATCAAGGAGGGATGACCGGTGAGTATCGAGGATCTCAAGGCGTTGATGGGGCAGATGCAGGGCAGCGTCCCCGAGGGTCCGGATCGAATCCAGGCCTTTCGTGAGGTGTATGACGGGCTGTCCATGATGTTTCCTTTTCCGGATGATGGCACCTTGCGCGCAGCGCAGGAAGGCGGCGTTCCGGGTGCCTGGATCGAAGCACCCGGAGCCGAGCGCAGCGGCGCCATGCTGTATCTGCATGGTGGTGGTTATGCCCTGGGCTCCGTCCTGAGCCACAAGGAGCTGGTCTACCGCTTATCGGCTGCCTCCAGGCGCCCAGGCTTCCTGGTGGACTACAGGCGGGCTCCGGAAAACCCCTTTCCCGCCGCCCTGGACGATGCCACCGCCGCCTATCAGGGCCTGCTGGGCTCCGGCCTGCAGCCCAAACAGATCACCATCCTGGGCGATTCGGCAGGCGGTGGCCTCACCATGGCCACGTTGCTGGCCCTGCGCCAGAAAAATATCCCCTTGCCTGGGTCCGCTGTATGTCTGAGCCCCTGGGCGGACCTGACACTATCCGGCAAGGCCCATGAGACCCGTGAGGCCCGGGACCCCATTGTGCGCCGCGAGGATCTCCTGGGTTGGGTAAAGGCCTATGCCGGCCAGGAAAAGCCTGGCAATCCGCTGCTCTCGCCTGTCTTTGGGGATCTGTCCGGGCTGCCGCCGGTGCTGATCCAGGTGGGTACGGAGGAAACCCTGTATGACGATGCCTGCATGCTGGCCGCCGGGCTTGCCAAGGGTGAAGGCACTTATACCTTCGAGGCATGGCCGGGGATGACCCATGTCTTCCAGCAATTCTCCGGCATGGTGCCCGAGGGCTTGACGGCCATCGAGCATATCGGCGCATTCATCAATGCGCATGGCCCCTGATCAATCAGTGGGCGCAATCAGTCGATAAACAGGAGACCGGACCCAGGCATGAGGCTGCATGGGAAAAGGGTGCTGCAGTATCTGCAGCCATAAGGGGCGCTGTACAATACTCTCATGTGTCTGCTGGCCTGCGCCTGGCGTTGTCATCCCGACCTGGGCGTGATCATCGCGGCCAACCGCGACGAATACCACCAGCGCCTGGCCGCGCCGGCGGCGTGGTGGCCCGGTGGGTCACAGATAGCCGGTGGCCGCGACCTGCAAGGTGGCGGCAGCTGGCTTGCCTTGCATCGCCAGGGCCGTTTTGCTGCGCTGACCAATGTGCGTGGCGCCACCGCCCCTGCCGGGGCCCCATCCCGCGGAACACTGGTGTCCAATTTCTTGCACAGTGAACACTCCTGTGCGGACTATGCCCAGCAGGTGCTGGCCACATGGACCGGGTATGCGGGCTTCAACCTGCTGCTTGGTGATCTGGGTCTTGGGAGACATCCTGCCGGACTGCACCATCTGAGCAATGTGCCCACGCCCCACCATGTGGTGCTGCCACCGGGTATCTATGCCATGAGCAATGGCGCCCTGGACGAACCCTGGCCCAAGCTGCAGCGCATCAAGGCAGGTTTCACCCAGATCGTGCAGCAGGCAGGGCCACCGCTCCTGGGTCATTTGCGCCTCGATGCCCTGGCATTGGTCAGTGTACTGCGCGATGAGACCCTGGCCCCGGATCACCAGCTTCCTGCCACGGGCGTGCCATTGCACTGGGAACGGCTGTTGTCGGCGATTTTTGTGATGAGCCCAACCTATGGCACCCGCTGCTCCACCATCGCCCTGCTGGGTCAGGCGGGCGGTGGCGCCTTGTGCGAGCTCAGCTACAATGCTCAAGGCAGCGCCACCTCTCAAGCCACGGTGTGCTGGCAGCCGGAGCTGCTGGGCCCGTCAGGGCCGGCGTCAGCAGGACTGCGGAAAAAAACAGCTGAACCGGACCAGGTCAATACAGGACACAGTAGCCCTGGTGCTCAGCGATGGCGGTGATGGTGGCCGGGTGCCACTTCATCAGCAAGCCGCTGTCAGGCTGGCTTGCAACCCATGGCTTCACGCCGCATGCGCCCCAGCAAGCCCAATGAAACAAACAGGGGCGACCCTCACCACATGCGAAATGGCCCGGTATCCACATGGATGAAATTGGAGTCGGGATAAAAACCGACCCCGCCCTTGCCAATGTCTACCGCCATGGCCCACAGGTCATCCAGGGGCACGCCGGGGATGCGCAGGTCAATGGCCTGGCCCTTGGTGTGGTAGCTGTGCAATGCCACGCCGCGGGTGGTGCGGCGCAGCATGCGATTGGTCTGGGGAGAACGGTAGCCGGAGACCACCTCCACATTGCCCTGGCCGGCCAGCTTGGTGAGCCGGAAGACCACATCGAACAGCAAGGGGTCCATGACATGGGTGGTACCGGTCCGATGGTCGCGCAGCAGCATGGCGAGCCTCGCCAGACCGCCTTTCAGATAGCGCCCGCCCATCCAATAGGTGATGGCCGCCTCCTCCCCGGTTTGGGCATTGAGCATGGTGAGGCTGCGTGGCGCCAGCGAGGCGGACATGGTGGCGCGTCCGGCCAGCGGCAGGATGCTTGTGGCACAACCTGCCGCGAGATACAGGAAGCGACGCCGCGAGGCGGGGCGCTGTCCATCTGGGCCGTTTTCGATCTGCTGTGCGCCTTCTGTTTGCTGCGTCATGTGTCCTCCTGTTGAGCGATTCCCGGGGGAACGTGCCTATAAATTCCTTGCCATGATGCTATCATGGGAGCAAGTCTTCAAGTGGTTTGTCATACAGGTCACAACAGCGATTGTCACAGAGAGGTCACAGGGCCGCCGGGCGCGGCGCGGTTTTTGTGGAATATGGGCAAGTAGAGATGCTGCGATTCACGATCATCCCGGTGACTCCCTACCAACAGAACTGCTCGGTGCTCTGGTGCAGCCGAACCAAGCGGGCCGCTGTGGTTGATCCAGGAGGAGACCTGGAGCGCATCAAGCAGCTCATCGACTCCCAGGGGCTTGTGGTGGAGCGTATCCTCATCACCCATGGTCATCTGGATCATGCCGGTGGTGCTGCGGCCTTGGCCGAACAGCTGGCCGTCCCCATCGAGGGGCCCCACCCGGAAGATCGGTTCTGGATCGACATGCTGCCCGAGCAAGGCCGCATGATGGGCTTTGCGGGGCAGGCTTTCACGCCCCAGCGCTGGCTCGAAGATGGCGATACAGTGGATGTGGGCGAGATGCGCCTCGAGGTGCTGCACTGCCCCGGACACACCCCGGGTCATGTGGTGTTCTTTCAACCCGAATGGCGTCTGGCTGCGGTGGGTGACGTGCTCTTTGCCGGCTCCATTGGGCGTACCGATCTGCCGGGCGGCGACCATCGCGCGCTGCTCCATGCCATCCGCACCAAGCTCTGGCCTCTTGGTGATGACGTGCGCTTCATTCCAGGGCACGGACCCATGTCCACCTTCGGCGATGAGCGCAAAAGCAATCCTTTCGTGGGCGAAGGGTCTGCCTAGATGCTTGATCGTCGTCGCCGCCGACCCATGCGGGGCTTGCGCCCTTTGCTGGTATCCAGGCAGTCCTCCCCGAAGCGCTGCGCATCCACGGCATGCCCACCAGAGTGCACAGGGTGTGCTGATCGTCCCAGCAGGGCAGCCTGTGTCATGCTATTGCTGAGGGTTGGGCTGTGTTCCTGCAGAGCCTGGCCGCGGGTTCGTGCAGCCCGCGTTTGACAGGGCCATTGCTGGACCCAGCACAATAATTGGCTGCGCTGCCTTTCCCGGGGCCGGAACTCATGCTGCATCACTGCACTTGTCATCATCAACAACCTAACCACGGGGTATTATCATGGCAGCAGAAAACAGCGCAACAGAGGCAAACCAGCCCTTGTCTAGGGAGACCCTGCACCAACCCCTGACACTGCCGTGCGGTGCTGTGCTCAAGAACCGCCTGGCCAAGGCCGCCCTGACCGAAGGGCTCGCCGATGCGGCCAACAACCCCACCGTGGCCCATCAGCGTCTTTACGAACGCTGGGCCAGGGGCGGGGCTGCCCTGGTGCTGACCGGAAATGTCCAGGTGGACCGTCGCTATCTGGAACGCCCTGGCAACATCGTCATCGAGGATCGCCAGGCCATTGAGGCTCTGCGAGCGCTGGCCGCAGCCGGCACCAGCGAGGACACACACCTGTGGATGCAGATCAGCCATGCTGGCCGGCAGACCACCGGCCTGATCAATACCGAACCAGTGGGGCCATCGGCCATACCCCTGGCCATGCCCAAGGCATTCAGAAGCCGCTTCGGCACGCCGCGCGCCCTCACCGAGGCGGAGATCCTGGATATCATCCAACGTTTCTCACTGGCGGCCACAGTGGCCCTGGAAGCAGGTTTTACGGGTGTGGAGGTGCATGCCGCCCATGGCTACCTGCTCTCGGAATTTCTCTCACCCAGAGCCAACACGCGCACCGATCGTTGGGGCGGCAGCCTCGAAAATCGCGCCCGGCTGTTGTTGGCGGTGATCGGCGCCATCCGCCAGGCGGTGGGTCCCGGCTTTCCCATTGGCGTCAAGCTCAATTCATCCGATTTTCAAAAGGGCGGTTTCAACCATGCCGATTGCCTGCAGGTGGTCGCCTGGCTGAACGAGGCTGGCGTGGACCTGTTGGAGATCTCGGGCGGCAACTATGAACAGCCCGTGCTGATGGGCTTCAGCGGTCTCGAACCCGTCTATGATGAACAGGTACGCGACAGCACCAAACTGCGCGAGGGCTACTTCCTGGACTACGCAGCCCGTGTCCGCCAGGTGGCGCGCATGCCGGTCATGGTGACTGGGGGCTTGCGCAGCGCTGTGGTCATGACCCAGGCGCTGGCCCAGGACGACTGTCAGTTGATCGGCATGGGCCGGCCCTTTTGTGTCATGCCTGACCTGCCCCGGCGCCTGCTGGACGGGACGCTCGACCAGGCCCCAACGCCAGAGAAAACCCTGCGCTATGGCCCGGGCTTCCTTGGCCCCAACAGCAAGAATGATCTGATCCGGCTCATCAACAATTTTTCCACCCAAGCCTGGTTTTGCATGCAGTTGATCCGCATGGGCCAAGGACAGGACCCTGATCCCGGCATGAGCCTCATGAGGGCCATGGCACGCTATGAATATTTCGAGCGCCGCTGCGCCAAGGCTGTGTTACAACGCTTGCAGCCAGCTGCTTGAGCGCTGCTGTCAGGCTGGCGCATGGGTCTGCAGGCCATGCATATGGCCCCAGCAATCTGCTGCGGAATGGGTGATCTTGGTGCCGGCGAAGGGAGTCGAACCCCCGACCTGCCGATTACGAATCGGCTGCTCTACCAACTGAGCTACGCCGGCGCAGCACATCCGGATTATTCTACCGCTTTTCCTGAAACTTGGGAGGATCATGAACGACCGCCTGGCGCGCCATTTCTTCCTTGCCGCAGGTCGCGCCCCGCTGTGGGTTCAGCAGGGTTTGGGCCAACTCGCCGGCATGGCCACCGCCTGTATGAGCAAGACTCGTCATGTGGCAGCAACCAACCTGCGGCTCTGCCTGCCCCAGCTTACGGCGGCCCAGCGTCGCGCGATGATTACCCCAAGCCTGCGCGCCAGCAGCTGCGCGGCCGTGGAGATCGCGCGCTGGAGCCTGGCCTATCCAGACGAGATACGCCGGGTAGTGGTGGAGACCAGCGGCGTGCATCTGCTGCAAGAAGCCCTGCTGGCAGGCCGGGGGGTGGTCATCCTGTCGCCGCATGTTGGCTCCTGGGGCTTGCCCAACATCTATGCGGCCACCCTGGCCCCCATCACCGTCATGTACCGCAACCAAGGAGGCATCCTCGATGCGGCAACCCGCCTGTTCACCAGCGAGCTCTTGGCGCGCCTTGGCGTGCAGCTGGCCGCTTCCAACCCATCCGGCGTTCGCCTGATCGCCAATGCCCTGCGCCGTGGGGGCATGGTGGGGTTGCTCCCGGATCAGGCTGTGCGTGGCAGAGGTGCCTTGTTTGCTGATTTTTTTGGCCAGCCCGCCACCATGCCCGCCTTTATTCCCAGGCTGCTCTTGAACAGCAAAGCGACAATTCTCTTTGCCTGGAGCAGAAGATTGCCCCGGGCACAGGGCTATGCTGTGCATTATCTGCAGCGCCCCTTACCGCGCCACGATGTGCAGCAGCTTGCCGAGGCCATCAACCGGGGAATCGAGCAATGCATCCTGGCCAACCCGGAACAATACATCTGGGGGTATCGACGCTTTCGTCGCCAACCCCCCGGCATGCGCTCCCCTTACTGAGACAGGTCTTTTCCCTGAGGACTAGACATCTAGGTTGGAGACGAACAGGGCGTTGCTCTCGATGAAATCGCGGCGCGGCTCCACTTGGTCACCCATGAGCATGGCAAAGACCTGATCCACCTCGATGGCATCCTCTATATGGATGCGGGTGAGTCTGCGGGTCACGGGATTCATGGTGGTTTCCCAGAGCTGTTCCGGATTCATTTCGCCCAGCCCCTTGAAACGGGAGATCTGCAGGCCATCGCGGACCTGCTGCAAAAGCCAGGCCACTGCCTCGCCAAACGAGGCGACCTGGGTTTTGTTCTTGCCGCGGCGCACCATGACGCCTGCTGCCGCCATGGTTGCCAGTCGCGCCGCGCTGGCGGCCAGTTGCTGATATTCAGCCGAGAGAAAAAACCCTCTGGGCAAGGTGATTTTTCTGATCAAGCCATGTTCCTGGTGCTCGAGGTGCAAACCACGCTCGTCGCAACCCAGCTGCCGATACTCTCCCGCCTCTACTCGGCTCAATGTCGCCACCAGCATATCGCCGAATGCGGCCAATGCGGCCACGTCGAACAGGCCATCAGCTTGCTGCAGGACAGGCGGCGGCAGCATCAGCATGGCCGTGAGCACACGGCTGTCGTGCTGCCGGCTCAGACGCTGCACCAGAGTCAGGGTGTTCTGGTGCAGCTGCGCCAGAGTCTTGAGATCCTGACTGTCCACCACCTGTCTTTTGGGCAACAGTTCCATGCGCACATCCTGCAGCGCCAGATCCAGCAGAAAGACAGCGAGTTCATCGTCGTCCTTCAGGTAGTGGTCTTCCTTGCCGCGGCGCACCCGATACAGTGGTGGCTGGGCGATGTAGATGTGCCCCCGTTCCACCAGGGCTGTCATCTGGCGATAGAAAAAGGTCAGCAATAGTGTGCGGATATGTGAGCCGTCCACATCGGCATCGGTCATGATGATGATCCTGTGATAGCGCAATTTGTCGGGGTTGAAATCCACCGTGCCAATGCCGCACCCCAGGGCCGTGATCAGTGTGGCCACCTCGACGGACGAAAAGATCCTCTCTGCCCGGGCACGTTCGGCATTGAGAATCTTGCCCTTGAGCGGCAGCACCGCCTGGATACGGCGGTCGCGGCCCTGTTTGGCAGAACCACCTGCAGAATCTCCTTCCACGATGAACAACTCACATTCACGCGGATTCTTTTCCTGGCAGTCGGCCAACTTGCCTGGCAGTCCGGCCACATCCAGCAGACCCTTGCGTCGGGTGAGATCCCGGGCGCGGCGCGCCGCCTCCCGGGCACGGGCGGCATCGATGAGCTTGTCGGCCAGGGCCTTGGCGTCTTCGGGATGCTCCAGCAGAAAGGCACCGAAAGCCTCGCTTATTGCGGCCTCGATGGGGGCACGCACCTCGGAAGAAATCAGTTTTTCCTTGGTCTGCGAGGAGAACTTGGGGTTGGGGAACTTGAGCGACAGCACGGCGGTCATGCCTTCGCGCACGTCATCACCGCTGAGCGTCAGTTTCTGCACCTTGTTGGGCCACTGCTCCTCGA
This sequence comes from Gammaproteobacteria bacterium, assembly GCA_011620135.1. Taxonomy (GTDB): domain Bacteria; phylum Pseudomonadota; class Gammaproteobacteria; order WOZS01; family WOZS01; genus WOZS01. Next base: position 44,359 of record WOZS01000036.1, read on the forward strand.
TGTAGGACTTGAGCGTTTTGGTCACAGCGGTGCGCAGCGCGCTCAAATGAGTGCCCCCGTCACGTTGCGGTATGGTATTGGTGAAGCAGAACACATGCTCCTGGTAGCTGTCATTCCACTGCGCCGCAATCTCCACCTCCAGCCCTGGCTTCTTGCTGTGGCATACGAAGATATGCTTGTGCTGTGGTGCCTTGGCCTTGTTCAGATATTGCACAAACTCCACAAGTCCCCCGGCATGGGCGTATTCGTGGCGCTCGCCCGTACGCTGGTCTTCCAGGGTGATCTGTACCGTGGGCACCAGAAAGGACAGTTCCCGCAGTCGGGTGGCCAGGATCTCGGTCTTGATGATGACAGCAGAGAACACCTCTGGGCTGGGCCAGAAGCGTACGGTGGTGCCGTTGTGTGCGCTTTTGCCCACCTCGGCCAATGGTGCCTGGGGCACGCCATCGCGATACAATTGATAATAGAGCAAGCCTTGCTTGGCAATGGTCAGCTCCAGGCGGGAAGACAATGCGTTGACCACCGAGATGCCGACACCATGCAGGCCCCCTGAGATCTGGTACATCTCATTTTCAAACTTGCCGCCGGCATGGAGCACCGTCATCACCACCTCGGCTGCCGAGCGGCCTTCCTCGGGATGGATGTCCACAGGAATGCCCCGGCCATTGTCGGCCACGGTCACAGACCCATCATCACCGATGATGACCTGGATGGTGGTGCAATAACCTGCCAGCGCCTCGTCAATGGCGTTGTCCACCACCTCGAACACCATGTGATGCAGCCCAGTGCCATCATCCGTATCGCCGATGTACATACCAGGCCGCTTGCGCACCGCCTCAAGACCACGCAATACCTTGATATGGGATGAATCGTATTCGCTGGTGGTTGCCATGCCTTGTGCAATCCCTCTGTCAATAAACCACAGACACCATGGCCATGGTGGCCATGAAAGATCAACCCATCCGGCCTGACGGCACCGAGGGTTTCACGTGGAACATTACAATGAAAATAGCGCCTCAACGCCTCATGGGGCAGCTGCCACCTGGTTTTTGTCCAGGTAGGCCCTTTGTATCGACAGGGCGCGCAGGAGGTTCAGGGCTTCATAGATCGCATAGTCTTCCTGGGCCAGTTTTTGGCTGAGTTGGGCCCGGTCTATGTCCTTGAAACGGACAGCCTCGACAGTCCCTGAAAGCCGACCACGCAGGTCTGCCTCGCGGGTCGCATCTAAGGACACCTCCTTGTTCTCGCCACTGACCGTAAGCGCAGGCAAGACAATATCTGGGTGAATGCCATCGGCCTGGATGGAGCGGCCGCTGGGCGTGTAGTACCGTGCCGTGGTCAGCTTGATGGCATCTCCCGTGGGCAAGGGCATCACCGTTTGCACAGAACCCTTGCCAAAGGTAGTCCAGCCCATGAGCAGTGCCCGATGATTGTCCTGCAGGGCCCCTGCGACGATCTCCGCAGCCGAGGCCGAGCCCTGGTTCACCAGCACCACCATGGGGGCACCATGGAGCACATCACCTGGGGTGGCGTCGAAATCCTGCCTCGAGTCGGGCACACGGCCCTTGGTATATACGATGCGCCCGCTATTGAGAAACAGGTCGGACATGCTCACCGCATCACTCAACAAACCCCCTGGATTGTTGCGCAGATCAAGCACGATACCCTTCAGGGGGCCCTTGGCTTCCTTGTGGAGCTGTTCCAGGGCTTTGCTGGCCTCGTTGGTGGCCTCGGCAGCGAACTGGGTGACACGGATATAGCCGATCCCCTCATCCAGCAGCCGCGATTTGACACTGGCCACCTTGATCACCTCACGGGTCAACTTGACCTTGAAGGGGGTATCACGGCCTTCCCGCACCAGCGTCAGGGTAAGAGATGTGCCCGGATCGCCGCGCATCAGCTTGACCGCCTCTTCCAGGTCCATGCCCTGGACGGAACGGTCGTCGATACGAATAATCAGGTCGCGCGCCTGGATACCAGCACGCTTGGCAGGGGTGTCATCCAGAGGGGCCACCACCCGGATGAAACCTTCATCGGCCTGGACCTGAATGCCCAGCCCCCCAAAGCGTCCGGAGGTGGTGATCTGCATCTCCCTGAACTCGTCGGCATCCATGTAGGACGAGTGGGGGTCAAGACCGTTCAACATGCCCCGAATGGCATTTTCCAGGAGCTTGCTGTCGCTGACTTCTTCCACGTACTGGGAGCGAACCCGCTCAAGTATGGCAGCGAACTTCTGCAAATCGGTCAGGGGCAGCGGGGACTGGGACGTGGCGGGGGTGGCACTCGCCTCGAGACGGTGGTTGAAATCGACAGCACCTGCTGCCAGCAATACACCCAGCAGTACGCCCAGTAGCACGTGCCTGCTAAGCGACTTGGGTTTTCCGGAATTTTTTTGCTTGCTCATCTCTCGCGGCTCAAACGCCATGCCCCTCATCCTCCATTTCGAAAACCTATTGCACCAATGAAAGCAGGCGTCGTCCGGTCATCTCGACGGGTTGGGCAAAGCCCAGAAGGTGCAGCACCGTCGGGGCCACATCGCACAAGCTCCCTGTTTTTTCCATCTGCACCTTTCTGTTCCCCACATAGATGAAGGGGACGGGATTGGTAGTGTGGGCCGTGTGCGCCTGACCCGTCTCATCGTCCCACATGAGTTCGGCGTTGCCATGGTCAGCAGTGATCAGCGCCTCGCCACCCACCTCGGCCAAAGCGGCATCGAGCAGGCCAAGACAGTGGTCCAAGACCTCGATGGCCTTCTTGGTGGCCTCGAAATGTCCGCTATGCCCAACCATGTCGGCGTTGGCAAAGTTACACAGAATAAAACCAAACTCCCCAGAGCGCACCGCCTGAACCAGATGCTCGGCCACCTGCAGGGCGCTCATTTCCGGCTTGAGGTCGTAGGTGGCCACCTTGGGTGATGGCACCAGTTGGCGTTCTTCCAGGGGAAAGGGGTCTTCCCGGCCGCCATTGAAAAAATAAGTGACATGGGCGTATTTCTCGGTCTCTGCCAAGCGCAGCTGATGCACCCCATGCTCAGCCAACACCGCACCCAGCACCTCGTTCAAGACCACGGGGGGAAAGGCAACCGTCGTGGGCAAATCATTGCGATACATCGTCAGGGACACCATTATGGCCAGCCGAGGCCAGTTGGGTCGCTCAAAGGCCTCAAAAGACTCGTTGACCAGGGCTTCGGTGAGTTGACGGGCTCTGTCGGCCCTGAAGTTCATGAACACGACCGCATCGCCGTCCGCCATGACAGCGTTATGCCCTGGGCCATCGAGCACCACGGTGGGCTGGATGAACTCATCGTTCTCACCCCGGGCGTATCCCTGCTCCAGGGCTTCCTGGGCGCTGCGGGCGTGAAAGGGGGCCTCGCCCTGCACCACCAGACGATAGGCCCGCTCGGTGCGGTCCCAGCGCTTGTCGCGATCCATGGCATAATATCGCCCCACCACCGAGGCAATGCGGCCCACCCCCAGTTCAGCCATGAGCTGCTCCATGGCCGCAATGGATGCCAGAGCGCTGCGTGGCGGCGTATCGCGGCCATCCAGGAAGGCATGGAGCAGCAGCCGCCGCACACCTTGCTGATGAGCCAGACGGATCATGGCCTGGATGTGTTGCTCGTGACTATGCACCCCTCCAGGGGAAAGCAAGCCCATCACATGCAGCGTGCCCTGGGTATGGCAGGCTCCCCGCAGGGCTTCGTTCTCAAAGAAGCTGCCATCCTCGATGGCATTGAAGATCCGCATGGAATCCTGGTAGACCACTCGTCCAGCCCCGAGATTCATATGACCCACTTCCGAATTGCCCATCTGCCCATCAGGCAGACCCACGAAGCGGGCCGAGCCCTGGATCAGGGTATGGGGCTGCTTGGCCCACCAGCGATCCCAGGTGGGTTTGTCAGCAGCAGCGATGGCGTTATGGTTCGTCTCTTTGCGATATCCCCAACCATCCAGGACCACCAAGACCAACATGGTGCGCTCTCCCTTCATTCATGTCCCAGGCTGCTTGGGTGCTATGGATAGCAGGGCAGGACTTGCCAAAACACAGGAAAAGTCGATCATACTATTGACCCAATCAACCATCATAACAGGATACTTCATTTGACCATCTCGCAGTTACTGGATTTCATGATGCGCCATGGTGTTTTGGTGGGGCTGTTTGCGTGCAGCACCCTGGCGCTGGGCCTTTTGGAGCTGTGGCGCCTGCGCCGCCGGCCAGCAACAGTCACTCCGCAGTTGCTCACCGTCATGCTCAACCGGGAAAACGCCTATCTGATCGACCTGCGGGATGCCGCTCAATTCCGCGAGGGCCATATTGCCGGGGCTCACCATGTCAACCCGGAGCGCCTCGCCGAACACCTCCAGGGCAAGAAACTGGATGGCCCTCTCATTCTCTGTTGCCATGACGGCACGTTTTCTGCCACAATGGCGCTCGAGGCAAAACAGGCCTTGGCCGGGCAGCAACCCGTGTTCATCCTGCGTCATGGTCTCAATGGCTGGCGCCAGGAAGGCCTGCCGCTGGTTGAGGGCAAGCACTAGGTCACGCGAGTAAACTGCTGACAAGACCCCTCAGGGGGCTGCCATCACCAGGCAGATATCGCGGCAATGCTTAGGTTTAATGGTTGATGAAACGCTTTTCTGATGATCAACGCAATTGAATTAAGATCATCATATCACACCCTTCCCAGAGGGGCCACAGCATCGGAGCAGCATGAGCGATCAGATAACAAGCGGCGGAATGTCTGCAGAACAACGCCAGCTGGCCATACAGAAAATCTATCTCAAGGACGCCTCCTTGGAGGTGCCCAATGCCCCAGAGGTCTTTACCAAAAACTGGACCCCCCAGGCCAAGGTGGACCTGGACAGCGCCATAGACATGCTGGATGAGAACCTGTTTCATCTTGTGCTGACGGTGACCGTCACCGTCAGCATGGATGAAGCCACTGCCTTCCTGGTGGAGGTGCATCAGGCGGGGCTCTTTACGCTGAGCGGCTGGAGCGAGGACGAGCGTCATCGCCTGCTGGGCACCTTTTGTGCCGCCCAGCTGTTCCCCTTTGCCAGGGAAGCCATCGCCGATCTGAGTGGTAAGGCTGGATTCCCACCGCTCCTGCTGGCGCCTGTGAATTTCGAGGCGCTGTATGATGCTCGCCGCGAACAGGCGCAGGGGGGCGGGATAGCGACTGCCCCTGCCCAAGGGGGAGGACACAACGGCTCCTGAGGGTCATGGACGCATGCTGCATCGTGGGGGCCGGCGCCTGGGGTAGCGCGCTCGCCATCCACCTGGCCCGGCATGATATCCAGGTCGCGCTCACCGGCCAGCGCCCCGCGGCCCTGCGGGATATGGCCGCCCGGCACGAAAATGCCGCCTCCCTGCCCGATTGCCCCTTTCCGCCTGGCCTGACCATCGAGCCCGACCTGGCCAGCGCCCTGCAAAAGCATCATGATATCATCCTGGCAGGGGCCAGTCATGCCCTGCCTGGTCTCATGCCCATCATGAAAACCCATCTGCCTGCCCATGCCCGCATCGCCTGGGCATTCAAGGGGTTCGCCACCCCCCAGGGCATGCTGACCCACCAGTATCTGCGCCAAACACTGGGATCCCGGCCCTATGCTGTGTTTTCAGGCCCAGCCTTCGCCAGAGAGCTTGCCGCCGGGCTACCCTGCGCCGTGGCGCTGGCGGCAACGGAGCGCTGCTGGGGGGATGAGCTGGCCGCTGCCCTGCACGATGGCCGCTTTCGCGTCTACCGCAGTGACGATCTCACCGGCATCCAGGTGGGGGGTGCCAGCAAGAATGTGATCGCCATCGCCTGTGGGGTGGCAGATGGCATGCGCATGGGCGCCAGCACCCGGGCCACCCTGGTGACCCGCGGCCTGGCAGAGATGCTGCGCCTCAACGAGGCCTTGGGCGGCTCGGCCGAGACCCTCATGGGACTTTCGGGTCTCGGCGATCTGGTATTGACCGCCACCGACAACCACTCCCGCAACCGCCGCCTGGGGCTCTACCTGGGCCAGGGCTGGCCCGTGCCCAGCGCCAGGGCCATGATTGGCCAGGTCACAGAAGGCTATTATGCCGCCCGTATCATCCATGACCTGGCGCTGCACCATGGGGTCCGTATGCCCATCACCTCCCAGGTAACCGCCATACTGCATCAGGGCCATGCGGTGTTGGACGCCCTGGCAACACTGACCGCGCCAGGGCAGCCCAGACAGGAATGGCCCTAGGGGACGCGCCAATGCCCCTGCCATGAGGCTTGCGGGATCCTCCGTAAGGTGGTGTCGGCTTATTCGGCTTATAATGAAGCTGTAGCGCAACTGATGCGGAGCTGGGCATGGTGCAGAAGAAAAAACCCCAACCCCTTGACAATGGACTTGTGCCGGGGACTGCCGTGGTCACAGGGGCCACAGCCGGCTTTGGCCGTGCCATCGCCCAAGGGTTGCACCGTGCAGGCTTTCATGTGGTGGCCCTGGGGCGCCGCCGGGAACGCCTGGAGGAGCTTGCCGAGGAGCTGGGCAGCGTGCGTCTGTGGTGGCAGACGGTGGACGTGCGTGATCACGAAGCCTTGGCCGCGCTGCCCGCTGCCCTGCCGGACGATTGGCCGGCGGTGAGCGTGCTGGTGAACAACGCCGGCCTCGCGCTGGGCCTCGAGCCAGCCCAGCAGGCCGCGCTTGAGGATTGGGAAACCATGGTGGACACCAACATCAAGGGCATGTTGTATGCCACCTCGGTCTTTCTGCCGGGCATGACCCAGCGCCGCCTGGGCCATGTGGTCAACATGGGCTCGGTGGCTGCCCATTATCCCTATCCAGGTGGTTGCACCTATGGCGGCACCAAGGCCTTTGTGGCTCAGTTCGGCAAGGGTTTGCGCAGTGATCTCCTGGGCACCGGCGTTCGGGTCACCACCATCGAGCCCGGCATGTGTGAAACCGAGTTTTCCCAGGTGCGCTTCAAGGGTGACAAGGACCGAGCCGCGGCCGTCTATCAGGGCACCAGGCCATTGTCGGCAGAGGACATAGCAGATACGGTGCTCTGGGTATTGGGCCTGCCTGCCCATGTCAACATCAACAGCATCGAGCTCATGCCCGTCTGCCAGGCCTGGGGACCATTTGCCATTCATCGTTCATGACGCCGCAGCGCGGCAGCTGCGTGGGTGGGTCAGTCCTGCGACAGCAGCTCGGGCAGCAGGAAATGGGCGCGTACCACGGCAACGGGGCGGCTGCGGTCTTCCTGCCAGGCCTCGGCGCCCACCTGGGCCACGCGACGCCCCACCCTGGTCAGACGACAGGCGGCATGGGTGGTCGCCGAACGGGCCGAGCGCAGGTAATCGATGGAAAAGTTGATGGTCTTGGGCAGATCGGCGGTCTGGCTGTGCCACATGAGATGGGCGATGGTGGCCACCTCCAGGAAACCGGCCACCACGCCGCCATGCAGCGCCGGGATGGCGATGTTGCCGATCAGACGCTCCTGGAAGGCGAGCTCGAACCGTGGGCCATCCGGCTCCAGATGGGCCGACATGTCTAGAAAACGCGCGTAAGGAACCACCGCCAGCAACCCGTCAGGATCGCCCGCAGCATAGGCCGCCCTGAGTTGATCTGCAATCATGTTCATGCGCGCCCTTCCATGGGCTGCTCAGCCTCGCGGCGCTGCGGCGAACTGGTGCGAATGAACGTGCCGATGCTGCGCGCCACCAGCGCCATGGTATGGGCCTCGATCACTTCCGCTTCCACAAAGGCGATCTCCCGAGCCACGCGATAGCAGTGCGCCCGGCACAGCACATCGCTTCCCGGCGTGGGGGCGCGGATGTGATCGATGCGCAGGTCCAGGGTGGCGATGGGTTCCGGCTGGCGCATGGCCAGAAAGACCGCCATGCCGCAGGCGGTATCAACCAGCGTGGTGATGGCCCCGCCATGAAGGATACCGCTTGCCGGGTGCCCAGCCAGGGCCGCGTTGTAGGGTAGGCGCAATGTGGCCTGCCCAGGACCTGTATCCACAGGGGTGATATCCAGGGCTCTCACATGGGGGATGGACTGGAAGAAGGACTTTCCTCCCCACGGATCCACCGATTTGGCCGATTTGGCATCGGTCTTGTCACCACTCATGATGAGCAACGGAGCGACGCGGGACGTGGTTCAGCAGCAAGGATCATACCTATACTCCAAACATATATATGAGAAGATATAGTGCAGGCGCTAGACCGCATGATAGCCTGCGTCCACATGCAACACCTCGCCGGTGATGGCGGATGACCGGGTTGAACACAGGAAAACGGCGGCCTGGGCCACCTCGCGCGCCTCGATATTGCGGCGCAGCGGGGCTTGCTCGGCATGATGCTGCAACATGGTGCGAAAGCCTGAGATGCCCGAGGCGGCAAGCGTCTTCACGGGGCCCGCCGAGATGGCGTTGACACGGATCCCCTCGGGACCCAGATCGGCGGCCAGGTAACGCATGCTGGCCTCCAGGCTCGCCTTGGCCGGCCCCATGATGTTGTAATTGGGCACGGCCCGCTCGGCACCCAGATAGCTCAAGGTGAGCAGCGCGGCATCCCGCCCCTTGCGCAACAGGGAGTGGGTGGCTCTTGCCAATGCCGTCAGGCTGTAGGATGAGACATCATGGGCCACGGTTGAGGCTTCCCGGCTGACGCTTTCGATATAGCGACCGCGCAGGCTCTCGGCCGGCGCGAAGGCCACGGCATGCACCAGGATCTCCAGGCCATCCCATTGCGCAGCCAGTCCGGCGGACAGCGCCTGCAAGGAAGCCTCGTCGGTGACCTCACAGGGCAGGCAGGCCTTGGCACCCACTGCCCCGCCAATGGTTGCCACCCGCTCCCGCAACCGCTCGTTCTGGTAGGTGAGCATGAGCTCGGCGCCTTCCTCCGCCATGGCCGTAGCGATGGCAGCCGCCAGCGAGCGCTCACTGGCTATGCCCACGATCAGCGCACGACGTCCGGTCAAAAGACCCATGATCATCTTCTCCTGTACACAGCGACTGCCAGGGCAGGATAACCCCTTGGTTTTGCCAGATTCATGTTTTGTTGGCTTGGTTTTTAGTTTTTACCTTGGTTGGCTCGCATAGACCCTCCTGCTCAGGATTGGTCTTTCCAGCTGCGCACCGCCGCAAAGACAGCCACCGGGTCGGAGAGGTCCTGTCCGGTCCTGAAGCGCAGCTGCTCCATGAGCTGAGGCTCATCCCAGCGCAGGAAAGGATTGACCTGCTTCTCGGTACCGAGGATGGCGGGCAGGCTGGGCAGACCCGCCGCCCGGCGGCGCTCCACCTCGGCCATCCAGGCGTGCAGCGCCCGGTTGGCTGGCTCCACATGCAGGGCAAAGCGACAGTTGGCCATGGTGTATTCATGGCCGCAATAGAGCAGGGTGTTATCGGGCAAGGTGCGCAGGCGGCTCAATGAATGCTGCATCTGGGCCGCGGTTCCCTCGAACAAGCGCCCGCAACCCACACTGAACAGCGTGTCACCGGAAAAGAGCACACCGGGCTCACCGGGCTGGTAGAGCGCCACATGGCCCGCTGTATGGCCGGGCACCTCCAAGACCCACAGTGGTTCCGCCAGGCCGGGAATCTGGTAGGACTGGCCATCCTCCAGGGCCAAGGTGCGCCCGGGGATGTCTTCATGGGCTGGGCCATAGACCGGAACCTGATAGTGCTCCAGGAGTTCTGGGATGCCCCCCACGTGATCGGGATGGTGATGGGTGGCCAGTATGGCTGCAAGACTGAGACCTTGGGCGCGCAGGTATTCGAGCACTGGCCTGGCGTCACCAGGGTCCACAACCACAGCCTGGCCATCCCCATGACGCAGACACCAGATGTAATTGTCCGCAAAGGCTGCAATGGGTTCGATGATGTCCATAAGTTCACAGGCTCACATGTCGGCTGGCCATCCAGGGCGGATGGGTATTGGGATATAATAACGCACTAGGGACTGGAAAATGGAGGACGGGGACATGCGGCAGCGGCACCCACGACATCACCTGGAGAACCGGGCGGCCGCGGCCCTGCTGCAGCGCGAACGTGAGGTGGTCGGGCAACTCCTGGCCAGGATGGCCGCTCCCTATGTGCTGCAGGTGGGGCATTGGGGATCGTCCCCTCCTGTGATCGAGCGGGTCAAGGCCGCCTGTATCGTCCTGGCCACCTCATGGTGGCCCCGAGGGTTGGCCGGCATGATGCCGGTGCTGGTCTGTGAGCCCGAGGAGCTTGCGGTGGCCTCCGAGAGCATGGATATGGTGTTGCTGCTTCATGTCCTGGATCACAGCAAGCAGCCTCATGCCGTGCTGCGCGAGGCCGATCGGGTCCTGGCGCCCCAGGGTCGTCTGGTGATCACCATGCACAACCCCACCAGCCTGTGGGGCATGCTGCACGCCTGGGGCAGGCGCCCGCGACAAGTCGTCCCTGGGCAGAGGCGTCTGCTGGATTGGCTCGCCTTGCTGGGTTATGAGATCGAGACTGTGCGTGGCGTGTGGTTTGGCCCTCCCACGCATCTTGGTGCCGACTCAGCGGTGGCGCGCTGGGTAGAGCGGCGCGCCGCGCACGCCCTGGCCTCCTTCGGGGCGGTTTCGGTGGTTGTGGCCAAGAAACGCGTCATGCGGCCCCTGGTGATTCCGGTGCGCCCCAAACGCCAGCGCCGCCTGCTGGGCCGGGGTGCGGTCGTGGCCACGCTGCACGCCCAGCGCCCCACGCCACATGGCCATGTCGACGCAGAGTGCCTGCCTGAGCCGGATTGGCATGACGCCGGCTGCTGAAAACCGCCGCCATGCCCTGGTGGAGCGCACCACCAGGGAAACCAGCATCCGCCTGGAGCTGACGGTTGACGGCACGGGCATGGTACAGCTGCGCACTGGCCTGCCTTTCTTCGAACACATGCTGGAACAGCTGGCGCGCCATGGCGGCATGGACCTTGTGATCGAGGCCACAGGAGACCTCCACGTGGACGCCCACCATCTGGTCGAGGATACCGGCATCGTCCTGGGCCAGGCATTGCAGGCGGCACTGGGTGACAAGGCCGGGGTAACCCGCTATGGGCATGCCTATGTGCCGCTGGATGAGGCATTGAGCCGGGTGGTGGTCGACCTTTCCGGGCGGCCCGGCCTGGTCTATCGTGTGCCATTCCGGCGCGCCCGGGTGGGGGATTTCGACGTGGATCTGTTCGAGGAGTTCTTTCGCGCCCTGACCAATCATGCCGCCTGCACCATGCATGTGGACAACCTGCGCGGCCGCAACGCTCATCACCAGGCCGAGACGGTCTTCAAGGCCTGTGGTCGGGCCCTGGCCTTTGCCATGAGCCGCAGCGCAGCGGTCTCGCCATGGAAAGGGCAGATTCCGTCCACCAAGGGGATGTTGTGATCGCCATCGTGGACTATGGCATGGGTAACCTGCATTCCATCGCCAAGGCCATGGCCCATGTGGCCCCGGGCGAGACCATACGCCTCACCGGCGAGCCCGCGGTGCTGGCCGAGGCACGCCGACTGGTGTTGCCCGGCGTAGGAGCCATGGGAGAGGCCATGGCGGAGCTCTCGCGCCGGGGGCTGGATGTGGCCCTGCGACAACTGATCCCGCAGCGGCCCACCCTGGGGGTCTGCCTGGGCATGCAGCTGTTGTTCGAATACAGCAGCGAGCATGGCGGGGCTGCTGGGCTGGGCCTTCTGGCGGGCAAGCTGCGGCGCTTTGCCACACCGGGCCTGGCCGTGCCGCACATGGGATGGAACGACGTGCAGCCGAAGCATGGCGAGCACCCCTTGTGGCAGGGCATGGAACAAGGAGCCTTGTTCTATTTCGTGCACAGCTACTTCCTGGAGGCATCGGCGCCTGCGGTGGCGGCACTGAGTGCCCATGGCACGCCTTTTGGCAGCGCCGTGCTGCAGAACAACATCTTTGCCGTTCAGTTTCATCCCGAAAAGAGCGGGCCGGCCGGCCTGCGCCTCCTGCAGAATTTCGTCCAATGGCAGCCAGCCCCCTCATGACTCATCCAGACCAGCACAGCACCACGAACCGCCTCTGCTCCCAGTTTGCTGTGGTGCCTGCCATCGACCTCAAGGCCGGTCGGGTGGTGCGGCTGCGCCAGGGCCACATGGAACAGGCCGACGAGTTTGGCGAGCCTCTTGAGGTGGCGGCACGGTTCGTGGCTGCAGGGGCCATGAGGCTCCATGTGGTGGACCTCGATGGCGCCGTGGCTGGCAGGGCCGTGCATGCCCAGCTGATCGCCACCCTCATCAAGAATTTTCCCGGGCTTGCGGTCCAGGTGGGAGGTGGCATTCGCCAGGCCACCACGGCCGATGCCTACCTTGACGCAGGTGCCCATGCGGTCATCCTGGGCACAGCGGCGGTCCATGACGAGGCGTTCTTTGCCGCGCTGTGCACCCGTTGGCCAGGCCAGGTACTGGGCTCCATCGATGTGCGCGCCGGCCGGGTGGCTGTCTCGGGCTGGGTAAAGGACGCCGATGCCCAGCTGCATCCCTTGGATCTGGCAAAAAGACTCGTGGCCCAGGGGGCAGCGGGACTGATCGTCACCAGCATCGAGCGCGATGGCATGCTCTGTGGCGCCGACACCGCCACCGCCCCGGGCATGGCCAGGGCGCTGGCGGTGCCGGTGTGGGCCTCGGGCGGCGTGGGCAGCATGGAGGATGTGGCGCGCTTGGCTCGACTGGGGCATCTGGCGGGTGTGGTGGTGGGCCGTGCCCTGTACGAGGACAGGCTCCCCCTGTGGATCCTGGGGCAACGGGGCGAAGCCCTGGCGACGCTGTCATGAACAGCCCTCATCCCGGTAATCCACCGGCAGGACCAGCCCCCCATGGCGCAACCCCCCAACATGCGCCACCCTGGGGCGTGGTGCGCCGCCGCCTCATCCCCTGCCTGGATGTGGACCAAGGGCGTGTGGTCAAGGGCGTGCGCTTCAATGCCCTGCGCGATGCCGGGGATCCAGTCGAGGTAGGACGGCGCTATGCCGCAGCAGGGGCCGACGAACTCTTTTTCCTGGACATCTCGGCCAGCCACCAGGCACGCAAAACCATGCTGCATGTGGTGGAGCGCCTGGCCGAGGAGGTCTTCATCCCGTTGAGCGTGGGAGGGGGCGTGGCTACGGTGGACGATATTCGTGCCACACTGCGCGCCGGAGCCGACAAGGTGGCCATCAACAGCGCCGCGGTGGCCGACCCCACGCTGATCGAGCGCGCCGCCCAGTGTTTCGGCAACCAGTGCATCGTGGTGGCCATCGACGCCCGGGCGCGGGGGGATGGCGGCTGGGAGATCTTCACCCATGGCGGACGCAGGCCCACGGGGCTCGATGCGGTGGCCTGGGCACAACGCGCGGTGCAACTGGGGGCTGGCGAACTCCTGGTGACCAGCATGGATCGTGACGGCACCCGCACAGGGTTTGATGTGGCCTTGCTGCGCGCCGTGCGTTCCGTGGTGGATTGCCCCATCGTCGCCTCGGGTGGGGTGGGCGAACTGGGCCACCTGCTGGAGGGACTCAAGGAAGGTGGCGCCGATGCGGTGCTGGCAGCCAGCATCTTTCACTTCGGTGAATACAGCATCCCAGAGGCCAAGGCCTTCCTGGCCAGGCATGGCATTGTGGTGCGCCTGTGAGCAGCCCATCCCAGGAGGTCGTATGGCCACCCCAGTGGCAGGACCTGGTGCCCACGGTGGCCCAGGACTGGATCACCGGCAGGGTGCTGATGGTGGCCTTCATGAATCGCGAGGCCTTCGAGGCCACCATGGCACGGCGCCGCGCGGTGTTCTATTCCCGCAGCCGCCAGTGTCTGTGGGAGAAAGGCGAGACGTCCGGTCATACGCTGCTCGTCCAGCAGGTTTACCTGGACTGCGATCAGGACGCCGTGTTGCTGCGGGTGGCACCCCAGGGTCCCACCTGCCATACTGGGGCCACATCGTGTTTTTTCGTGCCTGTGGGGGAGGGGCCCACTCCAGCCACCGAGGTGGAGGCCACCGTGCTGGATGCCCTGGGGCATGTCCTGGCAAGCCGCCGTGAGGCAGCGCCTGACAGTTCCTACGTGGCTCGGCTGTTTGCCGGCGGGTCTTCCGTCATGGGGCGCAAACTGATGGAAGAAGCCTGCGAGGTGCTGCTGGCCGGGCTGGGTGAGGAAGATGCCAGGCTGGTGGCCGAGAGCGCCGATCTGTGGTTTCACAATCTGGTCCTGCTGCAATCCCGCGGCATCGGCCCAGGACCTGTGCTCGCGGAACTGGCACGCCGCTTTGGCATCTCAGGATTGGAAGAGCGCGCACGGCGCGCAGGAGGATGAGACAATGGGTTTGAGTGGCATGAACTTCTGGCATCTGCTGATTCTGCTGCTGGTGGTGGCCATGGTGTTCGGTACCAAGAAGCTACGCGGGCTGGGCAGCGACCTGGGTGAGGCGGTCAAGGGGTTTCGTTCTGCCATGAAGGAAGAACCCAAGCCCGAGGAACAGCCCACCACCCCTGCCAGCGAGCAGACCGCCATGTCGGAACCCCCCAGGCTCGAGGGCCGTACCCAGGGAGCCGGGGAACGGGAAAAGGCGGACCACAGGCAGTCCTGAGCCATGTTCGAGGTGGGTATGACCGAGCTGGTGCTGCTGTTCGTGGTGGCACTACTGGTGCTGGGCCCGGACAAGCTGCCTGCTTTTGCCAGGCGTGCCGGCGGTTTCATCCGGCACCTGCGCCAGCAGGCTGAGGCAGCGCGGCGCATGGTGGAAGATGAGCTGGCGCTGGGCGAGCATGGTGAAGCCTTCAACGAACTGCGCCGACTGCGCGGCGAGGTGGCGCAGCTGCGTGCTGCGGTCAGCACCCAGGCCCAGCATCAGCAATGGTGGCTGCCCAGCGCCCCGGATCAGGAAGAAAGTCGTGCAGGGCATGGCGTGGACCTCGGCAAGGCAACCCGCCCCGATCCTGCACCCGCTGGGCCCGATGCTCCCCAACAGACCGGAGCCGGGGATGGCCAGGCTCCGGCAACCGAGCCCATCGCCGTGCAGCTTGAAAAGACAGCGGCAGACCAGGGTGCGTTGGACTCCACCTCTCCCCAGGCGGGGCATGAGGAGACCTCATTCCCGCTGCGCTCGTGAGCAGCAAGGCGCCTAACCAGCCCAACCCGCACGGCGAGATGTCGCTGCTGGAGCATCTCGCCGAACTGCGCAGCCGTTTGCTGCGCGCCCTGCTGGCGGTGCTGGTCGCCTTCATACCGTTGGTCCTCGTGGCCCGGCATCTCTATACCCTTTTTGCCCTGCCCCTGCTGCGCCAGATGCCCGCCGGTACCTCCATGATCGCTACCGAGGTGACAGCGCCGTTCATTGCCCCCATCAAACTGGCCTTCGTAACCGCCCTGTTCATTGCCATCCCCTATTGCCTGCACCAGCTCTGGGCATTCATCGCCCCGGGACTCTATGGCAACGAAAAACGCTTTGCGCTGCCTCTGGTGGTGCTGGGCACCGTGCTGTTCTATGCTGGTGCTGCCTTCGCCTATTTCGTGGTGTTGCCGCTGGTGTTCGGCGTGCTCACGACCATGGCCCCCCATGGCGTGGCGGTGATGACCGACATGACCCATTACCTGAACTTCATGCTGGCCATGTTCATCGCCTTTGGCGCCGCCTTCCAGGTTCCCATTGCCACCGTGCTCCTGGTCTGGTCCGGCATCACAACCACTGCCACCCTGGCTGCCCAGCGCGGCTATGTGCTCATCGGCTGCTTTGCCCTGGCCATGTTCCTGACGCCGCCCGACGTCTTTTCCCAGACCTTCCTGGCCTTGCCCATGTATGTTCTCTTCGAACTGGGCATCATCCTGGCCAAAGTCATGGTACCCCAGCAGCACGAGGCAGAAGAACACCTCGAGCACTGAGTGGCGCATCCCATCCCTCCCCGTCGCTCGGCAGACCCAAGAGACGCTGGCTCTTATCTCCAGGAGTCCGGCGACCGGCATATAGCCGTGGACCCACACTTGTCAAGAAGCCCATCGTGCCCGATAATACGAAAAATCATGTGGTTACAGCGCAACACAGCGGTCTTGCCCCAGCACGAGTCCAAGCCTCCTCCGGCAACCAGCCTCGTCGTCATTCCCAGCGGTACCCAGGAGACCTTTCTCCTCTTTGGCATCCCGACCCAGACACGCCTGCAGCGCCAGTTGGTGCTGGCAGAGCTTGCCGCCAGCACGGCCATGGTGAAGCAACGCGGCCGCAAGAGGCAGGCAGCACCCCCGTCGGCACTGCCCAATGGCACCCTGGTGGCCTGGGACGACCTGGTGCTGGATGACAGGCTCCTGCAGGCCCTCACCGCCCAGCGGTGCGCCGCCCTGCGCACCACAGATGGGCTGCAGGCCCTCTGGGTGCCTCATGAGCAGGCTCCCCTTGCCATGGCCATCCTGTGCGGCCAGCAGTCCATCTCGAGCCTGGCCGACTGTCAGATCATGACGCCGGACAGCTTCTCGGGGGTCTACAGCAAGAAACTGCGCCGCGCCGACCGCCCCCTGTGCCTGCGGGTGCATGCGGTGGGCCAGGACCAGGCCGAGCAGGCACTGTTCACCGCCGTCTACAAGGGCATGACCGATATCGTCACCAAGTTGGTCTGGCCCAGGCCGGCCTTCTGGCTGACCCGCTGGGCCGCCCGGCGGCACATACGACCCAACCAGGTGACCCTGCTGGGGGCGACCTGCATGCTGGCCGCCGGCGTGGGCTTCTGGCATGGCATCTTCGGCTGGGCGCTTGTGGCGGCCTGGTTGATGAGCCTGCTGGATACCGTGGATGGCAAGCTGGCGCGGACCACGGCCACATCCAGCCACTGGGGCCATGTACTGGACCATGGCATGGACATCGTGCATCCCCCCTTCTGGTACCTGGCCTGGGCGATGGGGCTCCATGGCGTGAGCTGGCATGGCCCGGTCGTGACGGTGATCTTTGCCGGCTATGTGCTGGGCCGCATCGCAGAAGGTGTGTTCTCGAGGCTGGCCTGGCCCTGTTCGCTGTTCACCTGGAAACCCTGGACCTCCTTGTTACGCTTGGTGACGGCCCGGCGCAACCCCAACCTCATCCTGCTCAGTGCTGCAGCCCTGGCCAACGCCCCGGGTGCTGGGCTGACCGCCGTGGCCCTATGGACCGCCTTCACCACAGCCTTGCTGTGGTGGGCCACCTGCCAGGCGTATTGGCAGCACACCAGGGGAATCGCCATCGTGCCATGGCTTGCGGCCCAGCATGGCAGCGAGTTGGCGCCACGCTGGATGACCCGCCTGCTGGATATCCGGCCCATCTGATGCCTCCCCGGCTGCGGGGCTGGCTGATGGCATGAATACTCATTGGGCAACATGACAACCCGCCGCCTCTCCCTGCTGAGTTCCACGCTGCATATCAGTATCCTCACGCTGGGCTCCCGGGTGCTGGGCTTCGTGCGCGACGTGGTGCTGGCCCACGTTTTCGGCGCAGGTCCCCTCATGGACGCCTTTTTGGTGGCCTTCAAGATTCCCAATTTCTTCAGGAGACTCTTTGCCGAAGGGGCTTTTGCCCAGGCTTTCGTGCCGGTCCTGAGCGAGGCCAAGATCAAGGAAGGCCATGAGGGTGCCGTGGTGGTCATCAGCGAGGCCAGTTCGGCGCTGGCTTTGCTCCTGCTGGCACTCACCGCGCTGGCCCTGGTGGGCGCACCCTGGATGGTCGTGCTCTTCGCACCAGGCTTTGCCCACGACCCCACCCAGCGTGCGCTGGCAGCCGGGCTGTTGCAGATCACCTTTCCCTATCTCCTGCTGATCAGCCTCACCGCCTTGGCCGGCAGCGCGCTCAACACCTTTGGCCGCTTTGCCGTGGCCGCAGCAGCCCCCATGATCCTCAATGTGACCTTGATCGCCGGAGCGCTGCTGGCTGAACGGCTGTCCGGCATCTATACACTGGCCTGGTGCGTGCCGCTGGCTGGGGTCCTGCAACTGCTGTGGCACATCCCCTTCCTGTACCGCATGGGCCTGTTGCCCCGGCCCAGACTGCATCTGCGCCGTGGCCCTTTCCAGCGCATCGCCACCATCATGCTGCCGGCCCTGTTCGGCGCTTCTGTAGCGCAGCTCAACCTGCTGGTGGATACCATCGTGGCCTCTTTGCTGGCTGCAGGCAGCATCAGCTGGCTGTATTATGCCGACCGACTCATGGAGTTTCCCCTGGGTATCTTCGGTATTGCCATCGGCACGGTCATCCTGCCGAGCTTGGCCACCGAACATGCCGCCGCGCAACGGGGCCGCTTCGACGAGCTGGTGCGCTGGGGCGTGGAGCTGAGCCTGCTGGTGGGATTACCGGCGGCCATCGGCCTGATGACCCTGGCGACCCCCATCATGCACACCATGTTCAGCTCGCAACGTTTTTCACCACACGACGTGGCCATGGCCGCAGCCGCCTTGCAGACCTATGCCTTCGGCATCCCGGGGTTTTTCCTGGTGAAGGTGCTGGTGCCGTCTTTCTATGCCCGGCAGAAGACCCGGGAGCCCGTGACCATCGGCGTGGTGTCCGTGCTGTGCAACACCCTGTTCAGCGTGGCTGTGGTGCTGCCCTTGGCCTACCATGGCGCCCACGCCCCCCATGCCCTGCTGGCGCTGGGCACGTCCATCAGCGCCTACATCCAGGCAGGTGGTCTGTACTGGTGGCTCAAGCGCAGCGGCGTGCAGCCCTTTGCCGGTGGCCATGGGGTAGGGCTGGCCCGGGTAGCCCTGGGATGCGCTGCCCTTGGGGCCACCATGGCCGCCGAAGCCGCCTTGCGCCCCAGCCATCTGGGTGCCGACAGCATTCCCGGGCTGGTGTCCTGGATTCTGCTGGGTGCCGTCTGCTATGGCGGCGTCCTGCTGTTGAGCGGTTTACGCCTGCACCACCTGCAAGGGCCCCTGTCGCATCAGGATGGTCTGTGAGCTGACTGCAAGCTCAGCTCCCGGTAAATCATCGCTGTTTTGCCTGGTGTGGCAGGGCTTGGCTTGATAACGCCCGCTGCCATGGGCAGCGAGCCCTCACTCCAATGAGATGGGCCAATACCGCAAAGCCTTGGATGGCCAGCCTCCATGGTGGCCTGACCTCAGCCCCGCACGCCAGGTGCCATGAACTCGGGGCCTACGGGGTCATGGATTTCCTCTGCCAAAATGGTGTCGATGATCGCCAGGGCCTCCTGATCCAGGTGCCAGCCCGCCACATCCGCCAGGGCATCCAGCTGGTCCGGGCGGCGCGCCCCCCACAGCGCGATGCTGTTGGGTTCGCGGTCCAGGATGAAACGGATGGCCAGCGCCAGCACGTTTTTCCCATAGCGCTCCTTGGCCAGGGCATCCAGCCGGGCGACGGCGGCCAGATACTGCTCCAGGCGGCCAGCCTGGAACTTTGGGTCCGTGTTGCGCAGATCGTCACCGGCATACTTGCGCTGTGCAGTAACCTTGCCGCTGAGCAAACCACGGCACAGGGCGCCGTAGGCCAGCACGGCGAGCTTGTGCTCGCGGCACCAAGGCAAGATGTCGTGCTCGATGGCACGCTCGAAGAGGTTATATGGCGGCTGCAGGCTGTGCAGAGGGGCTACGGCGGCAAAGGCTTCCAGCTGCGCCACACTGTAGTTGCTGACGCCGATGGCACGAATCCTGCCTTCTTCGTACAGCCCGGCCAGGGTGCGGGCGGTCTCCTCGATGGGCACCAGTGGGTCTGGCCAGTGCACCTGGTAGAGATCGATGGTCTCGACACCCAGGCGCTGGAGAGAGGACTCCAGCTCGGCACGTATGCTCTGCGGGCGGCAGTCGCGCACCACGCGGCCTGTGTCGTCCCAGGCCAGACCCACCTTGGTGGCGATCAACACCTCATCGCGCCGTCCATGGCGCCTGAGCGCCTCGCCCACGATGCATTCGGCCTCACCAAGGCCATAGACAGGTGCTGTATCGATGATGTTGATGCCGCGCTCCAGGGCACTCAGGATGGTGGCGATGGCCTGCTCCTTGTCGGTACCACCCCACATCCAGCCGCCGATGGCCCAGGTGCCCAGGGCAATGCGCGTGGGCCTGAGTCCCGTGGTGCCGATTTGTATGGTTTCCATGCCTTGTTTCTCCTGCATGATTTCTCCCCCATGAGACCTTATTTCCCTAAGACCTTATTGCCCATGCATGGTTCGCCGTGCCGGGTCATTCCTGTTGTTTTGGACGGATAAAGGGATGCTTGTTCCGGGGGCCGACTGTGAGGCCGCGTGCTGCTGGTTTGGGTCAGCAGCGCTTGCGCTGGTTGGTGTACCAGGGGGTCACAATACCTCGGAGCGCTCAAGAGAAACAGCCGCACGACGCGCCGCCGGGCAGCGAAACGACCCGGCGCGCTGACCACATCGGGACAGCCCAGGAGAACGGCGGGTCTGGCGAAACGGGGCCGGGTATGGGAATGGCTCGTCAGGCATTTTCGTGCAGGATGCGGCGGATCAGCGAGCCCAGCACATAATGGGCATCCTGGTTGTCCACCTGGCAGGTGCCTGCCGCCTCATGGCCGCCGCCACCGAACATCAGGGCCAGCCTGCCGATGTCTGTCCTGGAGGTGCGGTTGAGGATGGACTTGCCCATGGCAAAGACGGTGTTCTGGTTCTGCTTGCCCCACAAGACATGAATGGAGATATTGCATTCGGGAAACAGGGCATAGATCAAAAAGCGGTTGGCTGGGTAGATCACCTGTTCCTGGCGCAGGTCCAGCACCACCAGCTGATCAAAGACCTTGGTGCAACGGCGTAGCTGTTCTTCTGCATCCTGGCGACACTGGTTGTAGAGCGCCACGCGTTCCTTGACATCAGGAAGCTCCAGGATCTCCTCTACGGTATGGGTGCGGCAGGCATCGATGAGCAGCATCATGAGCTGGTAGTTGGAGATACGAAAGTCCCTGAAGCGCCCCAGGCCAGTTCGGGGGTCCATGAGGTAGTTCAACAGCACCCAGCCCTTGGGTGCGACGATGTCTTCGTGGTCGTACTGGGCCGAGTCGGCCTTGTCCACGGCGGCCATCAGATCGTCTGGAATGCTGCCAAAGACCTTGGCGCCGCCATAATAGGCATAGACCACCCGGGCTGCCGAAGGTGCGGCTATATCGATGATGTGGTTGCTCGGCTCTTCCGCCGCCTTGCCAGGCATGGGAGCATGCAGGGACTCGCGGCGCAGGACCTCGCTTTTGTGGTGGTCGAAGGCCAGATGGCAGGTGGGGACATAGGGCAGGTTGGTGGTGATGTCCTGGGGCGTGATCGCTACCTTGCCATCCTGGACGTCCTTGGGATGGACAAACAAGATATCGTCGATCAGATCCAGCTCCTTGAGCAGGGCGGCGCACACCAGGCCATCGAAATCGCTGCGCGTCACCAGGCGAAAACGGGTCTTGTTGTTCTTGTTCGCCGTGTTTGTTGCCACATCCTGCGCTTGCTCGCTCATGGTACCCCCTCTGTTTGGCTCACGCCCATCCATTATATGATATGCGGTCTATGTGTTGCATTGGCATCACCCCCACAGGGCAAAACCGGGGAATGGCCGTAACACAGCACCCTGAAACCCTGGAGTTGGCTTATATGTCCTTGGCAGCCATCTTGCTGGGCTGGTTCGATGTCCATGGCCGCAGGCATCTGCCCACCTATCAGGAGAACGACCCCTATGCCATCTGGGTGGGCGAGGTGTTGCTGCAGCAGACCCAACTCAGCCGGGGCCTGGCCTATCGCCAGCGCTTCCTGGCCACCTTTCCCGATCTCGCCACCCTGGCCCAGGCCTCCGAGGACGCTGTGCAGGCCGTCTGTGCCGGCATCGGCTACTATGGGCGCATCCACAGGCTGCATCAGGCCGCCCGGCAGCTCCGCGCCCAGGGCGGCCTGCCCCGGGATTTTGCTGGTTGGCTGGAGGTGCCCGGTGTGGGTCGCACCACTGCTGCGGCTATTGCCGTGCAGGCCCATGGCGAACGGCAGGTGGTATTGGATGGCAATATACAACGCCTCATGGCGCGCTTCCATGCCCTGGATGAACCGTCCCACAGCGCCAAGGGGCGCGCTGCGCTGTGGCGGCTAGCCGAGGCCCATCTGCCTGCCGTCCGCCTGCGCGATTACACCCAGGCGCTCATGGATTTTGGCGCCACCTGGTGCCTGCCTCGGGCGCCACGCTGTGCAGACTGTCCCTTGCAGGCGCACTGCGCGGCCCGGCTGCGGGGTGCCGTGGCGGCCTATCCGGTGCGTATCGGGAAACAGCCCCGCAAGGAACAGACCATGCGCCTGCTGTTGGTTTACAATGAGGCAGGTGCGGTCTGGCTCGAACCCCGCCCGGAGCCGGGCATCTGGGCTGGACTGTGGTCCTTGCCCGGGCAGGAGCACGCCCAGGGACAGTTGGCCCAGGAGTTGAATGATGCCCCGCCACGCTGGCAGCTGCGTCATCTGCTGACGCACCGCATGTTGCACATCGAGGTGCGGGTCCTGCATCACCGCATGCGGGATGCCAGCCATCCGGCCCGGTGGCCGGGCAGCACCCAGGGGCGCTGGTGCGATCCGACGCAGCTCGAAGTCGGCGTGCCCGCGCCCATCGCCCGCATTCTCGCCTGCTGGCAGGAGGAACCATATGCGCATGGTCCATTGCATCAAGCTGAACAGGGAGGCCCCGGGGTTGGACAAGCCGCCCATGGGCGGACCGCTGGGTCAGAGAATCTATGAACATGTCTCGAAGGAGGCCTGGCAACAGTGGCTCGCGGTACAGACCATGCTCATCAACGAACACCGGCTGATCGTCATCGAGCCCGAGGCCAAGCGTTTCTTAGCCGAGCAGATGGAACAGTTTTTCTTCGGATCACCCAAGACCACACCGTCAGGACCCAACCCAGGAGAACAGGAATGACAGGTCATCTGCCTAGGCTGCTGCGCCTCATTGGCCTGGGCATCTCGCTGGGCTTGGCGCTGGCTGCCCAGGAACTGCGGGCCGCCGTGACCATCCCCGACCTCCCCTATACGCGCTTCACCTTGCCCAATGGCTTGACGGTGGTGGTCCACGAGGACCACAAGGCGCCCGTAGTGGCTGTGAGTGTGTGGTATCACGTGGGATCGGCAGACGAGCCCCCGGGCAAGACGGGCTTTGCCCATCTGTTCGAGCACCTGATGTTTTCTGGCTCGGAACATCACCGCGGCAGTTATTTCCAGCCATTCGAGCGCATCGGGGCTACCGACATGAACGGCACCACCTGGTTCGACCGCACCAACTACTTCGAGACCGTGCCAAGGACGGCCCTGGATCTGGCGCTGTGGATGGAATCCGACCGCATGGGCCACCTGCTGGGTGCCATTGGCAAAAAGGAGCTGGACACCCAGCGCGGCGTGGTGCAAAACGAAAAGCGCCAGGGCGAAAACGAACCCTATGGTCGGGTGGATGAGAACATCCTGGCCCATCTCTTTCCTGCCAATCACCCCTACCACCACGACACCATCGGCTCCATGGCGGATCTGGACGCCGCCGCGCTGGATGATGTGAAGCAATGGTTCAGCGCCTACTATGGTCCAGGCAACACCACGCTGGTGCTGGCCGGTGATCTCAATGTGGCAGAAGCCCGGGACAAGGCCATGCTGTATTTCGGCGACATCCCGCCCGGGCCTCCTGTGCCGCGCCAGCAGCCCTGGGTCACACCCTTGCACAAGGCTGACCGTGGCATCCAGCATGACCAGGTGGCCCAGGTGCGCATCTACCGCAGCTGGGTGACTCCCCAGCTGGGCACGCCAGATGCCGTCTTGCTGGATCTCGCCACCACCGTGCTGGGTGGCGGCAAGACCTCCAGGCTCTACCAGCGCCTGGTCTACAAAGACAAGCTGGCAGACGATGTTTCCATGAGTGTTGCCCCCTTTGCGCTTGCAGGCTTCGTGCAGTGGCAGGCTGATGTGAAACAGGGCATGGCTCCAGCCAGGGTGGAGCAGGCCGTCCAGGAGGAGATCCAGCGTTTCTTGAAGGAGGGCCCCAGCCAGGATGAGCTGGACCGTGCCAGGCTCACCGGTCGTGCCGGTTTCATCCGTGGCCTGGAGAAGGTGGGTGGCTTTGCCGGTCAGGCGACGATCCTTGCCGCAGGGCAGGTCTATCGTCATGACCCCTTGGCCTACAGGAAAGACTTCCAGGTCGCCCAACAGGCCACCACCGCCTCGGTGGCCGAGGCGGCCAGGCGCTGGCTCGGGCATCCTGCCTACACGTTGCACGTGGTGCCAACCGCAGCACCTGTGGATCCTGCCAAGGAAGCGCCGCTGGCCGGGGCCCGGCCTGCCCTTGCAAGGCGGCCTCAGCCCCAACTGGTGCAGCAGTCAGGCAGGGTCATAGCCAGCACCATCGACCGCAGCACAGGCGCACCCCAGGTGCGCCACTTTCCGGACCTCACCTTTCCAGAACTGGAGCATGCCCGGCTGACCAATGGCATCCCCGTGATCCTGGCCCAGCGCCATGCCATGCCGCTGACCCGCATCGCCATCCTCTTCAATGCCGGTTATGCGGCAGACCAGGGCGGCAAGCTGGGCACAGCCGCCTTCACCACGAGCCTCATGAACGAGAGCACCAAGCAGCTGGATTCCGTGCAGGTGGTGCAACACAAGCAGCGCCTGGGAGCGATCAGCGCCGTGGGCTGTGACCTGGACAGCTGTATCGCTTCTCTGGATGCCCTCAACGACCAGCTGGCCCCATCGCTCAAGCTTTTTGCGAGCATCGTCCAGGAGCCGGCCTTCAGCAAGAACGATATCGAGCGGGTGCGGGGCCAGTGGCTCGCGGGCATCGCCCAGGAAAAGACCCAACCTGTGGGGCTCGCCCTGCGCCTGTTGCCACCTCTGCTGTACGGTCCCGGCCATGCCTATGGCATCCCGCTGACGGGCAGCGGCACTGCGCAGGCCATCAGCTCGTTGCAGCAAGCCGATCTCCTTGCCTTCCAGCAGCGCTGGCTGCGTCCGGACAACGCCCATATCCTGGTGGTGGGTGATACCACGCTGGGACAGGCCATGCCCTTGCTGGAGCAGGTCTTCGGCCATTGGCAAGCCAGCGGACCCAAGGCACCCGCCAAGAATCTGGCGACCGTGACGCCAGCGCGACAAGGCCGTCTCTTTGTGGTGGATCGCCCTGGCTCACCCCAGTCGCTGCTGTTGGCAGGTTTGCTGGCACCAGGTGGCAAAATGGCCGATGACCTCGGCCTGCGCCTGGCCAACACGGCCTTTGGGGGGTCTTTCCTCTCCCGGCTCAACATGAATCTGCGTGAGGACAAGCATTGGGCCTACGGCGCCCGCAGCATGCTGCTGGATGCCCAGGGCCAGCGGCCACTCCTGCTCTATGCGCCGGTGCAGTCAGACAAGACAGCCGAGTCTGCAGCTGAAGTGCGCAAAGAGATCGAGGCGCTGCTGGGCACCAGGCCCCTTGAAGACCAGGAAATCGCCAGGGCCAGGGAACAGCAGGTGCGCTCGTTGCCAGGAAAATACGAAACCGGTGCTGCGGTGCTGGGCGAGATCCAGGACATGGTGACCTATGGACGACCGGACGACTACATCAAAACCCTGAAAGCCCGTCTCGAGGCCGTCACCACCGCCCAGGCCCAGGCAGCCATGGCTGCCATCCTCAAGTCCCAGGCCCTGACCTGGGTGGTGGTGGGCGATCGCTCTGCCATCGAGGCCCCCTTGCGCAAGCTGCCCCTGGGCCAGTTCCAGCTCCTGGACGCCGATGGCAAGCCCCTGGATCATTGAAAAAAACGCCTTGCAGCGCAAGTTGCCCGGAAAAACCAGGATCAGCAATCAACATGCTTGCAGGCCGGGTCGCCAGCAAAGCCAGGAGAAAGCCCAGGTCTTCACAAGCCATCGCCAACCCACGGGAAGCCCATGCAGCCAAATGGGTGATGGCTGGCTTCCAGTGCGCAACTGGCCTGAAACGGCGCGTTGTGGTATAAATCTTCCTTTGGCCAGGTAGCTCAGTCGGTAGAGCAGCGGACTGAAAATCCGCGTGTCGGTGGTTCGATTCCGCCCCTGGCC
>WOZS01000035.1:0-52578 GCA_011620135.1 Gammaproteobacteria bacterium
CCACCATGGACGAGCTCAACAGGGCCATCGGTTATTTCCGGCTGGATGGCTAGGCGGGATTGCCAGGGGTCTGGCCTGCGCATCACGGTGCTGGGGCGTGCTGCGCGTTGGCTCAGGAGATAAGGTGCCGGGCGTGGGCGGTGGCGGTCACAGCTCGGTCAGCTCGAACTCTTCCTTGCTGGCCCCGCACTGGGGGCAGGTCCAGTCGGCGGGGATGTCTTCCCACTTGGTCCCTGCCGGAATACCACCTGCGGGGTAGCCCTCCTGTTCATCGTAGATGAAGCCGCAGATGGTGCACATGTACGTTTTGTAATCCAAGATGCGTTCCTCCCCCTAATCGTTTTATACTGAATTGCTTTGCTGGGTCGTCTTTACTGGTCCGGCAGACGCGGACATGAGCCAAAAACCAGAAAACCCAAAAACCAGAAACCAAACCGTAGTATAGCAAGATCACCTGCGGGCAAAGAGCAAAAATCCACCATGATCGATCCCGTGCATGCCCTGTCGCTCCACCAGCTTACCAAGACCTATGCCAATGGCAAGGTGGCCCTCAAGGGTATCTCCCTGCATGTGGAGCAGGGCGAGTTCTTCGCCCTGCTGGGCCCCAACGGGGCTGGCAAATCCACCACCATCGGCATCGTCGCCTCGCTGGTGCGGCCCTCGGGTGGCCTGGTGACGGTCTTCGGGGAGCGTCTCGATCAGAATCCCTATGGCGTCAAGCAGATGCTGGGCGTGGTGCCCCAGGAGATCAACTTCAACCCTTTCGAGAAGGTGGAGCATATCCTCTATACCCAGGGGGGTTATTTCGGCTTGAGTCGCCTGGAACTGCGCGATATCGTGGAGCATCTGCTGCATATCCTGGGCTTGGCCGACAAGCGCCAGCAGCAGGCCAAAGCCCTTTCCGGCGGCATGAAACGCCGCTTGCTGATCGCCCGTGGCCTGGTGCACCGGCCTCGGCTGCTGATCCTGGATGAGCCCACAGCAGGGTTGGACGTGGAGCTGCGCCTGGGATTGTGGGGCTTTCTCGAAGAGCTCAACCGCAGCGGCACCACCATCATCCTCACCACGCATTACCTGGAGGAAGCAGAGCGCTTGTGCCGGCAGGTGGCCATCATCGACCATGGCGAGATCATCGCCAACGCCGCCATGCGGTCCCTGCTGGATCAGCTGGACTCGGAAGTGTTCGTGCTCTACCTGTGTGAGCCACTGGCCGTGCTGTCGTCCCTGGGAGACTTCGGGGTCAAGCTGGTGGACCCGCGGACGTTGGAGGTCTGCGTGGGCCGCGACCAGAACCTCAATGACCTGTTCGCACTGCTGGCAGCCCGGGGCATCGTGGTGCATTCCATGCGCAACAAGCAAAACCGGCTGGAAGCCCTGTTCACGCGTCTGGTGGGCATCGGGGAGCAGGCCCAGCCCGCAACAAGGCAGGTGGCGGTATGAACCAGGTGGTCCTGAAACCGCTGCGCCAGGTGTTTTGGCATGCCTTCTGGGCCATCGCAGCCAAGGAGACCAGGCGCTATACCCGCATCTGGATCCAGACGCTGGTGCCGCCGGCCATCACCATGACGCTGTATTTCCTGATCTTCGGCCACCTCATCGGCTCGCGCATCCCGCAGATCGACGGGGTGAGCTACATGGCCTTCATTGTGCCGGGCATCGTGATGATGGCGGTGATCACCAGCAGCTATGCCAATGTCACCTCGTCGTTCTTTGGGGCCAAGATGAACCGCTACGTGGAGGAGATGTTGGTGGCCCCGGTCTCCAACAACGTCATTTTGCTGGGTTTCGTTTGCGGAGGGGTGGGTCGCGGCCTGTTGGTGGGTCTGGTGGTGCTGCTGATTGCCCTGTGCTTCACCCACCTGCCCATGACCCACTGGCTGGTCACGCTGTCGGTCATTTTCCTGACCGCGGTGCTGTTTGCCCTGGGGGGTTTCATCAATGCGGTCTATGCCAGGAAGTTCGATGACATCGCCATCGTTCCCAATTTCGTGCTGACGCCCATCACCTATCTCGGTGGGGTGTTCTATTCGCTGCACATGTTGCCGCCCTTCTGGCGCGGCCTGTCCCACCTCAATCCCGTGGTCTACATGGTCAATGCCTTCCGCTATGGCATGGTGGGGGTGGCCGATGTGCCCATCGGGCTTGCCTATGGTATTTTGTTGCTGACCATCGCCGTGTTCTATTTCTATGCGTGGCGGCTGCTGCGCGACGGTGTGGGGTTGCGCGGCTGACAGGCCCCGTGCGCCAGCAGGACCAGACCTTGCAGACGGTGCGCATCTGGGATGGGCCGCTGCGGCTCTTTCACTGGCTGCTGGTGGCAGTGGTGGTGGCCATGTATGTGACCGGCTGGCTGGGTATCGAGGCCCGGCTGTGGCACATGCGTCTGGGGTATGCCCTTGGAGCGCTGCTGGGCTTCCGTCTCACCTGGGGCTTCCTGGGGGGGCGCTACAGTCGCTTCCGGGCCTTTTGCTATGGTCCTGCCACTGCCTGGCGCCATGCCCGCCACCTGCTGTCCGGCACCAAGGCACCGCCTGGAGTGGGCCATAATCCACTGGGCAGCTATATGGTCTTTCTGCTGCTGCTGCTGCTGGCAGCACAGCTGGCCACTGGCCTGTGCGCCAGCGATGACATCCTTTTTCAGGGGCCTTTGCATCACCTGCTGCCGGTGCGGTGGGGCCGCCTGCTGAGCCGCTGGCACAGCTGGCAGAGCAATGTGCTGCTGGCGGCCGTGGCGGTGCATGTCCTGGCCATCCTTCTCTACTGGGCCAAAGGCGAGAACCTTGTCAAACCCATGTGCAGCGGCTGGAAGGATGTGCCTGCCGGTACGCCGCAAACCGCCAACCTGTGGGAGCGCGGGATGACGCTGCTGGCCCTGTGGCTGTTGGCCGTGTCTATCCTGCTGCTGGCCTATGGCTAGGCTGTCAGGGTTCTTTTGGAAAACTCATTCGTGGTCAGCCAGGAGCTGGCGTTGCTGGCCCATGGCCAGCAGCTCCTGGGCATGCTGCTTGACAGCGGCGGTGATCTCGAGCCCGCCAAGCATCCGTGCCAGCTCATGGAGGCGCTGCTCGCCATGGAGAACCTGGGCCTGCAACGTGGTGGCGTGCGCCCCCATCTCCTTGCTCACCTGCAGGTGCCAGCTGGCAAAGGCCGCCACCTGGGGCAGGTGAGTGACGCAGATCACCTGCCGGTTGGCGGCAAGCCGGGCCAGCAACAGGCCGACCATCTGAGCGGTGGCTCCGCCGATACCCACATCCACCTCGTCGAAAACCATGGTGGCCGATTCATCGGCGGCAATGCAGCTGTGGATGGCAAGACTCAGGCGGGAAAGCTCGCCGCCAGAAGCCACCTGCGGCAATGGTTTGGGTGGTTCCCCAGGATTCATGGTGGCCAGGACGAGGATGCTATCCCACCCATGGGGTGTCACCGTCGCATGATCGTCACCCAGGCGCTGTACCTGAAATTGGATCAGGGCCCGGGGCATTCCCAGGCGCTGCGCTACCATGGAGACCTGCTGGGAGAGACGTTCAGCGCCTTCCCGACGGCTGGCGCTGAGTTCGGAGGCCGCCTTGTTGTAGGCTATCACGGCCCCTGCCAGCTCTTCCCTGCATCTGGCCAGTTCCAGGTCATGACCCTCTGTGGTGGTCTGCTCGTGCCTGAGGGAGGCCAGCACGGTATGCAGTTGGCCTGCTGGCACGTCATGGCGCCGGGCCAGCTCGGCAAAGGCAAAACGGCGTTCCTCCAGGGTCCGCAGGCGCGACGGATCCAGATCCAGGTCGTGCTGCAGGTGGCGCAGGGTACGCAGCGCATCGCCAAGAGCGCTGGAAACAGCCTCCAGCTCGGCCACGGGGCCGGCAAGCTCCCTGGACAGGGGCAGGGCATGGCGCAGGTGCTGCAGTGCCCTGGCCAGCAGGCCGCTGGCGTTGGGATCCTCGTCTTCGGCGAGCGCAAGGCTGCTGCGCAGTGCCTCGAGGATCTGTTCCTTGGCGCGCAGCGTGCGGCAGAGTTCCTCCAGTTCCTCTGCTTCACCGGGCTGGGGATCCAGGGCAGTGAGGTCCCTGATGGCCTGCTGCAGCATGAGCTGCCTGTGTGCCTGCTCGGCGTTTGCTGCCTCCAGCTGGGTCAGGCGTTGTTCGATGAACCGCAGGCGATGGTAGCGTTCCGCTACCAGGTTGGTCAGGCGCATGTGATCGCAGAAGGCATCCAGCAACATGCGCTGCTGCGCCGGGCGCAGCAGCAGGTGATGCTCGTGCTGGCCATGCAGATCCACCAGCAGGTCTCCCACGGCGCGCAGTTGCTGGGCGGTGCTGGGATGGCCATTGATCCAGGCGCGCAACCGGCCGTCGGGTCGCAGGATACGGCGCAGGATGCATGTGTTGCCATCGGCCAGCTCCTGTTCCTCAAGATGACGCTGCACCCGGGGCTGGCGTGAGAGATCGAAGACGGCGCTGACCTCGGCTTCTTTCTGGCCGTTGCGGATGAGAGTCGCATCGGCGCGATCGCCGATGGCAAGCCCCAGGGCTGTCACCAGAAGGGATTTCCCAGAACCGGTCTCGCCGCTGACCACACACAAGCCCTGGCCATACTCGATCTGCATGTGATCTACCAGGGCCATGTTGCGGATGAGGAGTTGGTGGAGCATGGGTGTCGGGTTGCAGGGGCGTCAGGATGGGGTTGGCGGGGATTGGTTGCTGTGCTGCGGGGGCGAACCCCACAACAGCTTGTGACGCAGCCGCTGGAAGTAATTGTAACCCTGTGGATGCAATAGGGATATGCGATGCTCGGAGACGGTGATCTCCACGAATTCATCTGGGGCCAGCTGATGGCGGTGATGCCCATCCCACATCACCAGGGCGCTGCCCGCTTGCAGATGAAAGGCCACCGTGGCCCGGGCAGGCAGCACCAATGAGCGGTCACTGAGCGTATGGGGGCAGATGGGTACCACCACCATGCCATCGACATCCGGATGCAGGATTGGGCCGCCACTGGAAAGAGCATACGCTGTGGACCCGGTGGGCGTGGCGCACAGCAGGCCATCGGCGCGATGCTGGCTGATCCATTCTTGGTCGATGGCCAAAGAGCATTCGATGATGCGCCCCGGCTCGGCCTTGAGCAGGCAGACCTCATTGAGTGCCACGCGCCTCAGGCGTTCCTCCCGCCCGCCGAGGATGCGGCCCGAGAGCAGCATGCGCTGTTCCAGCCGGCCTCGACCATCGAGTATGTCGCCCAGGGATCGCTCCAGATCATTCGACGAGAGATCACTCAGAAAGCCCAGTCGCCCCAGATTGATGCCCAGCAGGGGGATCCGCCAGGCCGCAGCGGCGGCGGCCATGCGCAGGAAAGTGCCATCACCTCCCAGGACGATGATCAACTCGCTGCCCTGGGCGTGGTGTTGGAGGTCCTCGGTCAGGTTGGCTGGCTCAAGGGGCGGGGTGCTGGCATGCGTCCAGCCGAACGACGTGGCCTGGACATGGCGGTGCGCCAGAAAGCGCAGGATGGCTTGCGCGGTGTCCTCGAACAGAGGATTGCCGGCATCGCCTGCGACGACGACGCGTTGGATCGGTTTGGACATGATGGCAGTCGTCCCCTGGGGATGGCGCTATGGAAACGGCGCACAAGCCAGTATGCTAACATGGTTCGATTCCAAGAGCTGCCAAGGGAGGCTGATCCTTCCAGCCTGCATGGGAGCCGTGTTCCCCGGCAGAACCGAGGACAAGGGCGCACCCGCGGCAGACCGTTGCATACATCGATTGTTTGCAGTTAGATTAATAACAACCTGTGCACTTATCCGGTATCCGGTAGGGGCGACGGCGGATGAGTGGCGCGGTGTGTCATAGGGGTTCATGTTGGCGAGGGCGCGAAGCATGGGGGTTGCAGGAGTGCCATGCGCGGTGTAATGAACGTGCAAGATCTTGATGCGCGCTACAACCATCTGTTCAAGGTGCTGGTGGAGTTGCACATCAGCGAAGGGGAGCCCATTGGATCACGCACGCTGGCCCGGGAATGCAACCTGACCCTGAGTGCCGCCACGGTACGCAACATCCTGGCCGACCTGGAGGAGCTGGGGCTGGTGGAGGCTCCGCATGCCTCGGCAGGTCGGGTGCCCACCACCAAGGGGTATCGCTACTTCATCGATACCTTGCTTGATGCCACCTCCATTGCCCAGGGCACCCAGGAAGAGACCCGCTTGCTCATGGACGATCGCCTGTTGGCCATGGCGGACAAGGACCTGGTGGCTCTGCTGATGGAAGTATCTGGTGCCATCGCCAGTGCCGTCAAGATGGTGGCCCTGGTAACGAGGCCCAAGCGGGAGCATGCCGCCATCCGCCATGTGGAGTTCTTGAATCTTTCCGAGAACCGTGTACTGGCGATCCTGGTCTTCAGCAATTATGACGTGGAAAACCGCATTCTGTGTGTCAACCACACCTTCAGCGATGTCGAGCTGGAATGGGCAAGCAACTATCTCAGCGAAGCCTTTCGGGGTTGTGACCTGCTGACCGCTCGTCACCGCCTGGTGGATGAGCTCGACAAGACCCATTCCATGTTGAGCCAGTGGATGCGGTCTTCCGTGAGCATGGCCATGGCGTTGCTGGCTGGCGAGGAAGAGGAAGCAACCGACTGTTTCATTGCCGGCGAGTGGCATCTGCTGTCCTGCAAGGAACTGCAGGACATGGCCAAGCTCGAGGAGCTGTTTCGCACCCTGGACGCCAAGCGTGAGTTGCTGCATCTCCTGGAACAGTGCATTGCGGCGGGCAAGATGCAGGTCTTCATCGGCGGTGAACTGGAAATCAGTTCGTTCGAGGATCTGAGCATGGTCAGCGCCCCCTATCAGGTGCAGGGGCGTACCCAGGGTGTGCTCGCTGCCCTGGGGCCACGGCGCATGCCTTATGAACGGGTCATCCCCACCGTCAATCTCGGTGCCCAGTTGCTGGGTGCCATCTTGAATTGCCGTCACTGAGCCCCAATCTTCTAGTTTAGGGCAGAGAGCCAGGTGCGCCTCCCCATGGCCAGGAGGAGGCGGGCCGCGCGTCATTTCCATGGAGGAGCAGCATGATGTGGGATGAAGAGACCGCAAGGCGTGAAGCGCATCATTCATTGCCTGCCGAGGCAGAGGGACGGGGCGATGGGTTGGCGCCCGCTGGGCAGGATGACCCCGGACCAGTTGGCGGGGCGCTGGATGCCGACGAGAGGGCCATGCTGCACCGCCAGTTGGAAGAAGCCATCAAGAAGGCCGAGGAGCACTGGGCGCTCTATGTGCGTACCCGGGCCGACGCTGAAAACACCATACGCCGTGCCGAACGTGAGGCAGACAATGCGCGGCGCTTCGCCCTCGAGCGCTTTGTGCAGGAGCTCCTTCCAGTGAAGGATAGCCTGGAGCTGGGAGCCCAGGCGGTGTTGCAGGCTGAACAGACCATGCCCGCCGAGGAATGGCAGCGTCTGCACTCCTTGCTGGAAGGTTCCGGGCTGACGTTGCGCCTGCTGACAGGCATCCTGGAGCGCCATGGGGTGCGAGAGATCAATCCTCTGGGTGAGGCGTTCGATCCAACGCACCATGAAGCGGTGGCCATGGAGAGTCACCCCGAGCTGCCTGCCCATCATGTGGTGCGGGTCATGCAGAAGGGATACGCGCTGCATGACCGGCTGCTGCGTCCGGCCATGGTGGTGGTGGCGAGCCCGGCTCCGACGGAGAGCGGTACCGAGGGCGATGGCGTGGAATAGCCCGGTTTTTCCTTGTGGACATGCCTGCAAGGAAAGACGATGGCAGAAACGAAGATAACGAAGAAACATAGGGGCCTGTTGAGGTTTGGAGAAGGAAGATTATGGGTAAGATCATTGGTATCGACTTGGGAACGACAAATTCCTGCGTGGCCATCCTGGAAGGCGGTAAGCCCAAGGTGCTGGAAAACAGCGAAGGGCAGCGCACCACGCCATCGGTGGTGGCCTACACCAAGGATGGCGAGATTCTTGTGGGGCAGGCCGCCAAGCGCCAGGCGGTGACCAACCCGCAAAACACGTTGCATGCCGTAAAAAGGCTCATCGGACGGCGCTTTGCCGATGCCGTGGTGCAAAAGGACATCTCGCTGGTGCCCTACAGGATCGTCGAGGCCAAAAACGGCGATGCCTGGATCGAGGTGATGGGTAAGCAGCTCGCCCCGCCCGAGGTTTCGGCCAAGGTGCTGCAGAAGATGAAGAAAACCGCCGAGGACTATCTTGGCGAGACGGTCACAGAGGCGGTCATCACCGTGCCGGCCTATTTCAACGACGCCCAGCGCCAGGCCACCAAGGATGCTGGGCGCATCGCCGGGCTGGATGTGAAGCGCATCATCAATGAGCCCACGGCCGCGGCTCTGGCCTACGGTCTGGACAAGCGCCGCGGCGATGCCAAGATTGCCGTCTATGACCTGGGCGGTGGCACCTTCGACGTCTCCATCATCGAGATGGCCGAGGTGGAAGGTGAGCACCAGTTCGAGGTGCTGGCCACCAACGGCGACACCTTCCTGGGTGGCGAGGACTTCGATCGGGCGGTGATCGATTATCTGGCCGATGAGTTCAAGGGGGAGCATGGCATCGACCTGCGCAAGGATCCGCTCGCCTTGCAGCGTCTGCGGGAAGCTGCCGAAAAGGCCAAGATCGAACTGTCCTCGAGCCAGCAGACCGAGATCAACCTGCCCTACGTCACTGCCGATGCCTCGGGGCCCAAGCATCTGAATGTGCGTCTTTCCCGGGCCAAGCTGGAGTCCCTGGTGGACGACTTCATTCGGCGCACCATCGAGCCCTGTCGCCAGGCATTGAAGGACGCCGGTCTCTCGGTGACTGACATCACCGAGGTCATTCTGGTGGGTGGACAGACCCGCATGCCCAAGGTGCAGGATGTGGTGAAGGACTTCTTTGGCAAGGAGCCACGCAAGGACGTGAACCCCGACGAGGCGGTGGCCATCGGTGCTGCGATCCAGGCCGGCGTACTGGCTGGCGATGTCAAGGATGTGCTGCTGCTGGATGTGACCCCATTGTCCCTGGGCATAGAGACCCTGGGCGGGGTGATGACCAAGATCATCGAGCGCAACACCACCATTCCCACCAGAGCCACCCAGGTATTTTCCACCGCCGAGGATGGTCAGACCGCCGTGACGGTGCATGTGTTGCAGGGTGAGCGCGAAAAAGCCTCCGAAAACAAATCGTTGGGCCGCTTTGACCTGACCGATATCCCGCCTGCCCAGCGGGGCATGCCGCAGATCGAGGTCACTTTCGATATCGATGCCAACGGCATCCTGCACGTATCGGCTAAGGACAAGGCCACCGGCAGGGAGCAGTCCATCGTGGTCAAGGCTTCTTCCGGTCTGACCGAGGACGAGGTGCAGCGCATGGTGAAGGATGCCCAGACCCATGCCGAGGAAGACAAGCAATTCCATGAGCTGGTGGTGGCCCGCAACCAGGCGGAAAACCTGGTTTACGCCGTGGAAAAATCCCTCAAGGAGTTGGGCGACACACTCGATGCCGCCGAGCGGCAACCCATCGATGAGGCACTCAGGCAGACCAGGGAGGCCATCGGCGGCGAGAACAAGAACGGCATCGAGCAGGCCATGGCCACGCTCTCGCAGCATTCCAGTGCGCTGCTGCAAAAGGCTGCTTCCCAACAAGCTGCCTCGGCAGATCAGGGTAAGGCCCAGGGGGGTGCCGATGGTGAGGGCCGGGTGCTCGATGCCGAGTTCGAGGAGGTCAAGGAAAACCAGAAGTGACCACGGCCTGGGCAGGAAACCATCGGGTCATGATGCCGCAGGCGGCGGGTTTACCTTTTGCTCCCAGGGAAGGATGCTGCCCGCCCAGGGCGCGGCTCTCATGGCCGGGGCAATAAGCGCAAGGATGGTTTCCTGTTTTTTGACGCATGCGCTGCCTTAGCGTATGTTTGGTAGTTGAGCAATGACCATGGCACACGATTATTACGAGATCCTCGGTGTGGCTCGAGAGGCGGCGGATGATGAGATCAAGCGCGCCTATCGCAAGCTGGCGCAGCGTTATCATCCCGACCGCAATCCCGGAAACAGTGAAGCCGAGGATCGCTTCAAGCAGATCAACGAGGCCTACGAGGTGCTGAGTGATCCCAAGAAGCGCGCTGCCTATGACCGCTATGGCGAGCACTACGCCCGGGGTGGTTCTGCCGGCGGAGCCGGCGGCTTCGGTGACACCTTCCAGGATATCTTCAGTGATTTCTTTGGCGAGGTGTTCGCTGGCGCATCCCAGGGCGGGCCCGGTCGGCGCAGTGCCAGGCGCGGTGCCGATCTGCGCTATGTGATGGAGCTCGATCTGGAAGAGGCCGCAGCCGGCGCCACGGTCAAGGTCCAGGTGCCCATGATGGTGGCCTGCGAGAGTTGCCAGGGGCGTGGTGCTGCGCCGGACAGCACGCCACAGACCTGTCCCAAATGTCAGGGGCGTGGCGAGGTGCGCCAGCAGCAGGGCTTTTTTTCCATCCTGCAGACCTGTCCCCAGTGTCATGGTGAAGGACAGGTGATCAGCAAGCCGTGTCCGGCCTGCCATGGCGATGGACGGGTACGGGGTCAGCGGGTGCTCTCGGTCAATGTGCCATCCGGTGTGGATAGCGGGGATCGCATGCGTCTTGTGGGCGAGGGCGAGGCTGGGGTGCGCGGTTCCCCCAGCGGTGACCTCTATGTGCAGATTGCGGTGCGCCCCCATCCTCTCTTCAAGCGCCAGGGCAACGATCTGCTCTGCGAGCAACCCATCAGCATCGTCACCGCCGCTTTGGGGGGTGAGATCGAGGTGCCCAGCCTCAATGGACACCTCAAGCTGAGTATTCCGCCAGGAACCCAGTCCGGCAAGGTATTCCGGCTGCACGGCAAGGGCATGCGTTCCCCTCACGATGGCACCACGGGCGATCTGCTCTGCCAGGTGCATGTGGAAACCCCGGTCAATCTGACGACGGAACAAGAAAACCTGTTGCGCCAGTTGGAGGCCACCCTGGAAGCCGGTAACTACCAGCACACCCCGCAGCGCCGTTCGTGGATCGATAGCGTGAAGCGCTTCGTGGAACGGCTGACCGCCTGACCGCCGCATCGTGTGGCTGGAGAATCCGCTGAAGGACAGGAACCACAGATCCCTATGATCAAGGCAGCCTTGATAGGCGCATCGGGACGAATGGGGCGGGAGATCATCCGTCTTCTGGCGGAACACCGCGAGATGACGCTTGCCTACGCATTGGTGGGCAGCGCTTCTGCCCAGCAGGGGCTCGATGCAGGCACGGTGGCTGGCCTGCAGCCCATTGGGGTGGCGCTACAGCCAGTGGATGTGCTGCAGCGGCTCGAGCGCGGCCAGGTGGATGTGCTGATCGATTTTTCCAGGCCGGCTGGTACAGCAGCAGTACTCGAGGCCGTGATTGCCCAGGGCGTTCCGGCTGTGATCGGTACCACGGCCTGGGCAACGCATGCCGGGCTTCTGGAGGCTGCTGTGTCGCGTGCGGCTGTGGTGGCCGCGGCCAACATGGCACCGGGCATGGTGCTGGCCGGCATGCTGGCCACCCTGGCCGCCCGGCTGCTGCCCGAGACCGACATCGAGATCGTTGAGATGCACCATGCCGGCAAACGCGATGCGCCCTCGGGAACGGCGCTGGCTCTGGCCGAACGGTTGCAGGAGGCGCGCGGCCTGCCGCCGACTGCCTGGTGTTCGGGTCGCACCTCGAGGCGCGAACCCGGCATTGGCATCCATGCGGTGCGTGGTGGCGATGTGGCCGGTGAACATACCGTCATCCTGGCTGGTCCAGGCGAGCGCCTGGAGGTGACCCATCGTGCCGGCAGCAGGCTGGCCTTTGCCAGGGGGGCCATACTCGCCGCCCGTTTCGTGGTGGACCAGCCCCCGGGATGCTATGATATGGCCCAGGTCTTGGGATGGCCCGGGAACGCAGGGTCCTGGACATCTGGGCCAGATTCTGCGGGAGTCAAGCCTTGAGTACGACAGAGGCCTATCTGGCGCTGGCCGACGGCCAGGTTTTTCCTGGCACGAGCTGTGGCGTATCCGGCACCGCCCAGGGTGAGGTGGTGTTCCAGACGGCCATGACCGGCTATCAGGAGGTGCTGACCGATCCCTCCTACACGGGCCAGATCGTCACCTTCACCATGCCGCACATCGGCAATGTGGGCTGTAATCCCGATGATGAACAAAGTGCCCAGGTCTGCGCCAGTGGCCTGGTGGTGCGGGAGCTGAGCGCTGTCACCACCGGGCCGCGGGCCACCTGTTCGCTGCGCGCCTATCTGGAACGGCACGGGGTGGTGGGCATCAGTGGCATCAATACCCGTGCGCTGACCCATCATATCCGCACCCATGGCGCCCAGGGGGGTGCCATTGCACCTTCTGCCGAGGCGGCGCTGGCCGCAGCACGGCACTGCCCATCACTGCAAGGTCTGGATCTCGCCTGCGAGGTGAGCACGCAGGTACCCTACAGCTATTGGGAGACGAGATGGTCCGCCAGTCAGCAGGCAGGCCATCGGGTGGTGGTGGTGGATTTTGGCACCAAGCGCGCTATCCTGAGCTGTCTTGCGGCCTGTGGCTGGCAGGTGGTGGTGGTACCGGCCACTTCCAGCGCCGCCGAGATCTTGAGCTGGCAGCCGGATGCGGTGGTGCTTTCCAATGGCCCCGGGGACCCCGCGGCCTGCACCTATGCTCATCGAGCCACCAAGGAGCTGCTGGAATCCCGCATGCCAATCCTGGGTGTCTGCCTCGGCCATCAGATCTTGGCTTTGGCCTGTGGCGGACGCACCAGGAAGATGGCCTTTGGCCACCACGGCATCAACCATCCCGTGATCATCGTCCAGACGGCCGGCGTGGCCATCAGCAGCCAGAATCATGGCTTCGTGGTGGATGAGGCCACATTGCCCGACAATCTGCTGGTGACCCACCGCTCCTTGTTCGATGGCACCGTGCAGGGCCTTGCCCATCGTCACACCCTGGCCTGGGGGTTTCAGGGACATCCCGAGGCCAACCCGGGGCCGGATGACCTGCAGCCTCTGTTCGCCACCTTTCTGCGGGCGGTTGCAGCCGACCGTGTGGCGGCCTGATGCCGCGGCGTAACGATATCCAGTCTGTCCTGCTCATCGGCTCGGGACCCATCGTCATCGGTCAGGCCTGCGAGTTCGATTATGCTGGTGTCCAGGCATGCAAGGCGTTGCGGGAAGAAGGCTACCGGGTCATCCTGGTCAATTCCAACCCGGCTACGATCATGACCGACCCCGCCATGGCCGATGCGGTCTATATCGAGCCACTCAATCCACGCTCCATCGCCGCCATCATCGAACAAGAACACCCCGATGCCCTGCTGCCCACCATGGGTGGCCAGACAGCCCTCAACTGCGCCATGGCCCTGGTGGCTGATGGCACCTTGGAGCGGTATGGGGTGGAGCTGCTTGGGGCCTCGGCGACGGCCATCGAGACCGCCGAGAACCGGGCCCTGTTTCGGGCCGCCATGGCACAGGTGGGTCTCGCCACGGCGCGAGGCTGCGATGTGCGCAGCCTGGACGAGGCCAACGAGGCAGCTGCCATGCTGGGCTTTCCCATCATGGTGCGCGCCTCTTTCACCCTGGGCGGTGGGGGTGCGGGGATGGCGTTTAATCGCCACGAGCTCATCGAACGGGTGGAGGCGGCCCTGGAGGCCTCGCCCACCCGCCAGGTCCTGCTGGAAGAATCGGTGCTGGGCTGGAAGGAGTTCGAGCTCGAGGTGGTGCGCGATCGCCGCGACAACGCCATCATCGTCTGCTCCATCGAAAACGTGGATCCCATGGGCGTGCATACCGGGGATTCCATCACCGTGGCACCGGCGCTGACGCTCACCGATCGGGAATATCAGGCCATGCGTCGTGCGGCCATCACCGTGCTGCGGCGCATCGGGGTGGATACCGGCGGCGCCAATGTGCAGTTTGCCCTGAATCCGAGGGATGGGCGCATGCTGGTCATCGAGATGAATCCGCGGGTTTCCCGTTCTTCTGCCCTGGCCTCCAAGGCAACCGGCTTTCCCATCGCCCGGGTGGCGGCCAAGCTGGCCCTGGGCTATACGCTGGATGAACTGCGCAACGAGATCACAGGCGGGGTCATTCCCAGCTCATTCGAGCCCACCATCGATTATGTGGTGACCAAGATCCCCCGGTTTGCCTTCGAGAAGTTCCCAGGTGTGGTGGATCGCCTGGGAGCCCAGATGAAATCGGTGGGCGAGGTGATGGCGTTGGGGCGCACCTTCCAGGAATCCCTGCACAAGGCGATGCGTGGCCTCGAGATGGGCACATCCGGATTCGACCTCGTGGCAGGTGGCGTGCTGGAGGATTGTGAACAGTTGGCCTACGAGCTGATCACCCCGGGCCCCCGGCGGCTGTGGTATGTGGGCGAAGCGTTGCGGCTCGGCTGGTCCCAGGACGAGGTGGCCCGGCTCAGCGGTATCGATCCCTGGTTCATCGCCGGGATCGCCGATCTCATCGCCGAGGAGCAGCTGCTTTCCGGGCAAAGACTCGAGGCATTGAGCGCCGATACATGGCGGCGGCTCAAGCGCAAGGGCTTTGCCGACGCGCGGCTGGCCGCCCTGCTGGGCTCAAGCGAGGCAGAGGTGCGCCAGGTGCGGCAGCACAATGGCGTGCGCCCGGTATTTCACCGGGTGGATTCCTGTGCCGGCGAGTTTCCGGCCACCACCGCCTATCTGTATGGCACCTATGAGACCCACTGTGAGGCGCGGCCAAGCGAACGGCCCAAGGTGGTGATCCTGGGCAGCGGCCCCAACCGCATCGGACAAGGCATCGAGTTCGATACCTGTTGCGTGGAGGCGGCCACGGCCCTGCGTGGTGCTGGGTTCGAGACGATCATGATCAACTGCAACCCAGAAACCGTCTCCACGGATTACGATAGCGCCGACCGGCTCTATTTCGAACCCTTGACACTGGAAGACGTGTTGGCTGTGCTCCATGTGGAACAACCCGTGGGTGTCATCGTGCAGTATGGCGGGCAGACGCCGTTGCGCCTTGCCCATGGACTGGCCGGCTGCGGGGTTCCCATCCTGGGCACGCCGGTGGAGGCCATTGATCTCGCCGAGGATCGTCAACGCTTCGGGGCCATCATTGCCGAGCTCGAGCTGCATCAGCCCAAGGGCCTCATTGCCCGCTCGGTGGAGGAGGCCGCAGAGGCTGCCCGTGAGCTGGGCTATCCTTTGCTGGTGCGGCCCTCCTATGTGCTGGGGGGGCTGGCCATGCGAGTGGTGCACGATGCCCAGGATCTGGAGGCTGTGCTGGCCGGTGCCGCAGCCGCGGCACCGGGACAGAATGTCCTGCTGGACCGCCTGCTGGAGCATGCCGTGGAGGTGGATGTGGATGCCATCTGCGACGGGCAGGGCGCGGTCTTCGTGGCAGGTATCATGGAGCATATCGAACAGGCTGGGGTCCACTCCGGTGACTCGGCGTGCGTGCTACCGCCCCATGGCCTGTCTGCAGCCCTGTGCCAGGAGCTGGAAGACCAGGTACGCCGCCTGGCCCGCCGCCTGGGTGTGGTGGGCCTGATGAACGTGCAGTTTGCCATCCAGGATGGCGTGGTCTATGTGCTGGAGGTGAATCCCAGGGCGGCACGCACCGTGCCCTTCGTGGCCCGGGCTACGGGCATTGCCGTGGCGCGCTGTGGTGCGTTGTGCATGGTGGGCCGGACGCTTGCCTCCCAGGGGCTGACCGGCCAGCGTGCCGCGCCACCCTACTATGCCGTCAAGGAGGCCGTGTTTCCTTTTGCGCGCTTCGAAGGGGTGGACCCGGTTCTGGGGCCCGAGATGAAGTCCACAGGGGAAGCGATGGGTTTTGGGCGCGATATGGCCCAGGCCTTTGCCAAGGCTCAGGAGGCGGTGGGCGTTCGTCTGCCCCGCCATGGTGCGGTTTTGATCAGTGTGCGTGACCAGGATAAACCCGCAGCTTGCATGCTCGCCGCCCAGCTTGCCGGTCTGGGCTATCAGCTGCTGGCCACCCGCGGCACGGCGGCGGCCATCGGGGCAGCAGGTCTTCTGTGTCGGACGGTCCACAAGGTGCATGAAGGCAGGCCGCATGT
This sequence comes from Gammaproteobacteria bacterium, assembly GCA_011620135.1. Classification (GTDB taxonomy): domain Bacteria; phylum Pseudomonadota; class Gammaproteobacteria; order WOZS01; family WOZS01; genus WOZS01. The sequence continues at coordinate 16,060 of WOZS01000035.1, forward strand.
GATCGATCTGTTGCAAAATGGGGGCATCGACCTGATCATGAATACGACGGAGAGCAAGCGCACCATGGCCGAGGCGGTCTCGATCCGTGCTGCAGCCCTGCGCTACGGCGTCGGTTACTTTACCACCATGACCGGGGCCGAGGCGGCATGTCGCGCCCTGGCCAGCCAGGTGGCAGCACCGCTCCAGTCACTGCAGGCATGGCACCGCTTGGCCCAGCTGGCCCAGGGTGTGTAAGGAGGACACCGCGGATGACGAGAGTGCCCATGACCCAGCGCGGCGCGGCAAAGCTGCGCTCGGAGCTGCAGCAACTGAAACACGTGGAACGACCGCGAATCATCAAGGATCTGGCCGAGGCCCGTGCCCATGGCGATCTCAAGGAGAATGCCGAATACCACGCAGCCCGGGAACAACAGTCCTTCGTGGAGGGACGTATCGCCGATCTGGAGTTCAAGCTCTCCATGGCCGAGGTCATCGACGTGAGCCGCCTCCAGAGCAATGGCCGGGTGATCTTCGGTGCCATCGTGGAACTGGAGGCGCAAGATTCCGGTGAGGCCGTCACCTATCAGATCGTGGGTGAGGAAGAGGCCGATATCAAGGAGGGATTGATTTCCTATACCTCGCCCATTGCCCGGGCACTGATTGGTCGGGCAGAGGGGGATGAGGTGACGGTGAGCGCCCCGGGCGGACAGCGGCGCTACGAGATCATTGCCGTGCGTTTTGGCTGAATGCTGTCAGTCGATTGCTTGAGGGACAAGGGCCAGCGCCTGGCCATGCTGGTTTTCCTGGCCTGGGTGGGGAGTATGTGGACTGTGGGCTTTGTGGTGGTGCCTCGGCTGTTTGCCGTGTTGCCGCCGGCCTCGGCCGGCAGACTGGCCGCTGGCCTGTTTGCCTTTGTGCATCTCACAGCCCTGGTGGTATTGCCCATGGTGCTGTGGCTGGCCGGCGCTTGGCAGCAGCGCTTGCTGGCTGGGGTCTGTTGGCTGGGGTCAGCGCTCTCCTACGGTTACCTCGGGCCGCGCATCACGGCTTTGGCCGCCGGCGGTGAGCATGGCCCGGCTCTCGATCGTCTGCACACCATGGCCATGGCGGACTATGGTCTGTGTGCCCTGGCGGCCATCGTCCTGGCATGGTCCCTGGTGAGTCAGGGCATGGCCCCCATGGGTAAGGGAGGCGGTCTGTCGTGAGATCACAGGATTGGCTGCGCCGTCAGGCCAAGGATCCCTTCGTGCGTCAGGCACGGCAGGATGGCTTTCGTTCCCGGGCAGCCTATAAGCTTGCCGGGATCGATCAGCGCTGCGGGCTGTTCAGGCCTGGGATGCAGGTGCTGGACCTGGGAGCGGCTCCGGGCGGGTTCAGCCAATACGTTGCCCGGCGCATCTTGCCCACTGGTCGGATATGGGCTGTGGATCTGCTGCCCATGGCCCCCATTCAGGGTGTAGCGGTGTTGCGGGCAGACCTGGCCACGGCAGAAGGGCTTGCTGCCGTGACGGCATGGGTAGGGGATGGCGGAGTCCATGCAGTGATCAGCGACATGGCTCCTGACCTGAGCGGGGATGCCGCCAGGGATCAGGCGGCATGGCTGGCCATGGCCGAGGGAGCCGTGTCACTGGCCAGTCAACTCCTGCTACCTGGCGGCGTCTTGTTGGTCAAGGCCTTTGCCGGCAGTGAACTCAAGGCGTTCGAGTCCCTGATGCGGGCGTGCTGCCCGACCCTGCAACGCATCAAGCCGCAGGCCTCGCGCAGTGAGAGCCGCGAATTGTATCTCTTGGGCTGGCGCGCCCCGGGACCTGGTGCAAGGAACAGAAACTCACAAAAACAGTCTATGATAAACAAATGATCGGTATCGTGTGATATCTCGGTCGGCTACTAATCGTATGGCGGGGGGAAGACCCCCGGAGGCGCGTGATGAATGATATGGCGAAAAATGTGTTGCTGTGGGTCATCATCGCTGTGGTGCTGATGTCGGTATTCAATGGTTTTGGCATCCGCAGCGAGAGAAGCGACAAGCTCAAGTATTCCGAGTTCCTGAGTGAGGTGGAGCGCGGTGCGGTGCGCGAGGTGGAGATTGGTGGTCGCACCATCGAGGGCCAGTTCTACAGCGGGGGGCGGTTCATCAGCTATGCTCCTGCGCCGGTCAGCGACAGCCTGGTGGACAAGCTGCGCAGCAAGGAGGTCTCCATTGCTGGCAAGGAGCCGGAGCATCAGTCGCTGCTGTTGCAGATCTTCATCAGCTGGTTTCCCTTCCTGCTGCTGATCGGCATCTGGATCTTCTTCATGCGTCAGATGCAAGGTGGCATGGGAGGGCGGGGAGCCATGTCCTTCGGCAAGAGCCGCGCGCGTCTCCTGGCCGAGGATCAGGTCAAGGTCACCTTTGCCGATGTGGCTGGTGTGGAAGAAGCCAAGGATGATCTCAGTGAGCTGGTTGATTTCCTGCGTGACCCCACCAAGTTCCAACGCCTGGGCGGCAAGATCCCCCGCGGTGTGCTGATGGTGGGGCCCCCGGGGACCGGCAAAACCCTCCTGGCCCGGGCCATCGCCGGTGAGGCCAAGGTGCCCTTCTTCACCATCTCGGGCTCGGACTTCGTGGAGATGTTCGTGGGCGTGGGTGCTGCCCGGGTGCGCGATATGTTCGAGCAGGCCAAGAAGCATGCGCCCTGTATCATCTTTATCGATGAGATCGATGCCGTGGGCCGGCATCGGGGCGCAGGCTTGGGCGGCGGTCATGACGAGCGCGAGCAGACCCTGAACCAGCTCCTGGTGGAGATGGATGGTTTCGATGGCAACGAGGGAGTGATCGTCGTCGCCGCCACCAACCGGGCCGACGTGCTGGATCGCGCCCTGCTGCGCCCCGGTCGTTTTGACCGCCAGGTGGTGGTGGGGCTGCCCGACGTGTGTGGTCGCGAACAGATCCTCAGGGTGCACATGCGCCGCGTCCCTCTGGGCAAGGATGTGGAGCCGGCCATCATCGCCCGGGGCACGCCAGGCTTTTCCGGCGCCGATCTCGCCAACCTGGTCAATGAGGCGGCCCTGCTGGCGGCACGGGCCAATCGACGTTCCGTGGACATGGAGATGTTCGACCGGGCCAAGGACAAGATCATGATGGGTGCCGAGCGGCGTTCCCTGGTGATGAGTGACGAGGAAAAGCAACTTACCGCCTATCACGAGGCGGGGCATGCCATTATCGGGCTGCTCATCGGCGACCATGATCCAGTCTACAAGGTGACCATCATGCCCCGCGGGCATGCGCTGGGGCTCACCATGTATCTTCCCGAGGGCGATCGCCACAGCTACAGCAAGCGCCGCCTGGAAAGCCGCTTGGCCAGCCTGTTCGGTGGCCGGGCGGCAGAAGAGCTGGTGTTTGGTGCCGATTTCATCACCACCGGGGCTGCCAACGACATCGAGCAGGCCACGGAGTTGGCACGCAACATGGTGGCGCGCTGGGGGCTTTCGGAGCGTCTCGGTCCACTGACCTATATGGAGGAACAGGAAAACCCCTACATGGGCATGGGGTCACGTTCCATCATTTCCGATGAGACGGCGCATACCATCGACGATGAGGTGCGCAAGGTGGTGCAGCGCAACTATGAAATGGCGCGACACATCCTGACAGAGCAGATCGACAAGCTGCATGCCATGGCCAAGGCATTGATCAAGTACGAGACCATCGACCGCCAGCAGATCGCGGACATCATGGAAGGCCGCGAACCCCAGCCACCGGCCGGTTATAGTGTTCTGGGAGGCGATGGGATCAGTCTGGACAAAGGACCACCTTCTGTCTCCAGGCCCGGTGAGGGCAAGCCTTCCGATGCGGGGGTGTCCGGCGCGGCCAGTTAGTCCAGTACAGTGTCGCTGTCCCGCTGCGCCATCGAGCCCATGATCTTCCCCTGTGTCATGGGGGTGCTCAATGTCACGCCGGACTCCTTCTGGGACGGTGGCCTGTTTGCAGACCCCAGGGCAGCTGTGGATCGAGCCCTGGCCATGCGCGCCCAGGGTGCTGCCCTGATCGATGTGGGGGGTGAGTCCACCCGACCCGGGGCGCGCCCCGTGCTCATAGCCGAGGAGATGCGCCGCGTCCTGCCTGTGGTGCAGGCACTGGTGGCGGAGCTCGATTGCCCCATCTCGGTGGACACCAGCGAGCCTGCGGTGATGCGCGCCGCCTTGGCAGCCGGTGCCCAGGTGATCAACGACATGCGTGCCCTGGTGCGGCCAGGTGCGGCCCAGGCCGTGGCCGACGGCGGTGGGACGGCCATTTTGGGGCACTGGGGGGCGCACAATGCATCATCTGGCAAACCTCGATATGATCATGTGGTGCACGAGGTCTGCACAGCGCTGCAGCAGCGGGCCGAGGCAGCGACGACTGCTGGTGTGCCTGCCATCTGGGTGGACCCAGGCTTCGGTTTTCACAAGGATCTGACACAAAACATGGCGTTGCTGCATGAGCTCTGGCGCGTGGTGAGCCTGGGCTATCCGGTGGTGGTTGGCTTTTCCAGGAAGTCCATGCTGGGGTTGTTGACAGGTCGGGCAGCGCAAGATCGGCTCGCAGCCGGGCTTGCTGCTGCCGTATTGGCGCTGGTGCAAGGGGCCAGCGTGGTACGCACCCATGATGTGGCAGAGACCGTGGATGTTTTGCACGTGGTGAAGGCATACAACGCATCATGAATCTCTTTGGTACAGATGGTGTCCGGGGCCGGGTGGGTGAGGAGCCCATGACCCCAGAATGCGTGTTGCGTCTCGCCCAGGCGGCTGGTCTGGTGCTGCGTCACGAACCCAAGCCCATGGTGTTGATCGGCAAGGATACCCGGGTCTCGGGCTACCTGTTCGAGTCGGCGCTGGAAGCGGGTTTGCTTGCCGCCGGCGTCAATGTGCGCCTCATCGGTCCTTTGCCCACACCGGGGGTGGCCTATCTCACCAAGACCTTTCGGGCGACCGGCGGCCTGGTGATCAGCGCTTCGCACAATCCTTACATGGACAATGGCATCAAGTTTCTCAATGGCGAGGGTGGCAAGATGGACCGGGCCTTCCAGCTGGCGGTGGAAGAGGTCCTGGCGCGGCCCTTTCGCATGGCCGACAGTCGCGCCATCGGCAAGGCAAGCAGGTTGCGGGATGCCCAGGGGCGCTATGTGGAATACTGTAAGGCTACCCTTGCTGCGGGCCTGGATCTCAATGGCCTGGTCATCGCCCTGGACTGTGCCCATGGCGCAGCCTATCGCGTGGCCCCGGACGTCTTCGAGGAGCTCGGCGCGCGGCTGGTGCCCATGGGGGTTGCGCCGGATGGCTACAATATCAATGAGCGCTGCGGTTCCACCGATCCTGCAGCACTGTGTGAGCTGGTGAGGACCAGCGGGGCGCATTGCGGTATCGCCCTGGATGGCGATGGCGATCGGGTCGTTCTGGTGGATGAACAGGGGGCTGTGGTCGACGGTGACGGCATGCTCTTCATTCTGGCCACCGCCTGGGCCCGCAAGGGCCGCCTGCAGGGTCCCGTGGTCACCACCACCATGAGCAATCTGGCCCTGGAGCATGCCCTGGCTCGCCAGGGCATTTTCTTGGTGCGGGTAGAGGTGGGGGATCATCACGTGGCCGAGGGGATGCGCCAGTACGGCGCCAACCTGGGCGGTGAACCCTCGGGCCATATCCTCTGCCTGGACCGGAGCACCACGGGAGATGGTATCGTGGCGGCCCTGCAGGTGCTGGAGATCATGATGGCCACAGGTCAGGGGCTGCGTCAGCTGGTGCAGCAGTATCAGCCGCTGCCCCAGGTGTTGTTGAACGTGCCGCTTCCTGAGCCAGGCTTTTCCAGCCTGGGTGAGCCCAGGATCCAGCAGGCCATGGCAGATGCCACGAGAATGCTGGCCTCGAGGGGTCGGGTGGTGGTGCGCCCTTCCGGCACCGAGGCGGTCATCCGGGTGATGGTTGAAGGCATTGACCACAACGAGGCCCAGGAGATAGCCAGCTCTCTGGCGGCCCTTTTGCAGGATCATCGAACCCATGACTGAACAACACACTCTCTTTGCCAAGACACCAAGGATCATTGCCGGCAACTGGAAAATGCACGGCACAAAAGCCAGCGTGCAGGCGCTTTGTGCAGGGATTGCCGCGGGGTTGCGGCGTGATCCGGCGGTGATGGTGTTTCCGTCATTTCTGCACCTGGACAAGGTCCAGGAAATGCTGGGAACACACTGCCGGGTGGGTGCCCAGGACATCTCCCAATTTCCGGATCAGGGTGCTTTTACCGGCGAGGTCAGCGGCGCCATGCTGCGTGACATGGGGATGGCAGCCATCCTGGTGGGTCATTCCGAGCGCCGTCATGTTCTTGGGGAATCGGATCAGCTGATTCGGCTGAAACTGCAGCGCGGCTGGGAAGCCGGTCTGGGTGTGATGTTGTGCGTGGGTGAGACCGCATCGGAGCGTGATCTGGGGGCGACCCAGGAGCGCTTGCGCCATCAGTTGCGTTCAGCCCTGGGGCAGGATAAGCTGAAAGGCCCATTGGCGGTGGCCTATGAGCCGGTGTGGGCCATCGGCACAGGCCGGTCGGCCACCACGGAGCAGGTCGCGCTTTCATTGGATTGGTTGCGGGAGGAGCTGGCGGGGCTTGGGCACGACCCGGACCTGCCTGTGTTATATGGCGGTAGCGTGAACATGCGCAATGCAGAGGAATTGCTGGCCATCGACACGATGGATGGTTTGCTGGTTGGCGGGGCCTCCTTGCAGGCAGAAAGCTTTCTGGAGATTGTGGCGCAGGCGCGCCGGTAGGTAGGTGTACGGTGCTGGAAACGGGACTGATCGTTGTGCATGTCGTTTGCTGTGTGGTACTGGTGACCCTGGTGCTCATGCAGCAGGGGCGGGGTGCCGAGGCGGGCGCTGCCCTGGGGGCTGGGGCGTCGGCCAGTGTTTTCGGCGCCAGGGGTTCGGCTACGTTCCTGAGTCGCAGCACCGCGGCGATCGCCATGTTGCTGCTGGCCACCTCGCTGGGGTTGAATGGCGTGTATGTCCATAGGGGGCAGGGGGCCAGCGTCACCGAGCGTTACCCGACACAGACACCTGCATCCGCTGCAAAACCAAAACTAAAACCAGGCGCTTCTTCCAGGGGCCAGGACGGGAAGGGGTCTGCGGCACCATTGCAACAGGATGGGGCCAGGCCACAGGGAGACGGCTCGCCTGCGAGGCCGGCTGATATTCCCGATGCCACCGCAGGCCATGCTGGCGACAAACTGCAGCCAAGGGCAAGGGATGCCCAGGGGGCGCGCCCTCCTGCTTCCAGCACACCTCCACCGTGACACGGCGGTGCACCATTGGGCCAAGCTGCCGTTTCCGGCCAAATCCTTAAGATGGTACAATGCCAAGAATGTGCCGATGTGGTGGAACTGGTAGACACGCCGTCTTGAGGGGGCGGTGGCGCGAGCCGTGCCGGTTCGAGTCCGGCCATCGGCACCAGTACGGTGTAAGCATGTGATGCCGGATGCGATGATGGAGCACAGCATGACCAAGATCACGCAGATGACAAACAGCCTTGCGGACGGCCACGCATGCTAGCCGCTTACCTTGCCATCCCCTTTTTTCTGGTGGTGGCAGCCGGCATCGGTCTGTTTGCCCTGGCGGCAGGTTTCGTGTTGGGCCCCCGGCGGCCGGATCCCAGAAAGGCAGCGCCCTATGAATGCGGTTTCGAGGCCTTCGAGGATGCGCACATGCCCTTCGACGTGCGCTATTACCTGGTGGCCATTCTGTTCATTCTTTTCGACCTGGAGATCACCTTTCTCTTTCCGTGGGCGGTCAGTTTGAACCATATCGGTACAGCTGGGTTGCTGGCCATGGTTGCTTTTCTGCTGGTTCTCACCATCGGCTTCATCTATGAATGGCGCAAAGGGGCCCTGGAATGGGAATAGAAGGCCTCATGGATCGTGGCTGGGTGACCACCAGCTCCGACCAACTGATCAACTGGGCCCGGACGGGCTCCCTGTGGCCGGTCACCTTCGGGCTTGCCTGCTGCGCCGTGGAGATGATGCATGCCGGGGCCGCACGGTACGATCTCGATCGCTTCGGGGTGATTTTCAGGCCGAGCCCGCGCCAGTCGGACGTCATGATCGTGGCCGGTACGCTGGTCAACAAGATGGCTCCGGCCCTGCGCCGCGTCTATGATCAGATGAGTGATCCCAAGTGGGTCATCTCCATGGGCTCGTGTGCCAATGGCGGCGGTTATTATCATTATTCCTATGCGGTGGTGCGCGGTTGCGATCGCATCGTGCCGGTGGATATCTATGTGCCTGGCTGCCCTCCTACGGCCGAGGCGCTCATCTGGGGCATCATGCAGTTGCAGGCCAAGATCAAGCGCACCCAGACCATCGCGCGCAGCGGATGAGCGAGCAGCCCGAGTCAGCGCCGCCAAGCCCGCTGCAGTATGCCTTGCAGGAGCGGTTGCTGGCGCATCATCCCGATGTGCAGCTTGGTCAGGACCAAACCGCTTGCCCCATCCTGACCTGTCCTCCGGCCCAGCTTGTGGACGTGTCCTTGGTGCTGCGTGATGACCAGGAACTGCACTTCGAGCAGCTGGTTGATCTTTGTGGCGTGGATTACATGGCCTACGGGCAGTCGGAATGGGTGACCCATCAGGCCACCGACAGCGGCTTTTCCCGGGGCGTGCGACGGGCCATTACCATGGCAGGAGAGGTGCCCACCACCCCCGTGGTGGCCGCTGCTCCCCGCTGGCCCAGGCGGTTTGCCGTCGTCTTGCACCTGTTGTCGGTCAGACACAACTGGCGGGTGCGGGTGCGTTCCTTTCTGGATGATGATGCCTTTCCCGTGGCGCCTTCCTTGACGTCCGTGTACCCGTGTAGCGACTGGTTCGAGCGTGAGGCTTTCGATCTGTACGGAATCTGCTTTCAGGGTCATGACGACCTGCGCCGCATCCTGACGGACTATGGCTTCATCGGGCATCCTTTCCGCAAGGATTTCCCGCTCTCCGGGTATGTAGAGGTGCGTTACGATCCCGACAAGGAGCGTGTGGTGTATCAACCGGTCACCATCGAGCCACGGACCACCGTGGCGAGGGTCATCCGGCCAGTGGATCATGGAGGCCCAGAGGGTGCTGGATCATGAGCGGCGGTTTTTCCAGGGTCGTTCCCGGGTGGACTGAAGATGCCAGATCTGCGTAATTTCACCCTCAACTTCGGCCCCCAGCACCCTGCGGCGCATGGTGTGCTGCGTCTGGTGCTGGAGATGGAGGGCGAGGTGGTGCGCCGCGCCGATCCACACATTGGCCTGCTGCATCGCGGCACGGAGAAGCTCGCCGAGTCCAAGCCGTTCAATCATTCCATCGGCTACATGGATCGGCTGGATTATGTCTCCATGATGTGCAACGAGCACGCCTACGTGCTGGCCATCGAGCGCTTGCTGGGCATCGTGCCGCCCATCAGGGCCCAGTATATCCGGGTCATGTTCGACGAGATCACCAGAATCCTCAACCACCTGCTCTGGCTGGGCTCCCATGGGCTGGATATCGGGGCGATGACGCTCTTCCTGTACTGCTTCCGGGAGCGCGAGGATCTCATGGATTGCTATGAGGCGGTCTCTGGGGCCAGGATGCATGCCACGTACTATCGCCCAGGCGGCGTCTACCGGGACCTGCCCCAGCGCATGCCGCAGTATCAACCGCCCGCAGATCCCAAGGTACATCGCAGCACCAGGGAACTGGAGCGCATGAATGCCAACCGCCAGGGCTCGCTGCTGGACTTCATCGAGGATTTCTGTAATCGCTTCCCGGCGCTGGTGGACGAATACGAAACCCTGCTTACCGATAACCGCATCTGGAAGCAACGCACCGTGGGGATTGCCGTGGTGCCGCCGGAGCGTGCTCTGGCGCTTGGCTTCACGGGGCCCATGCTGCGTGGTTCAGGTATCCCCTGGGATCTGCGGCGCAAGCAGCCCTATGAGGTGTACGACCAGATGGAGTTCGACATCCCCGTGGGTACCGAGGGCGATTGCTATGACCGCTATCTGGTGCGGGTGGAGGAGATGCGCCAGTCCAATCGCATCATCAAGCAGTGCGTGGACTGGCTCAAGGCCAATCCTGGCCCGGTCATGCTTGCCGACCACAAGGTGACGCCGCCTGGGCGCGAAGCGGTCAAGCAGGACATGGAAGCGCTGATCCATTCCTTCAAGCTCTTCAGTGAAGGCTATTCCGTCCCGGAAGGAGAGACCTACGCCGCGGTGGAAGCCCCCAAGGGGGAGTTCGGCATCTATCTGATCTCCGATGGAGCCAACAAACCATTCCGGGTCAAGATCCGCCCCCCCGCCTTCGTCCATCTGGCGGCCATGGACGAGATGGTCCGCGGCCACATGCTGGCCGATGTGGTGGCTGTGATGGGTACTATGGACATCGTCTTTGGTGAGGTCGACAGGTAGTCTTCCCCATAAACAGGCCATGATATGAGCGAGAACCAACCAAGCACACTGCCCCATGAGGTGATCGAGGCCATCGAGAAGCGCCTGCCCAATTATCCGGAAAACCAGAAACAGAGTGCCGTGCTCTATGCGCTGCATGCCGCCCAGCATGCCCAGGGGGGCTATCTCACCAAGGAACTGATGGACGGCGTGGCCCTTTTCCTGGGTATGGCGCCTGTGGCGGTTTATGAGGTGGCTTCCTTCTACAGCATGCTGTCCACCGCTCCAGTGGGCCGGCACAGCATCTCGGTGTGCACGAACATCAGCTGCATGCTGCGCGGCGGTGAGGCGTTGCTGGAGGCCTTGGAGCAGCATCTGGGGATTCGTGCCGGACAGAGCACGCCGGACGGCCGCATCTATTTGAAACTCGAGGAAGAATGCCTGGCAGCCTGTTGCGGAGCACCCATGATGATGGTGGACCACGTCTATCATGAGAATCTCACGCCACAGCAGGCGTGCGCCATCGTCGATGGGCTGGAGTAGGGTCTTGCATGCCGTGCCCGTTTTGCATGACAGGCCAGGTCCTGGGCATGATGACAGGCAGCTGGCAAGTCAGTGAGCACGGGTAGGCAGTCATGAGTGAGGCACCGCAAACCATCCCCCAGAATCAGGTCTGTTATGTCACGCTGGGTCACAAGAACCCGTGGAGCATGCCGACCTATCGCAGCCTGGGCGGCTACAGCGCCTGGGAGCGGATCATCAAGGAGCGCATCCCCCAGGAAACCATCCTGGAGCAGATCAAGGCATCTGGGCTGCGGGGCCGCGGTGGGGCGGCATTCAATACGGGCATGAAATGGGGCTTCATGCCCCGCCAGGCCCCCATACAGAAATACGTGGTCTGCAATTCCGACGAGAGTGAGCCTGGTACCTGCAAGGACCGCGATATCCTGCGCTTCAATCCCCATGCCGTGGTGGAGGGTCTGGCCATCGGCTGCTACACCATGGGAGCCTCTGTGGGCTACAATTACATCCGCGGCGAGTTCATGGATGAGCCCTTTGCCCGGTTCGAGGCGGCTTTGGCCGAGGCCTATGCCGAGGGCCTGCTGGGCAGGAACATCATGGGCAGCGGCATCGACGTGGATCTCTTCGCCCACCTGGGGGCCGGGGCCTACATCTGCGGCGAGGAAAGCGCCCTGCTCAATTCCCTGGAGGGCAAGAAGGGCTTTCCGCGCTACAAGCCCCCCTTTCCCGCAGCCAAGGGCCTTTATGGATTGCCCACCACGGTGAACAACACCGAGACCTTCGCCTCGGTGCCAGCCATCATCCGCCATGGCCCCCAATGGTTTGCCGCCATGGGCTTGAAAGGGGCCGAGGGCACCAAGATTTTTTCGGTCTCAGGTCATGTGGAGCGCCCCGGCAACTTCGAGGTGCCACTGGGCACGCCATTTGCCAAATTGCTGGAGATGGCCGGTGGGGTGCGCGCTGGCCGCCGTCTCAAGGCAGTGATCCCCGGAGGGTCGTCTGTGCCGGTGCTGCCGGGCGAGGTGATGATGGAGCTGAACATGGACTACGACAGCCTGCGCAAGGCTGGTTCCATGCTGGGTTCCGGGGCTGTGGTGGTCATCGACGAGACCATGTGTATGGTGAAGATGCTGGAGCGTATCGCCAGGTTCTATTATGCCGAGAGTTGTGGCCAATGCACGCCCTGTCGTGAGGGCACAGGCTGGCTCTACCGCATGGTGAGCCGTATTGAGCATGGCCTGGGTCACGAACAGGACCTGGCCCGCCTCGACGAGGTGGCTACCAAGATGGAAGGGCGCACCATCTGCGCCCTGGCCGATGCAGCGGCCATGCCGGTGCACGCCTTTTTGAAGCACTACCGTCACGAGTTCGAACACCATGTGGTGCATGGCGTCTGTGCGGTGGGCGCAGCCACCCCGCTGGTGGCCGCCTAGTGACCAGGTGGGTGTTCATCCAGGAGTTGTCATGACTGATCCAGCCAACACGGAGCAGAAGCCGGTCACCCCAGTGGACATGATCACCATCGAGGTGAATGGCCTGCCCATGCAGGCCCGCAAGGGTGAGATGCTCATCGCGGTGACCGATGCCCATGGCCTCTATATCCCACGGTTTTGCTATCACAAGAAGCTCACGGTTGCCGCGAACTGCCGCATGTGTCTTGTGGAGATGGAAAAATCCCCCAAGCCGGTACCGGCTTGCGCCACGCCGGTGGCGGATGGCATGAAATTCTTTACCCTTTCTCCCAAGGCGCGGGCCGCCCAGCGAGCCACCATGGAATTTCTGCTGATCAACCACCCCCTGGACTGCCCCGTCTGTGATCAGGGCGGCGAATGCGAGCTGCAGGACCTGGCCTTGGAAGCAGGTGGCGATGTCTCCCGTTATCAGGAACGCAAGCGCATCATCAAGGATGAAAACCTTGGTCCGCTGGTGGCCACCGACATGACGCGCTGCATTTTTTGCACACGTTGTGTGCGCTTTGGCGCGGAAGTGGATGGTATCCCCGAGCTGGGCATGCTGGGGCGCGGCGAGCATTCCCGGATCACCACGGTGGGCCGGCCGCTTTCCAGCGAGCTTTCCGGCAATATCATCGACCTGTGTCCCGTGGGCGCCCTGACCGCCAGGCCGAGCCGCTTCCGGGCACGGCCATGGGAACTGCTGGCGCATTCTGTGGTGCTGCCCCATGATGCCCTGGGCTCCAATGCCTTTGCCCATGAACGGCGCGGCGAGATCATCCGGGTAGTACCCCGGGACAATGAGGCGGTCAACGAGACCTGGCTGGCCGACCGGGATCGCTTCAGTTACGAGGGCATGAAGAGCCTGGAGCGCCTCACCGCGCCCATGGCCTATGTCCAGGGTGCCTGGCGGGAGATGGCCTGGGCCGATGCCCTGGAGCTGGCCGCAGCTGGGTTGCGCTCCGTGGTGGAGCGTCGCGGCGGAGAGGCCCTGGGGATGCTGGCCTCGCCGCGGGGGACCGTGGAGGAGCTGTTGCTGATGCGCCTCTTGGCCGATGGTCTCGGCACGCCGCACATCGACCACCGTCTTGGCCAGCAGGACTTCCGCAATGCCTGGGCCAACCCGGCGCTGTCCGCCATGACCAGTGCCATCCCGGCTTGGTCGGCCATGAGGGCGGTGGTGCTGGCGGGTGTCAATCTGCGCCACGAGGCACCACTGTTGACGTTGCGACTGCGCAAGGCTGTGGAGTCAGGGTGCAAGGTGGTGGCGCTGGCCCATCGCGATGTGGGGTATCGCTTCGCACTGGCCCAGCAGAGCCTTGGTGGCGACCTGGTGGCTGAACTGGCTGGGGTAGCCCGGGCCATGAAAGGCAAGCGGCGCATCCCGAAGCACCTGAGCGCCTTGCTGACCGCCGGGAAATCCACCGAGACCCAGAGCATGTGCGCCGAACTGCTGGGCGAGAAGGATGCTGGCTTGCTGCTGGGTGGCGTAGCACAGATGAGTCCCCTGTGGTGCGATATCCATGCCCTGGCACAGCAGATTGCCGTCTGGTCCGGAGCGCAGCTGCTGTGCCTGCCCCAGGCAGGCAACAGCGTGGGGGCGCGATTGATGGGCGTGTTGCCTGATGCCGTCCGGGGCAAACCATGGACAGACATGGACCCCAAGGGATACCTCCTGCTGGAGGTGGCGCCTGAAGACACGCTGGATGCCCCGCTGCTGCAGGAGAGGCTCAGGCAAGCCGACTGCGTGGTGATGCTCGGCGCCTTTCGTTCCGCCGCGCTGGCAGCGCGCCCTGCCGCAGCGGAGGCCGTGCGCGTCCTGCTGCCCGTGGCCGCATCGCTCGAGAACGAGGGGACGTATGTCAACATGGCTGGCACCTGGCAGGCCACCCGGGCGGGCGGGGTGCCGCCTGGTGAAGCGCGGCCGGCCTGGAAGGTACTGCGTGTCCTGGGCAACCAGCTGGGGTTTGATGGTTTCTCGTGGAATACCGTGGCGGAGTTGACCAGGGCGGCCCGGGAGCGCCTGGAGACTTCCGGGCAGGATGCCGCTGCCGGGAACCTGCCGCAGGAGCCTGCCGGTGCCGCTCCAGCCAAAGGGACCAAGATTGATGACGGCCAAGGGATTGCAGATGGCGGCTTGCGGCAGGTGTTCGAGCCTGCCGCCTGTCAGACGGATGCCTTGATGCGTCATGCGCCATCCCTGCAGGCCACGATCCATGCCCGCAACGACAGCGTGGTGCGCATTCATCCTGAAAGCGCCAGGCTGCATGGCATTATGGCCTCTGCCGAGGTGGAGGTGCGCCAGGGCGGACGGGCGGTGCAGGTCTGGCTGGAGCTGGACGATGGGGTGGCGCCTGGTGTGGTGGTTGCGGCATGGCCTGGTCCTGTGGCGACGGCCCTGGGCAGGAGTCAGCAGAGGATCGAGCTGCTGGCCCTGTCCCATGAGGCGCTGGTGCCATGACCATGGCCCTCTCTGGCCAGTACATGACCAATGGCCTGCTGGCAGCTGGCGTGCTGTTGCTCAAGGTGCTGGCGGTCATCATGCCCATCACCGTGGTGGTGGCTTACCTGACCTACGTGGAACGCAAGGTGATCGGTTATATGCAAAGACGCATCGGGCCCCACCGGGTGGGGTACCGGGGCCTGCTGCAGCCCTTTGCCGATGTGTTCAAGCTCCTCCTCAAGGAAGTACTGGTCCCGGCGAGCGCGAACCGTTTTCTCTTTCTGACGGCCCCCTTCCTGGCGCTGGTGCCTGCCCTGGCCACCTGGGCCGTGGTGCCCTTCTGGCGAGGAGCTGCCCTGGCCAACGTGGACGCCGGCCTGCTGTACGTGCTGGCCATGACCTCCATGACCGTCTATGGCATCATCCTGGCCGGCTGGTCGTCCAATTCCAAGTACGCCTTACTGGGCGCCATGCGTTCCGCCGCCCAGATGGTGGCCTATGAGATCGCCATGGGGTTTGCCCTGGTGGGGGTGATCATGGCGTCCAACAGCCTCAACCTGGACAGGATCGTGGTGGCCCAGGCCGGAGGTCTGCATCACTGGTACATCTGGCCCTTGTTGCCCCTGGCCGTGGTGTATTTTATCTGTGGCGTAGCAGAGACCAACCGCGCGCCTTTCGACGTGGCAGAAGGTGAATCGGAGATCGTGGCCGGGTTTCATGTGGAGTATTCCGGGGCCGGTTTTGCTCTCTTTTTCCTGGCCGAATACGCCAACATGATTCTCATCTCGGCTCTGGTGAGCATCTTTTTCGTGGGCGGCTGGCTGTCGCCTTTCGAGGGTCTGGTGCCCATTCTCGGCAAGCCGGGGCTGCACTGGCTGGCCTTGAAGATGGCCTTTTTCCTGTTCTGCTTTCTTTGGTTCCGCGCCACATTCCCCAGATACCGCTATGATCAGATCATGCGACTGGGCTGGAAGGTCTTCATCCCGCTCACACTGCTGTGGATTGGGTTAGAATGTGTCTGGAAGGCAGTGGGGTTTGGCCCCTGGTTTTGAGGGTACCGTTGCTATGAACAGACTCCTGTCGGCTTTCAAGAGCCTTTTTCTGGCCGAGCTGCTGCTGGGGCTGCGCCTGACGTTCCTGCAGATGACCCAGCCCAAGATCACGCTGTACTATCCCGAAGAGCGTACCCCAAAAAGTCCACGGTTTCGCGGGGTCCATGCCCTGCGCCGCTATCCAAATGGCGAGGAGCGCTGCATTGCCTGCAAGCTGTGTGAGGCGGTCTGTCCGGCGCTCGCCATCACCATCGAATCCGAGCAGCGCGACGATGGCACCAGACGTACCACGCGCTATGAGATCGACATGTTCAAGTGCATCTACTGCGGCTTTTGCGAGGAGGCCTGTCCGGTGGATTCCATCGTGGAAACGGGCATGCTGGATTTCCATTTCGAGACCAGGGGCGAAAACATCTATACCAAGCAGCAATTGCTGGCCAATGGGGATCGCTACGAGAATCTGATCGCCCGGGATCGCGCCCTGGACGCACCATACCGTTGAAATACCAGATACCATTGATATCCAATCACCATAACCATACCTGAACAGGGGATTCTTGTTGCCTGCCTTGCCATTCTATCTGGCCTCAGCGTTTCTGATCGGCGCCTCATTGGGGGTGGTGGGATCGCGCAATCCGGTCTACGCCGCCCTGTTTCTCGTGCTGGCTTTTGTGAGTGCCGCGGTCCTGTGGCTGCTCGCCGGGGCCGAGTTTCTGGCCATGGCGCTGGTGGTGGTCTACGTTGGCGCCGTCATGGTGCTGTTCTTGTTCGTGGTCATGATGATCGATGTGCGCCTGGCGGTGTTGCATCGTTCCTTTGTGCGCTATCTGCCGCTTGGGGTGTTGGTGGCTGTGGCCATGATGGTGCAGATCATCGCCGCGCTGCGCGGCTTGGCCCAGGGGGCTGGGCATGCCTTTCCGGAAGGTGGCAATACCGAAGCGCTGGGCACGCTCATTTATACGCGGTTCTTGTACCCCTTCGAGATTGCCGGTCTGATCCTGCTGCTGGCTATCGTGGCAGCCATTGCCCTGACACTGCGCCGGCGTGAGGGCACACGCCATCAGGACCCCGGCAGGCAGGTGCTGGTACGCAAGCAGGATCGGCTGCGTTTGTGGCGCCTGCCGCCCCACCAGGCATCCGGCGAGCAACTGCCCGCCAGCGCGCAACGAGAGGACACATGATCACCCTCTTTGCGTGTGCTGGATGTCCTTGGACATGAACGTGGGAGCAGGACATCTGCTGGTGGTGGCGGCTGTGGTCTTTGCCATCGCCGTGGCTGGTTTCTTTCTCAACAGGCGCAATGTGCTGCTTTTGCTGATGGCCATTGAACTGATCCTGCTGGCTGTCAACACCAATCTCGTGGCCTTTGCCTACCAGCATGGCGACCTGACGGGCCAGGCAGTGGTGTTTTTCGTGCTGACGGTGGCGGCGGCCGAATCGGCCATTGGCCTTGCCATCCTGGTGACGCTGTTTCGCAACCGCGGCAGTATCGATGTAGAGGAACTGGGGAGGCTCAAGGGATGAGGCAGCCATGATGCTGAGTCTTGTGCCGCTGCTGCCGTTGCTGGCCGCCATCGTGGCCGGGACCGTGGGCCTGAAAAGGCCGGCGCTGGCCCATACCGTGACCAGTGGCGCTGTGGGGTTTGCCATGGTGGCGGCCCTGATTGTCTCGGCACGGGTGATCGGTGGTGAGCCCATGCAGGTTTCCTGGTACGACTGGGCGTTCATCCAGGGATACACCATGCACGTCGGACTGTGGCTGGATGGCCTGAGCGCGCTCATGATCAGTGTGGTGACCTTTGTCTCCTTTCTCGTGCATATCTATGCCATCGGCTACATGAAAGGCGACCCGGGCTATGGGCGCTTCTTTGCCTACATCTCGTTTTTCACCTTCGGCATGCTGATGCTGGTGCTGGCAGATGGCTTTGTGCAGCTGTTCTTTGGCTGGGAGGCGGTGGGTCTTGCCTCCTATCTGCTGATCGGATTCTGGTATACCCGGCCTTCGGCCACGGCCGCTGGGCTCAAGGCGTTTTTGGTCAATCGCGTGGGGGACATGGGCTTTCTGCTGGGCATCGCCATGCTCTTCACCTACGCCGGTTCCCTGCGCTACAGCGAGGTCTTCGCCAGGGCCGCCATGCTTGCCGAGACCAGCGTGGGATTCTGGGGCATGCACGGCTCTGTGCTGACCTTGAGCTGTCTGTTGTTGTTCGTCGGCGCCATGGGCAAATCCGCCCAGCTGCCCCTGCAGGTCTGGCTGCCCGATTCCATGGAAGGCCCCACACCCATTTCAGCGCTGATCCATGCCGCCACCATGGTGACTGCCGGCATCTTCATGGTGGCGCGCCTGTCTCCTCTGTTCGAGCTTTCTCCTGTGGCGCTCACCGTGGTGCTGCTCATCGGCACGCTGACTGCCTTCCTCATGGGTCTGGTGGGGGTGGTGCAAACCGACATCAAGCGGGTCATCGCCTACAGCACGCTGTCCCAGCTGGGCTACATGACCGCTGCCTTGGGGGCTTCGGCTTACAGTGTCGCCATCTTTCATCTGGCGACCCATGCCTTTTTCAAGGCATTGCTGTTTCTGGCGGCTGGGTCGGTGATCATGGCCATGCATCACGAGCAAGACATGCGCCGCATGGGCGGCCTGCGGCGCCTCATGCCCATCACATTTTGGACCAGCCTGTGTGGTGCATTGGCCCTGATCGGTTTTCCGGGCTTTTCGGGCTTTTTCTCCAAGGATGCCATCCTCGAGGCCGTGGCCGAATCACACTTGCCTGGAGCCGGCTTCGCCTGGCTGCTCCTGTTGCTGAGCGTGTTCGTCACCGGTCTTTATACCTTCCGGCTGATCTTCATGGTGTTCTTTGGGGAGCTGCGCCAACAAGACCCGGGCAAGGATCATCATGAACACGGCGACCATGGAATCCACCATCATGCACCCAGCGAAAGCCCCATGGTGGTCTGGCTGCCTTTGGTTGTCCTGGCGATTCCTTCTGTGCTGGCCGGTTTCCTTTTGTGGCGTCCCCTGGGGCTCGGTGAATGGTTGCGTGGCGTGGTGGTCACCCATGAGGGCAGCGAGCATGCACAGGGTGCCGTTGCGTTTGCCCTGCATGGCCTGTGGTCACCGGCCATCTATCTGGCCATGGCCGGTGCTGCCGCTGCCTGGTACGCCTATGTGGCCAATCCTTCTCTTCCGGAGCGGCTGCGCCAGCGCATGATGGGGGTGTGGCGCATCCTCATCAATCAGTACGGTTTCGAGGCGCTCTACTCGCGCTATGCCACGGCTGCGGCCCGAGGGCTGGGGCTGGTGCTGTGGCGCGTGGTGGATGCCGGTGTGGTGGATGGCCTGGTGGTGGGCGGGACCGTGGGAACCATGGGACGCATGGGTCGTCTGCTCAAGCGCCTGCAAAGCGGCTATCTGTACCATTACGCCTTTGCCATGATCGTGGCCGTGGTGCTGCTGGTGACCTGGCTGGATTGGGGAGGCCGCTGATGCTGCTGAGCGCGCTGTTGTGGTGGCCCATACTGGGTGGCGTGGTGATGCTCCTCATGGGAGAGCGCAGCATGGGGCGGCCTGTGGCGGTGGCCGTGGCGGCGCTGGAGCTCGTCCTGGCGCTGCTGCTTGTGGCTGGGTTCGAGCCGGGACGCAGTGGTTATCAGTTCATGGAACATATCGGCTGGCTGCCCATGCTGCATGCGGATTATGTGCTGGGTGTGGATGGCCTGGCCGTGGCCATGATCTTCCTGACCTCACTGATCACACTGCCTGCGCTGCTGTGCGGCTGGGATGCCATCACCCAACGCAGGAATCAGTACATGGCAGCCTTCCTGATGATGACAGGCATCATGAATGGCGTCTTTGCGGCTCTGGATGGTTTGCTGTTCTACCTGCTCTGGGAGGCGACCCTGCTGCCCATGTTCATGATCGTGGGGATTTGGGGCGGTCCGCGACGGGTCTATGCCACACTCAAGTTCTTTCTCTTCACCTTCCTGGGTTCCGTGCTCATGCTGGTGGCTGTGGCCTATCTGCGCCTGAACACCGGCAGCTTCGACCTGATGGCCTGGCAGGAAGCCGCGCTGACCAGACAGCAGCAGATCTGGATCTTTCTGGCCTTTCTGGCGGCCTTTGCCGTGAAGATCCCCATGATTCCGGTACATACCTGGTTGCCCGATGCCCACGTGGAAGCCCCCACGGGAGGCTCCGTGATTCTGGCGGCCATCATGCTGAAGCTGGGTGGTTATGGCTTGGTGCGCTGGGCCTTGCCCGTGGCTCCAGCGGGGGCTGCGGCCATGGCCGAGGCGGTGATCGTGCTGTCGCTGCTGGCCATTGTCTATGTTGGCTTTGTGGCGTTGATGCAGCTGGACATGAAAAAACTGGTGGCCTATTCCTCCATCGCCCATATGGGGTTTGTGACCCTGGGGTTGTTCCTGCCCTTCGTGCTGGCCCGGGGGGCCGATCCCCTGGCGCAGAGCACTGTGGCCGTGCAGGGTGCCATGGTGCAGATGATCTCCCATGGTTTTATCTCTGCAGCACTTTTTCTGTGCGTAGGGGTGCTCTATGACCGGCTGCACACCAGGGAGATTGCCGCCTATGGGGGTGTGGTCAACGCCATGCCCGTCTTTGGTGCCTTGTTCGTCTTTTTTGCCATGGCCAACTGCGGTCTTCCGGGCACCTCCGGGTTTGTGGGAGAGCTCCTGGTGATCCTGGGGGCCATGGGGGCCAACACAGGCATCGCGGCCCTTGCCGCACTGACCTTGATCCTGGGGGCATCCTACAGCCTATGGCTGGTGAAACGGGTGGTGTTCGGTGCCCTTCCTGATGGCCATCCTGTGGCGGGGCTTGTGGACATCAATCGCAGGGAGGCAGCCTTGCTTGGTGTCATGGGAGTGGCGGTGCTGGTGGTGGGCCTGTGGCCCCAACCATTGATCCATCTCATGAGTGGCACAGCACAGCAATTGGTGTTGACCGCCCAGATGGTGCGAGGTTGACCATGCCGCTGGCCATGTCGGGGCTGATCCTGGTGGCGCTGGCTGCCTGTGCCGTGCTGTTGCTGGGCTTGTTCCGTCCGCAGCTGGCCTATCCAGCCACCCAGGTGTTTCTGGCGGCGGCGGTGGTGGTGGAACTCATGACGGGAACCAGCAGCGGGCATTGGTGGGGCGGGTTGTTCGTCCAGGATGCCTTTGCGGCCTTCATCAAGCCGGTGCTCCTGGTGGTGAGCATGGCGGTGTTTCTCTATGGCCGGCCCATGGTGAGCCGCTGGCCGCAGGGTGAATACTATACCCTGGGATTGCTGGCGGTGGCTGGCATGCTCATCCTGACCTCGGCAGGGCATCTCCTGACTTTGTTCCTCGGTTTGGAGCTGATGTCTCTCGCGCTCTATGCCATGGTTGCCCTGGACCGGGACAACGACATGGCCAGCGAAGCAGCCATGAAATATTTCATGCTGGGCGGCCTGTCCTCCGGTATGCTGCTCTATGGGTTTTCCCTGCTCTATGGGATCACGGGAACCATGAACCTGCAGGCCATGGCCCTGGCCCTGGGGGGCGCTGGAGCGCCAGGGTCGGCGGTTGTGGTGGCTCTGACCTTTGCGCTGGCTGGGACTGCCTTCAAGCTGGGTGTGGCACCCTTTCACATGTGGCTGCCTGACGTGTATGAGGGTTCTCCAGCTGCGGTCACGCTGTTCGTCGGGGCGGCCCCCAAGGTGGCAGCACTGGTTCTGTTGGCTCGTCTGGTGGGACAGGGTGCCCAGGCAAACCTGGCCATCTGGCAGCCCGCCTTGATGGTCCTGGCCCTGGTGTCCATGGCAGTGGGCAGTTTCGGGGCCTTGTGGCAACAGAACATCAAGCGTCTCCTTGCCTACTCGGCCATCGCGCATATGGGTTTCGTGTTGCTTGGCGCCCTGGCTGGGAGCGAGGCAGGTTATGGTGCGTCGATCTTTTATATGACGAGCTATGCCGTGATGAGCACAGCGGCCTTCGGTGTGGTACTCGTGGTCTGTCAGATGGCACAGACCGAACGCATTGCCGACTATGCAGGGCTTGCCGAGCGCAGTCCCTGGCTTGCCGCCGTGATGATGCTCACCATGTTTTCGCTGGCGGGCGTGCCGCCCTTGCTTGGCTTCATGGCCAAGCTGGAGGTGATCAGGGCTGCCGTGGGTGCAGGAGCGGTGCGGCTGGCGGTGCTTGCTGTGCTGCTCTCCGTGGTGGCCGCCTTTTACTACCTGCGCGTGGTGAAGGTCATGTACATGGATGCGCCCACCGTAGCTCTCGGACGCAGTCCCGATGTCACTGTGCCTGCCGATATCAAGCTGGTCCTGGGCCTCAATGGCGCCATGATCCTCCTTCTGGGCATGATGCCGGGCCATGTCCTGCATTGGTGCCAACAGGCCTTGCGGGGATTCCTGCTGCCGAGCTGATGGTGCTCCTCAAGCCCGAGCTTCTGGGCCCCGATCTGTGCCTGATGTCCCTGTTCTGAATGTGGTTGTCCTGGTGTGGCATGGACAGGCCGACACAGGTGTTCCACGGTTGGCAGGCGTTCTTGCGGGGCGCTGTGCCCAGAGGTACAGTGATGAAAGAAATCGCAGGCAATAAGGCACGGACAGCCTTTAGTATGCTTCCGCATGCAATGAGGAACAAGGCAATGCCCAGGGCAAGACATCTGGTTGGCCTGGTCTTCCTGGTAGGCAGCATGCTTGCTGTCCTGGCGCCACCTGTCTACGCCAGAGGGCTTGATTCCTTTACGGCCAAGTACAGTCTGCAGGTGGGGCCATTGCACGTGGCGCAACTGGAATATGCATTGGAGTCGCGGGACACAGGCTACCATTATCGCCTGGTGTCCCATCCCATGGGACTGGCGGCGCTGGTTTCCGGAAAGGTGCGTAATGAAGAGGTCTGGGGGCAGTGGCTCGAAGAAGATGGGTTCCCCCAGCCCCAGCGCTATCAGCGCATCGATGATCCCGGGGCGCGGGCTGTGGTGCAGACCCTGTATTTCGATTGGCCGAACAAGAAGCTGCGCATCGTGAGCAAGGATGAAACGACCACGGCCTCCCTGCCGGCCCATGTCCTCGACCCCATGAGTGAACAGCTGCGCCTCATGCAGCAGGTGGCTGCCGGTGAAAAGGGCGCCATCAAGCATGCGGTGGCCAATTTCAAGGGCATCAAGCGTCGGCGTTACCAGGTGCAGCAGCAAGAAGAAGTCCCAGGGCCCCAGGGCATGGTGCAGGCCATCCGGGTTGTCCGCACGGATCAGGACAACAAGCAGCTTACTTTGTGGTTTGCACCCAAGCTTGACCACATGCTGGTCCGCCTGCAGCAGAAAAAAAAGGGCAAGCCCACCGTGACCATCACCCTGCAACAGCTGAACAAGGCTTCTCAGGAGGGTGGCTGACGAGGGCGCCTTTTTCAGGGCAGGGGCAGGGTCAGGCCGATCTGCTTGTGATATTTGCCCCGGCGATCGGCGTAGGAGACCTCACAGGGCTCATCGGATTCCAGGAAGATGAGCTGGGCCACGCCCTCATTGGCATAGATCTTGGCGGGCAAGGGCGTGGTATTGGAGAATTCCAGCGTCACATGGCCCTCCCATTCCGGTTCCAGGGGGGTGACATTGACGATGATGCCGCAGCGCGCATAGGTGCTCTTGCCAAGGCAGATGGTCAGTATGTTGCGGGGGATGCGCAGATATTCCACCGTGCGCCCCAGCACGAAGGAATTGGGCGGGATGATGCATATCCCGCCATGGTGGTCCACAAAACTCGAGCGGTCGAATGCCTTTGGGTCCACCATGGCCGAATTGATGTTGGTGAAGATCTTGAAGTCATCGGCACAGCGGATGTCGTAGCCATAGCTTGACGTACCGTAGGAGATCACGGGTTGGCCATCTTGTCGCTGGCGGACCTGCTGTGGCTCGAAGGGCTCGATCATGCCGCATTGCCGCGACATGTGCCGGATCCAGCGGTCTGACTTGATGGGCATGTCACCAGCCCGGGAGGTTGATTTCTGCAGCCGGGGCGGGGGCTGCTACGGCACCACGGCCCAGCTGGCCATAGCCGCCGCCTCCCCAGGTCCAGACACGCCCTTGGTCGTCTACCGCCACGCTGTGGCTGTCGCCGGCGGCCATGTTCACGATCCCTCCCAGCACGGGCGGTGGCGGCGGAGGCTGATGCCGGGCCAGGGCATCCTGGATGACCCGCAGCTCCTCATAGGTAAAGGCTCGGTTGATGGGCTGCGGCACGCGGACCACAGGCGGTCCTCCGGGGGACACCTGCCCGGAGTCATTGGACCCCCAGCCATAGAGTTTCTTGGTGGTCTCCCCCAGCGCCAGGCAGTGGCGGGCACCACAGGCAATGCGCGTGATGATGGGTTCACCAGGCACGGAGAGCCGGACGGGAACGGGGGAATCATCATTCACATGGCCATAGTTCGGGATGGCGTCCCCCAGTTGACCACTTTCGTTGCTGCCCCAGACCCACACCTGGCCCTGATCATCCAGCGCCATGGAGGAGGCCCTGCCCGCGGCCACGGCCACGATGTTCTTGCCCTCCAGGCCGAGAACCGGCACCGCTGCGAGCCGGGTCTGGTAGGTATCGTCACCCAGCTGTCCATGGGCGTTGTTGCCCCAGGCCTGCACCGAGCCATCGTCCAGGACCGCAAGGCCATGACCGTGTCCTGCGGCGATGGCTGTCGCCGGGCCAGCAAGACCAATGGCAGTGATGGCGGTGGTGTTTGCGGTGCTGCCCGTACCCTGCTCCCCAGAGAAATCGCCACGACCCCAGGCTTGCACGGTGCCCTGGTCATCCAGCGCCAGGGAGAAGTTGCCTCCGGCCGCGATGAAGATGACGTGTTCCAGCCCATGCACGGCGACGGGCAGGGGAAATGGTTCGGTTTCACCCTGGGTTTCAATACCCAGTTGGCCGTCTGAGTTGTCACCCCAGGCCCAGACAGTGCCATTGGCCATCAAGGCCAGGCTGTGCCGATCACCGCCTGCCAGTGCTGTGATGGGGCTGAAAGCGCTCAGGATGGGCTGGGGGGTAGTGGCCATATCCCCCCAGGTGCCATTGCCCAGTTGTCCGGAGCGGTTGTCTCCCCAGGAGAAGGCCTGTCCCTGGCGCACGGCCAGGCTCACATTGGAGCCGGTGAAGACCTCCGTGGCACTGGCCCAGGACAACCAGCCCATCAACAGCGCTGCGACCAGGCCCCGCCACCCTCGCATGATCCTTACTTGTCCATTGTCCATCATGCCTGCACCTCATCACATCCATCCCGGGCGCTCCGGCCATGCTGCCGATGGACTGGAACGCCTCCAGACCCTGACGCCATCACACTCGATCGGATCACCGATCACCGATCACCGAAAAAATGCTTCAATCATCGCTGATGATGATCTCTGGCAAGGCATGGGCCGGAGCGCCAGCCAGCATGCCGGCCATGCGCCGCGCTATGTCCAGATAGGCCGCCGTGGCGCTGTCCTGGGGTTCCGCAAGGACCATGGGCAGGCCCTGTTCGGAGAGCTCCTGGATTCGTTTGACCAGGGGCAGCTGGCCCAACAGGGGGATGCCCAGTTCCCGGGCCAGCCTGGCGCCACCGCCATGGCCGAAGAGATCCTCTTCCAGGCCGCAGCGCGGGCAGACATGGAACGCCATGTTCTCCACGATGCCCAGCAGGGGAACGGCCACCTGGCCGAACATGGCCATGGCCCGCCGGGCGTCGTCCAGCGCCAGCTCCTGGGGTGTGGTGATGCCCACAGCCCCGCTCAAGGGGACGCGCTGCGCCAGGGTGAGCTGGATGTCGCCTGTGCCGGGCGGCAGGTCGATGAGCAGATAATCCAGTTCTCCCCAGGCCGTATCGTGCAGCATCTGCTGCAATGCCTGGGTGACCATGGGCCCGCGCCAGATCATGGCGGTATCCCGTTCCACCAGATAGGCGATGGACATGGACGCGATGCCGTGCCGGACGACGGGGTCCAGATGGCGGCCATCCGAAGACGTGGCCCGGCCATTGAACCCCAGCAACCGCCCCTGGCTGGGCCCGTAGATATCGGCATCCAAGATGCCCACCCGCGCCCCTTCACGATGCAAGGCGGCGGCGAGATTCACCGCTACGGTGGATTTGCCCACGCCGCCCTTGCCCGAGGCAATGGCCACCACATGGGCGATGCCTGGCAGGGGGGTGAATCCGGCGCGGGGGGTGGCGGCGGGCACGTGCCAGGTGACCTCCACCTGCCAAGCCTCCCCTCCTGGGCCCAGCGCCATCATGAGTTCCTGGCGCAATGCCGGGGCATAGCCGGCGGCGGGAAAGGGCAGCTGGACGATGAGCTGCCGCCCTGCTGCCCGGCACAGATCCAGGATGGGCAGGCCGCTGTAGCGCTCGATGTGGTTCTGCCAGGCTGTGCGGACCGCCTGTGGCACAGCAGAGCTATCCCCCATGGTGATATCCTATGTCGTATGCCATGGCGTGCATTGTGGCACAATAGCCAACCAAATCCCAAATCCCATAGAGCGCAAAGAGCACTATGACACAGCGAACCATTCTCGTCACCAGCGCTTTGCCCTATGCCAACGGGCCGTTGCATCTGGGCCATATGCTGGAGGTCATCCAGACCGACATCTGGGTGCGCTTCCAGCGCCTGTGCGGCCATCACTGCCGGTATGTGTGCGCCGATGATGCCCACGGCACGCCCATCATGCTGCGCGCCAGGGACGAAGGAATCAGTCCCGAAGCGCTCATCGCCAGGATCTATGGGGAGCACCTGCGCGATCTGCAGCGCTACGCCATTGCCATGGATAATTTTTATACCACACACTCACCGGAGAATCGTCATTTCGCCGAATTGATCTATACCCGTCTCAAGGAGGGGGGTTTTATCGCCAATCGGGAGATCGAGCAATCCTTCGACGAGGCCGCGGGCATGTTCCTGCCCGACCGGTTCATCCGCGGCACCTGCCCGCGCTGCCGCACCCCTGGCCAGCATGGCGACAGCTGCGAGAGTTGCGGGGCCACCTACAACCCCATGGAACTGCTGGATGCCGTCTCGGTGCTCTCCGGAACCCCGCCTGTGCTGCGCCGTACCGAGCATTATTTCGTGCGGCTCGCTGCCTTCGAGGCCATGCTGCGCCAGTGGCTGGAACAGGCCAATGTCCAGGAGGCGGTGCGTCACAAGCTCATGGAATGGTTCGCCGTTGGCCTTGCGGACTGGGACATCTCCCGGGACAGCCCCTACTTCGGCTTCGAGATTCCCGGGACTGTGGGCAAGTATTTCTATGTATGGCTGGATGCGCCCATCGGCTATATGGCCTCGTTCCAGAACCTGTGCACCAGGCTTCGCGAGCTCGACTTCGCGGCCTTCTGGGGGGCTGACGCCACAGCCGAGCTGTATCATTTCATCGGCAAGGACATCATCTATTTCCATTGCCTGTTCTGGCCAGCCATGCTGCATGGCGCTGGATTCCGCACGCCCAGTGGCGTTTTCGCCCATGGATTTCTTACCGTGGATGGCCAGAAGATGTCCAAGAGCCGTGGCACGTTCATCGAGGCCCAGCTCTTCGCTCAGCACCTCGATCCGCAGATGCTGCGCTACTACTTCGCCTCCAAGCTCAGTGCGGCGGTGGAGGACATCGATCTCAATCTCGACGAGATGCTGGAGCGCTGCAACGCCGATGTGGTGGGCAAGCTGGTCAACATACCCGCCCGCCTCGCCCCCTTCCTGGAGCGCCACAGTGGCGGACTGCTCTCGCCCGTGTCACCGGATGATCCCTTGTGGGCCAGGGTGCAGGGCGCAGCCCGGCAGCTCGCCCAGCACTATGAGGCACGGGAATACGCCGCGGTGGTGCGCCTGGTGATGGCCTGCGCCGACCAGGTCAATCAGTTCATCCAGGAGCAGGCACCCTGGCGCCTGGAAAAGCAGGGGGCCATCCAGCAGGTGCAGCAGGTTGCCTCGCTGGGCATCCAATGCTTCCGCCTGCTCGTACTCTACCTCAAGCCCATCGTGCCGCACCTCGCCGCCGAGGCCGAGCGATTCTTGCAGATCGAGCCGTTGCGCTGGCATGATGCCGGGCTCCCGCTGGGGGATCATGTGATCCAGCCCTACAGTGCCCTGGCCCGGCGCCTGGAACGTGCCGCCGTGCAACGGCTGCGCGATGCGGCCCAAGCGCAGGGTGGCCAAGACAAGAAAAACGCGCCAGGCCAGGTGGAACCTGCGGCGTCAGGACCTGGGGATGGCCAGGACTACATTGATATCCAGGACTTCGGCCGCATCGATCTGCGCGTCGCCCGCATCCTCGAGGCGGCCGTGGTGCCTGAAAGCAGCAAGCTGCTGCGTCTCATGGTGGATCTGGGGACGGAAAAGCGCCAGATCTTCGCCGGCATCAAGGGCGCCTATCAGCCCGAGACCCTGGTGGGCAGGTTGTGCGTGATCGTCGCCAACCTCAAGCCGCGAGCCATGCGCTTTGGGGTTTCCGAGGGCATGGTGCTGGCGGCCGGCGATGATGGCCCCGGTATTTTCCTGCTGTCTGCGGACAGTGGGGCCGAGCCGGGGATGCGGGTGCGATGACCCTCTCCTTTGCCGGCAGCAAGGTGCTGATCACCGGGGCAAGCTCCGGTATCGGCCAGGAACTGGCCGATCTCCTGCTGGAACGTGGTGCCCATGTGGCGCTGGTGGCGCGCCGTATTGCGACCATCGAGTCCTGGGCGGCACCGCGTCGTGCGGCAAGGCCGCAGCAGGTGATCTGGAGTGGGGCTGCGGACGTGACGGTGGCCGAGCAGGTTTTTCAGGTGGTGGAGCAGGCAACAGCCGCGTTGGGCGGCCTGGATGTGGCCATCCTGAATGCGGGGATCGCTGGGGGTGGCATGCTGGGTTGCGGGCAGTATCCTCTCCATGAGCAGGTGATCCGGACCAATGTCCTGGGGGCGCTTGCCAGCACCGAGGCGGTCATGGCCCATTTTCGCAGCCGGAACCAGGGCCATGTGGTGTTGGTGTCGTCGGTGGCCGCCTTCCGGGGCCTGCCGGGCAGCGCGGTCTACAGCGCCTCCAAGGCGGCGGTGAGTACCCTGGCGCAGGGGTTGCGCGCCGAGGTCTGGGGAACACCCATCCGGGTGACGGTGCTGCATCCTGGCTACATCGACACACCCATCAATCAGAACCTGACGTGGCGCCCCTTTTTGGTGAGTGCCCGGCAGGGGGCTGCGGCCATCCTGTACCGCTTGGAACATGGCGCTGGATGGGCCACGGTACCCCGCTGGCCATGGGCCTTGGTACCCTGCATGGTGCGCCTGCTGCCCACCGCCGTGATGGCACGCATGAGCCGCCGCCGCATGGCCTGAGGGACTGGTCAGAAGTGCGCGGAGCCAGTCGGCAGGGTTGAGGCGGTGGGTTCGTCGGCAATGGGT
Organism: Gammaproteobacteria bacterium; assembly: GCA_011620135.1. Taxonomy (GTDB): domain Bacteria; phylum Pseudomonadota; class Gammaproteobacteria; order WOZS01; family WOZS01; genus WOZS01. The sequence continues at coordinate 45,280 of WOZS01000035.1, forward strand.
ATGGTAATGATCAGTCGGGTTTCGTGCTTGTTTTTTGGTGCTGCGATCTCCAGGGTGCAGCCCTGCGCCTGAAACAGGCTGCTGGAGAGGCTCATGCCGAAGGCATCGAGTTGCTCTGCGTTGTCGTCCCGTCCAGGCGGCAGGAGCTGGTCCTGGGGTTTGTTGCGATAGGTGACCACCACCTTGACTGTTCTTGGTGGCTGGAAACTGCCCGAAAGCGTGATGTTACTGCGCGCCGCCGCCTGCCGGCTGGCGTGATCCAGCAGATTGGCAAAGGCCTGTTCCATCAGGTTGGCGTCAGCCATGACCTGCGGTAGATCGCCGTCCACATCGATGGTGATGGCATGATTGGCCAGCAGGCGATCCAGGACCTTGACGGCCCGGCCCACCAGATCGGCCACGGCGCAGGGTCGCAGATTCGGTTCCAGGGCACCCCGGCCCAGCCTCGTCATGTCGATCAGGTTCTGCACGAAACGGTTGAGGCGTTCTGCCTCGTCCAGGATGACCTCCATCAAGGCACGCTTGCTTTCCGTGGAAGCCTCACTGGTCGAAGCCATGGTGGTGGCAGCCGCAATGATGGCCGAAAGGGGGCTGCGCAGATCGGCGGAAATGGAGCCCAATAACGCGGTGCGCAGCCGCTCTGCCTCGATGAGCACGCGGGTATTCTGGGCCTGGGCCACCAACTGGACGCGTTCTATGGCCACGGCGGTTTGGTGGGCCAGGGAGTCCAGCAGGCGCATCTCGTCGGGGCGCAGCACCACCTTGCTTTGCCGCAGGGCAAACCCAGCCACACCCAACCGGCCGTGGGCCGTGACCAAGGGGAGAAACAGCCAGGCAGAACTGGGCAGGGTGTCGGAACTGAAACCGGCTGCCTTGCCCTTGCGCCAGACCCAATCGGCCGCAGCCAGGTCGGTATTGTCCAGTAGACCATCGGCGGGATGGACAGGCTTGAGCGCGCCGCGTTCATCACCCAGCAGCAGGATGGATTGAACACCCAGTGTGATGCGCACATGTTCGGCCAGGGCATCGGCCACATCGGTTTCCCACAGGGCGCCGGCCAGCTTGCGGCTCAGCTCATGCAGGCTTGTGTTGCGTCTGGCGATATGCTCGATGGCCAGCATGTGGTCGCGCAGCCGCCAGGCAAACCAGGTGGCCACCAGGGACATGACACAGAAAAAGGCAAGGCCCACCTGGTCGCTGGGTTGTGACACGATCAGGCTGAAGCGTGGCTCCAGAAACAGGAAATCCATGGTGAACGCCGCGAGCACCAGCACGGTGAGCGCCGCACGTAGTCCCAGGTGGATCGCAGCGAGCGTCACCGCCGCCAGGTACAGCAAAGCCACGTTGGTCTGTGGCAAGACGCGCCAGAGTACCAGGGCCACCGCTGTGGCGCATGCCGTGAGCAACGTGCCGATGACGACCTGCCGGGGCGCTTCCCGGCCGGCCTCCCGCCAGCGCAGCCAGACTGGCGCTGCAGCAGCACTGCTCTGGCTGGGTTGATTCCAGGTGACCAGCAACACCTCGAAACCATCGGCCTTGCGCATCAGCTGTTCGGTCTCACCCCAACGCCAGGCGAGCCAGCTGCTCTTGGCAGGGCGGCCCAGCACGATCTGGGTGACGTTGTGGTTCCTGGCATAATCCAGGGTTTCCTGGATTGGGTCGTTGCTGCTCAGGACCACGGTCTCGGCACCCAATCGTTCGGCAAGGCGCAGCGCCTCGGCCAGTTGCTGGCGCTGGCTTTCTGGGAAAGGGCGTCGTGGGCTTTCCACGAAAAAGGCCGTCCATGGGCTTTGTTGCCTTTCGGCAAGCCGTTTTGTGGCCCGGACCAGCCGCTCGCTGCCGACGACGGTGTTGAGATAGAGCATGATTCTGCTGCCGGCGGGCCATGGGCCCCGGATGCCGTGCCCTTTCATGTAGCGCACCATGGCGGCTTCGGCCCGATCGGCAGCGACCCGGAAGGCCATCTCTCGCAGGGCGGTCAGATTGCCCAGGCGGAAAAAATGCTCCCGGGCGCGCTCGGCGTGCTCCGGAACGTATACCTTGCCCTCGCGCAGGCGCTGCAGGAGGTCATCGGGGGGCAGGTCGATGAGCTCTATCTCATGGGCTCGCTCCACGATGCGATCGGGTACGGTGTTGCGCACGCGAATGCGCGAGATGCGGGCCACCACATCGTTGAGGCTTTCCAGGTGCTGCACGTTCAGGGTCGTCAAGACATCGATGCCGGCATCCAGCAGGACCTCCACGTCCTGGTAGCGTTTGCTGTGGGTGCAGCCCGGGGGGTTGTCATGGGCCAATTCATCCACCAGCGCCACCTGGGGGTGACGCTGGATCAGGGCATCGAGATCCATTTCCTGAAAGGAGCGCTCCCGGTAGGTGATGGTCTTCAGGGGGATGGTCGGCAGATCGACCAGCAACGACTGGGTTTCCCGGCGGCCATGGGTCTCCACCACGCCCACCACCACATCCACGCCATCGGCCAGGAGCCGCTTGCCCGCCAGCAGCATGGCATAGGTCTTGCCCACGCCAGGGGCAGCGCCTAGGAAAATCTTGAGCTTGCCCTTGGTCTCCTGGGTCGCTTCATGGAGCAGGGTATCTGGGTCTGGCCTGGCGTTTTCTTCCTGTGGCATGGCATCAGGGTGGTGAGGCGGTGCGCCCCGGTTTATCGAGGGCGTCCAGGGCCAGATTGAGTCGCAGGACATTGACCCGCTTGGCGCCGATCAGCCGCATGATGGGTTTTTCGGTGACCTGTCTCACCAGCTGTTGCAGGGTATCCTCGCTCAGCTGGCGGGCATGGGCCACCCGTGGGATCTGGAAACGGGCCGCCTCCGGGGTGATGTGGGGATCGAGGCCGCTGCCAGAGGCCATGACCAGGTCGGCGGGTACGGGGTTGACGGTGGTGCCACCGGCAGCCACGATGCGCTGTTGCAGTGCCTCGCGCCACTGGCTGCTGCTGGGCCCCCAGTTGGAGCCGCCAGAGGCGTGGGGATCATGATGCGAGGCCGACGGGCGACTGTGGAAATAACGTGCACTGGCGAAAGGCTGGCCCAGCAGCAGGGAACCTGTCACACGGCCGTCCTTGACCAGCAGACTCCCTCCCGCCTGCCAAGGCCATACAGCCTGGGAAAACAGGGTGAGGGCAGTTGTGTAGAGCAGTCCACACAGGATGGCGCAGCCCAGGAACAGGCGCAAACTCGTCAGGATGCCAGGCATGTCAGCCTCCCGCCCCCACCAGGCCCAGCGCCTTGATGGTGATCTCGATGATTTTGATCCCCGCGAAGGGAATCAGCAAGCCCAGGCCGCCAAAGAGCAGCAGATGACGCCGCAGCAAAGCCGAGGCGCTGGAGGAGTGCAAGCTCACGCCGCGCAGTGCCAACGGGATCAAGGCGACGATGATCAGCGCGTTGAAGATCACAGCAGCGAGCACAGCGCTTTTGAGATCGCCGAGGCGCATGATGTCCATGGCCTTGAGCTGTGGATAGAGGCCCATGAACAGGGTGGGGATGATGGCGAAATACTTGGCCACGTCGTTGGCGATGGAAAAGGTGGTGAGCGCGCCGCGGGTGATGAGCAGCTGCTTGCCGACGAGCACCACCTCGATGAGCTTGGTGGGATCGGAATCGAGGTCGACGAGATTGGCGGCCTCCTTGGCCGGCTGGGTGCCGTCGTTCATGGCGACGCCCACATCGGCTTGTGCCAGGGCGGGGGCATCATTGGAGCCATCGCCGCACATGGCAACCAAGCTGCCCTGCGCCTGGGCTTTGCGGATGAAGTCCAGTTTTCTCTCGGGCGTGGCCTCGGCCAGGAAGTCGTCAACGCCGGCCTCGGCGGCGATGGTGGCGGCGGTCAGGGCGTTGTCTCCAGTGATCATGATGGTGCGGATGCCCATCTGGCGCAACTGGGCGAAGCGCTTGCGGATACCCGGCTTGATGGTGTCCTTGAGATAGACCACGCCCAGGGGACGCCGCTCGGCGACCACCACCAGCGGCGTGCCGCCTGCCCGGGCGATGCCATCGACGATCTGGTTCAGTTCGTCATAAACGGGTCCATCCTTGAGCTCGATCATCTTCAATATGGAGTCACGGGCCCCCTTGCGAATCTCGGTCCCATCGGTCAGATCCACCCCACTCATGCGTTTCTGGGCGCTGAAGGGGATGAAACAAGCGATGCGCTCTGGTTCCACGGTCACGCCGAAATGGCCGATGCCCATCTGCACGATGGACTTGCCCTCCGGTGTTTCATCCTGCCACGAGGCCAGGGTGATTGCCTCGGCCAGTTGGTCCTGGGAAACGCCGCGCAGGGGGTGGAGGCTTTCCATCATGCGGTTGCCATAGGTGATGGTACCCGTCTTGTCCAGCAGAATGGTGTCGATGTCACCGGATGCTTCCACGGCACGCCCCGATTTGGCCACGATGTTGATGTGGATCAGGCGGTCCATGCCGGCAATGCCTATGGCGGACAAAAGCCCACCGATGGTGGTGGGCACCAGCGTCACCAGCAGGGCCACCAGGTAGATGTTGGGCACCGTGGTGCCGGAGTAGATGGCAAAACAGGCCAGCGTCACCACCGCTACCAGGAAGATCAGCGATAGGCCGGCAAGCAGGATATCCAGGGCAATCTCGTTTGGTGTCTTCTGGCGGGCAGCACCTTCCACCATGCGGATCATGCGGTCCAGGAAGGTTTCGCCGTGCTTCGCGGTGATGCGCACCTTGATCCAATCCGAGATGACCGTGGTGCCGCCGGTGACCGCGGAGCGGTCACCGCCGCTTTCACGGATCACCGGTGCCGACTCGCCGGTGATGGCCGACTCGTTCACCGAGGCAATGCCCTCGATGACCTCGCCGTCGACGGGAATGATGTCGCCGGCCTCCACCAGCACCACATCCCCCACGTCCAGTTCGGTGGGCGGCACCATGGAGTAAGCAGTATTCTCCTGTGGATCGTCCAGGCGCTTGGCCTTCTGGGCAGAGCGCGTTTGACGCAGGCTGTCGGCGCGCGCCTTGCCGCGCCCCTCGGCCAATGCCTCGGCCAGGTTGGCGAAGAAGACCGTGGCCCACAGCCACAGCAGGATCTGCATGATGACCGGTTGCCAGTCGGCGCCCTGGGCCACATGGACCCCATGGAGGATGGTGGCATACAGCGTGCTGACGGCCACCAGGAACATGACCGGGTTCTTGGCGAGTTTGACGGGATGGAACTTCAGCAGCGCCTGGCGCACAGCCTGCAGCAGCATGGTCCTGGTAAACAGGGACGCTGGGTCATGATGATGCCCCCTGTGCCTTTCTGGCTGACCATTCATGTTCATGTCAGTTCCCATGACCCACCATCAGGAAATGTTCGGCGATGGGCCCCAGCGCCAGGGCCGGGAAAAAGGTGAGTCCGCCCACGATCAGCACGACACAGACCAGCAGCATCACGAAGATGGGGCCATGGGTGGGGAAGGTGCCGCTGGTTACAGGCAGCCTTTTCTTGTCAAGCAATCCCCCTGCCAGCAGCAGCACCGGCACAATGAGGCCATAGCGCCCGATGAGCATGGCAAAACCCAGACAGGTGTTGTGAAAGACCGTATTGGCATTGAAACCGGCAAAAGCCGAGCCGTTGTTGGCGGTGGCCGAGGTATAGGCATAGAGGATCTCGCTCAAGCCATGGGGATCTGCATTCAGCACCGAGTGCCGGCCTGCGGGCAGGACGACGGCCAGGGCCGCAAAGAGCAGGGTGCCCACCGGGATGGTCAGCTCGGCCAGCATGGCGAGCTTGATCTCCCTGGACTCGATCTTCTTGCCCAGATACTCCGGGGTGCGGCCCACCATGAGTCCGGCGATGAACACCGTCAGGATCACGAAGACGAACATGGTATAGAAGCCAGCCCCCACGCCACCAAAGATCACCTCACCTACCATCATGTTCACCATGGCCACCATGCCGCCAAGAGGCGTAAAGCTGTCATGCATGCTGTTGACCGAACCATTGGAAGCCGCCGTGGTGGCCGCGGCCCATAAGGCTGCGTCGCGTACCGAAAAGCGCACCTCCTTGCCCTCCATGTTGGCCATGGGCGCAATGGCGAGGTCGGTGACCATGGGGTTGGGCGACTGTTCCGCCCAGTACAGGACGGCTGCCCCACCCAGGAAAAGAATCGTCATGGCCATGAACACGGCGCGACCCTGGCGAAAATCACCTACCATGCGGCCAAAGGCCCATGGAAAAGCCGCAGGGATCAGCAGGATGAACAGGGATTCCAGCAGATTGGACAGTGGCGTGGGGTTTTCATAGGGATGGGCGCTGTTGGCGTTGAAATAGCCGCCACCGTTGGTGCCCAGTTGCTTGATGCTGATCTGGCTGGCCACGGGGCCCTGGGGTATGGTGATGGGTGCCTGGTTTTCCAGGGTGTGAGCAGTGACCGGTATGCCCCAATTCTGGGGGACGCCCTGGCTCACCAGGAGCAGGCTGCCCAGCAGGGCAATGGGTAACAGGACATGCAACACCGAGCGAATCAGGTCCACATGGCAATGCCCCATGGAGCCATGTCCTGCCAGGGAACGGATCAAGGCGGCGGCCACCGCCATGCCCGTTGCGGCGCTGAGAAAGTTCTGGGTGACGAGACCCAGGGATTGCGACAACGGGCTCAAGGTGGCCTCGCCGCCATAGGACTGCCAGTTGGTGTTGGTGACGAAGCTCACCGCCACATTGAAGGCGAGATCGGGACGCAGTCCGGGCAGATGGGCTGGGTTCCAGGGCAGGATTCCCTGGAGCAGCAAAAGGCCATAGAGAAAGACAGCCCCCAGCGCATTGAACATCAGCAGCGTGACCAGATACGCCAGGGGTTTTTGCTGGTCGTCCACCTTGCAACCACCGAGGTGCAGCATCAGGCGTTCCAGGCCACCGACCAGCGGCGTCATGATCGTGGGGCGATTGCCATACACCTGGGCCAGATGCCGTCCCAGGGGCAGGGACAAGCCGAGCACAACACCAAAGTAGATGGACAGATGCAGAAGATCCGACATGATCACTTTTCCTGGGGTTCTGGCCTGGGATTCTGGCCTGGGGGTTGGCCTGGGGTGTTGCCCGAGGTTTTGGTGGCAGGGTCCTGCCGCGCGGCTGGGGATGCTTACAGAAGCCGCTCGGGAAAGAGCAAGGCATAGAGCAGATAGCCGGCAAGGCCGAGGGCGATCAGGATGCCAAACATGTCATCCATGCTCATTTCAATCGCTCCAGGCCGTGTACCAGCAGATAGGCGGTCGCAAAAAAGCTCATCAGGACGATCAGATAGATGATGTTGCTCATCATGAAAGAACCTCATTGGTT
>WOZS01000035.1:52678-70161 GCA_011620135.1 Gammaproteobacteria bacterium
GCGATGAAGTCCAGAAAGTCCCTGGCAATGTCTGCAAAAAGAGGTTCGTGCTGCAACTGCGCGGCGGACAGGCCGTGCACCATGGTGGCTTCCCGGTCGATGGCCCGCTGGGGGTTGATGTAGCGGTGAAAGACCTCGCCGGTGATGCAGCGATCAATGATCGCCACTGCGGCCACCTCGATGAGGCGATGGCCTTCTTCCGGCTTGAGACCTGTGGTTTCGGTGTCCAGGACGATGAGACGCATGCTGTTTACCCGGTGTGAGGGGATGGGGAGGTGGAGAGACGAGCTATGGCATTTCGTGCCAGTTGATCGGCCTTGATGTTGCCGGCGCAGGTATGGTGACCGCGCACCCAGTGCCAGTTGATCCGCTGTCGCAGGGCTTCTGCTTCCAGGGCCTGCCACAGGGCCTGGTTCTTGACGGGCTTGCCGTCGCTGGTGCGCCAGTTGCGGCGTTTCCATTGGGGCAGCCACTGGGTCAACCCTTTGTGGACGTATTGGGAGTCGGTGAACAGCTCCACGCGGCAACCAGGCGGCAGGGCGCGCAATGCCTGGATGACGGCCTCGAGTTCCATGCGGTTGTTGGTGGTGACAGGAGTGCTGCCACTCAGTACGGCTTCCCTGTCAGCGCAGCACAGCACGGCTCCCCAGCCGCCCGGGCCGGGATTGCCGCTGCAGGCACCATCGGTGTACACCGTCACGGTGTCAGTGGCAGGATCGCATCCCAACGCTTCGCGCCAAAGTGCGTTCATGATGATGGAGGAGAAATATACGCCCCCTGGGATGGCAATGCAAGCCTTCCTATCCCGTGAATCTCGTGAACCCCAAGGGCCAAAACAGGGCATAATAGAGCAAGCACGCTATAGGGAGTGCCCATGAACCAATCCTGGTAAAACAGACATAGCAGACATAATAGTCAGGAGGATGAAGATGGCCAAGTCTCCCTCGCTTCAGGATCCCTTTCTCAACACATTGCGCAAGGAACGCATTGCCGTCTCGGTCTTCCTGCGCAATGGCGTCAAGCTCCAGGGCCATATCGAGGCCTTTGACCAGTTCGTGGTGGTGTTGCGCAACAACGTAAACCAGCTGATCTACAAGCATGCCATACTGAGTATTGTGCCGGCGCGCTATGTGGCGATCCCCCAGGTCTTTCCGGACGAAGGACTGGGCGAAGGGCAGGGTGCCGCCATGGCACCTGGCGACCAGCAGGATCCTGAAGAAGTGGACGGAGAAGCGGATGATGAGTAACCATTGAGCCCATATGATCCAAGATGATAGACAACTGAACCGATGATAGACAACAACATGACCCTGCGCAGCGCGGGGAATGGCGTGCAGCAGGAACGGGCGCTGCTGCTGTGCGTGGCATCCCAGGGGTCTGCGGATGGCCAGCCCCAGGAGACCGAGGAAAGCGAGTTTGTGTCCCTTGCCCAGGCCGCGGGGGTCACGGTGGCCGCCGTGGTGCAGGCCCCGTTGCGCAAACCTCATCCGGCATATCTGATTCACAAGGGCAAGCTCGATGAAGTGGCGACCCTGGTCAGCCATACCGCCGCCGATGTGGTGCTGTGCAATCACCCCCTGGCGCCAGGGCAGGAACGGAACCTGGAGCGCGCCTTGGGCGTGCGTGTGGTGGATCGCAACGCCGTCATCCTGGATATCTTTGCCAGCCGGGCGCGCAGTTTCGAGGGCAAGCTCCAGGTGGAATTGGCGCAACTCAAGCATCTGTCCAGCCGACTGGTGGGGACATGGACGCATCTGGAGCGCCAGCAGGGTGGTATCGGCCTGCGGGGACCTGGCGAGAGCCAGCTGGAGACCGACCGGCGCCTTGTGGCGCAGCGCATCCGCCTGCTGCAGCAGCGCCTGGACCATGTGTGCGCCCAACGGCGGCAGATGCGCCAGGGTCGCAGCCGCAGTGCGCTGCCCGTGGTGGCTGTGGTGGGTTATACCAATGCCGGCAAGTCCACGCTGTTCAATCTGCTGACGGGTGCCGAGGTGGTGGTGCGCGACCAGCTGTTCGCCACGCTGGATCCCACTGTGCGCCGGATGGCGCTGGGTGAAGGGGCCGGCGCCCTGCTGGTGGATACGGTGGGGTTTCTGCGGCAGCTGCCCCACCAACTGGTGGCTGCCTTTCAGGCCACGCTGGAAGAGGTGGTCATGGCCGATCTGTTGCTGCATGTCATCGATGCCAGCGATCCTGACCACCGCCAGCATCGTCAAGCGGTGGAACAGGTGCTGCAGGAGATCGGTGCTGGTGATCGCCCCAGGCTTTTGGTCTACAACAAGATAGATCGTCTGGGGAGCGAGCCTGGCCTGGAGCGTGACGCTCGGGGCATGGTGCGTGCCGTGCGGGTAGCCGCGGCAATGGCGCAGGGCGCCACCCTGCTGTGCGAGGCCATGCGCGAGCATTTTTTCGGGGCCCTGGAGTGTCGGGAGATCCATCTGGGGCATGGCCAAGGACAGCTGCGCGCCGCCTTGCACCGTCTGGGTGGTGTGCGTGGCGAGCGTTGCGACGAGACCGGGTGGTGCCTCGAGGTGGCCATGCCCCGCAAATCGTGGGAGCAGCTGGGCGAGATGGGTGTAGGGTAGCGGTGCCTGGCTTCTCAGGACATCTCGAGCCCGGGCGACAGAGCCTGCAGGCTGCCCAGGGGGGGCAGGCGGCGCGCTATCACAAACCACCCGCCACGCTGGATGAGGTGTTGCGGCGCTTGCTGAGCCGGCTGCATGGCCGCAGGAGCGGTGGTCCCGGCAGGCCCAGGCCGCATCGTGCCATGACGCTGGTGCTGGCGGTGGTGGGGTTGGTGATGCTCTGGGGGGCTTTTGGCGTATCCACGGTGGCCCAGGGTGAGCATGGCGTGATCATCATACTGGGGCGGGTCATGGCCACGGTGCGCCCCGGCCTGCATTGGTATCCTCCCTACCCCCTGGGGCGCATGGTGATTGTGGATACCACTGAGCGGCGCCATCAGTTCGATGGCAGTCTGCTTACCGGGGACGGCCAGCTGGTGGATGTGTCGCTTACGGTGGCCTACCGCATCGACAATCCCGCCACCTTTCTGTTTGCCACGACGGCACCGGAGGTTTTTCTTGCCAAAGCTGTCCAGACCGCTGTCTTGCACGTCATGGCGGGCCGGAAACTGGACGACATCCTGCAGGCTCCCCTGCCCGAACTCAAGCAGCAGCTGATTGACCTGCTGCAGCAGCGCAGGGTTCTTGCCGAAACCGGGCTGGATATGCAGCGGGTGGTGGGGTTGCGCCTGGGGGTGCCAGGTGAGGTTGCTGCTGCCTACGACGCGGCCCTCAAGGCGCATGCCACGGCGGATCAGCAGGTGGAGGAAGCCCAATCCAGCTATGTGACCCGGGTCATGAGCCAGGCCACACACAAGGCCAGCGCACTGCTGCATGAAGCCCGGCGCCGGCGGGCCGAACAACTGGCCACGGCACAGCAGCGCCTTGCGCTGTTCGAGGCCCTGCTGCCAGCCTATCAGAAAGAACCACAGGCCCTGTTGCGCTGGCTTGGCGCCGAGAGCATGCGGCAGCCGGCAACCCTTCTTGGGGGGATGGGAGGGGGCGACGCCGGCGACAGGGAGGTGGACGGTAAGGCATCCTTGGACGCTGGTGAGGGCCCTGGGCGTGCTGCGCTACCGCGTGACGCCTCACCTGGGCCTGGCCCGGTCCCGGGTATTCCCATGCCACAGCCATCCGCGCCGTTGGAAAAGAGGGCGCCATGAGAATGGGTCTTTCCCCGTGGTACGTGCTGGTCCTGGTGGCGGCCGCAGCCCTGGTCAGCCGTTCCCTGTTCATAGTGGATCAGGGCAGCCTGGTCCTGGTGCGCCGCTTCCAGCGGATCATTGCCAATCCATTGACCCCGGGCATACATTTCAAGTGGCCGCTCGTGGATCAGGTCATACGCCTCGATGGGCGCCTGAGACCCTACCAGAGCAGCCCGGCGTCCTATCGCATGGCAAATGGCGAGCACGCTCTCCTGGAGGTGACGGTTCTTTGGCGTATCAACGATGCGCGCCGCTTCCATGCCATGGCTGGCGATGCCGAGAATGCCATGCAGAACTGGATAGCGCAGCATGTTTCCATGAGCCTCCTGGAGACCGCGGCTTCCAATACGCTCGCTGGATTGTTGGCCCAGGACCAGCAAGGATTGAAGATGGTTTGGCCCTGGGTGGCCGAGACCGAGGCGCGCCATGGCGTGGCCATCCAGCGGCTATGGCTGTCGCGCCTCGAGCCGGAAGGGAAAAGCCGCCAGTCTCTCCTGGCGCGCATGCGTGAGGCGCAGGAGACCAGGGCGCGTCTGGTGCAGGCACGGGGGGAAGCAGAAGCGCTGCGCTGGAAGGAGCGCGCCGAGGACCAGGCCGAGGCCGTGCTGGTTGAGGCCCGGCGGCGCAGTGCCGCCATGACAGGTGAGGGTATCGTCCAGGCATTGGCTGTGCTGGAGCCAGCGCGCCACAAGGCCCCGGCGCTGGAAGCCATGCTCCAGGCCATGGAGGTGGTCGGCTTGGCCGGGCAGGAGAAGGTGGTGGGGTGCGCCACTCCCGATGACCCCTTCTGTGCACTGCTCTTCGAGGGTTGGCGAGAGGTGCAATGAACATGGCCTGGGGAGATCTGCTCGCCGCTTTGGGTCTGATGCTGGTGTTGGAGGGTATTGTCCCTTTTGTGCGCCCCGCCACCTGGCGACGCATGTTGGCCCTGCTGGCCCAGGCTGATGACCGCCTGGTGCGCATGATGGGGCTGTTCTGCATGTTGCTGGGCCTTGCCTTGATCTATACCGCCCATGGCCGACATGGTTTTTGAAAGGCATGCACCATGGCGGCTCCCGGATGGCATGGAAGCCCTGCTGCCACCCCGGGCCGGCGCGGTGGAGATGCTGCGTTCCGCCTTTTTGCGGCGCTGTGTCCTGTGGGGATATCAACAGGTCATTCCGCCGCTGCTGGAACAGCCCGATGCCCTGTTCATCGGCACGGGCCAGGACTTGAGGCGCCTTGCCTTCCATCTCACCGATCCCCACGATGGCACCCTGCTGGCCATCCGGCCCGACATCACGCCCCAGGTGGCGCGCCTCGATGCCCAGTGGCACGCAGCCGCAGGTGTTGCCCGACTGTGCTATGCGGAACTGGTGGCGCGCACCATCCCCGAAACACCAGGTGGCCCCAGGCTGCTGTATCAGGCTGGTGCCGAACTGTATGGCAACCCGGCGCTGGAAGCCGATGCCGAGGCCGTGCTGCTGGCACTGGAGGTCCTGAGGGTTCTGGGCTGTCCGCAACTCGTTCTGTCCTTAGGTGAGGTCCGCATCTATCGGCTGTTGCTGCAGCTGCATGCCGTGCATGAAGCGCTTCAGCCGCCGCTCTTTGCCGCCTTGCAGGCCAAGGCGGGCTTCGAGGTGCGCGCCATCCTGCAGGGCAGCGGCCTGGATCGGGCCACCGTCGAGCTGTTCGTCGCCCTGACCCGCCTCTATGGCGGCCTGGAGGTGTTGGATCAGGCTCGCGCGCTGTTGCCCTGCCATGAAGGGCTACAGCAGGCCCTGGACAACCTGCAGACCCTGGCAGCCCGAGTACAGGCGGTGCATCCCGCTGTGGAGCTGCATATCGATCTTGCCGAATTGCGGGGTTTTTCCTATCACACAGGATTGGTCTTTGCGGCCTATCATCCCGGCATGGGGGGCGAGCTGGCCCGTGGCGGACGCTACGATCAGACAGCCACGGCGGCAGGGCAGGCGCGATGCGCCACGGGGTTTTCCGTTGATCTGTCCATGCTGCTGCCCTTTGCGGTGAGCCAGGAGGACCAACAGCCCATCCAGGCTCCCCCCTCTGGGGCTGATGTAGGGTTGTACGACGCGGTGACGGCCCTGCGCAACCAGGGTCACCGCGTGATCCATGTCTTGCCCGGTGAAGAGCCTGGCGATGATGCGCCGTGCAGAAGGCTGGTATATTGTCAGCGTCAGGGCGCTTGGCGTGTGGAGTCGTGAGCGTCCCGTTGCAAGGACAGGGCGGAGGAAGGTGCGGTCCAGACGGCGTGGATGGCGTGCTGGTGCTCGAAATAGACGATAAAATCGGGGTACACCCATTGGGTGATGGGCGGCTGGCCTATGGGACCGAGGCGGCGCACAGGCTCCCCGAAATGGCGGCGCACCATGGCCATGTCCCAGCCGCGCTCAGGTCGTGGCCCGGACTCGAGATCAAGCGCGCTGCGCAGATCCGCAGCACCCCGTCCCCAGGATGGTGGCCCAGGTGTAAGCCCCGCCACAACCAGTGCCATGAGCACACAATGTCTTTTCATCCAGATTCTGCTCTCCAGGGCGGGCTTCCTGCCAAGTTGGGTGCCCCTGGGGATATTATGCTGAGAAAGAGAAAATATGTTCAATCCTGTGGAATGCTTCATCGCCCTGCGCTACACGCGCTCCGAGCGACGCAACCGTTTCGTATCCTTTGGCTCGTTGATCTCCATGCTGGGCGTTGGGCTCGGCGTGACCGCACTGATCACCGTGCTGGCGGTGATGAATGGCTTCGAAAATGAACTGCGCGACCGCATTCTCGGTGCCACGGCCCACATCTCCGTGGGGTTCCGGGAGGGGTCCATGACCCAGTGGCAGGCTGTGCGCAAGCAGGTACTCGGGGTGCCCCGGGTGGCAGCGGTGGCCCCCTATGTGTCTGGCGAGGCCATGTTCCGCCATGGGGCGGCCATCAGCGGCGGCATGGTGCGCGGGGTCCTGCCGGAGCTGGAGGCGCGTGTGTCCTCGCTGCGCGAGGAGATGCAGCAGGGTACCACAGACGCCCTGCAGGACGGGCAGTATCGCATTGTATTGGGCCGCTTGCTGGCCCAGAACCTGGGTGTGACCATCGGTGATACCGTGGATGTCCTGGTGCCCCAGGCGCTTTCCAGCCCCCTGGGACTGATGCCGCGCATGCGCCGCTTTGTGGTGGCGGGCCTTTTGTCCACGGGCATGTACGATTTCGATCGTTCCTTGGCCATCAGCCACATGGCCGATGCATCACGGCTCTACAGTCTGGGTGATGGGGTCTCCGGATTGAGGTTGCGCATCAAGAAAAAAAACCTGTTCAATGCGCCGGCCATCGCCCAGGAGGTGCAGGAACGGTTGGGTCCGGCCTATTTTGCCCTGGACTGGACCGCGCAGCACGGCAACTTCTTTCAGGCGCTGCGCACCGAAAAAACGGTCATGTTCGTCATTCTTGCCCTGATCGTGGCGGTGGCGGCCTTCAACATTGTGGCCACCTTGGTGATGGCGGTGGTGGAAAAGCGTGGCGACATCGCCATTCTGCGCACCATTGGCCTGAGTCCCTACAGCATCATGGCCATCTTCATGCTCCAAGGCGCGATCATCGCCTGCGTCGGCGTGTTCCTGGGTGTGGTGGGCGGCATCGTCCTCTCCGATCACATCAATGCCGTGGCCAATTTCCTGGAACATACCTTCCAGCTGCGTCTTGTGCCGGCGGATGTGTATGGTATCGGCAGCCTGCCCTCACAGCTCGAGTTCCGCGATGTGCTGCGCATCGTGGCTTTGGCCCTTGGCCTTGGCCTGCTGGCCACCTTGTACCCGGCATGGCGGGCGGCCATGGGCCAGCCTGCGGAGGCTTTGCGCTATGAATAGCCAGATCATCCAGCACCGGCTTCCAGCCGATGTGCTGCGCTGCAATGCCCTGCACAAGGAATTCATCCAGGGCGGCCAGACCATCGAGGTGCTGCGCGCCATCGACTTTACCCTGGGCGCAGGTGAGCAGGCTGCCATCATCGGCACCTCGGGCTCAGGAAAGAGTACCCTGCTCCATCTGCTGGGTGGCCTGGACCGGCCCACTTCCGGGGAGGTCTACGTGGCCAGCGAGCCCATGCACCGCCTGGGGCCCGTGGCCCAGGGACGGTTGCGCAACAAGGCCCTGGGGTTCATCTACCAGTTTCACCATCTGCTTCCCGAGTTTTCGGCTCTGGAAAACGTGGCCATGCCCCTGCTGGCGCGGCGCCTGCGGACTGCCGAGGCGCACAAGCGGGCTGCCGCCATCCTGGATGAGGTGGGTCTGGCGGCGCGCATGGACCACAAGCCGGCCCAGCTCTCGGGTGGCGAGCGCCAGCGGGTGGCCGTGGCCCGCGCCCTGGTGACGGAACCCGCCTGCGTGCTGGCCGATGAACCCACCGGCAGCCTCGACCCCGGCAATGCGGAACGCGTACTGGCGATGATGCGCACGCTCAATCGCACCCATGGCACCGCCTTGCTGGTGGCCACGCATGATCGGGAAGTGGCCCGCGCCATGGGCACGGTCTATCAACTGCGCATGGGGAGCATACACCGCATCTGAGGGCTGCCTGCGGGCCATGACCGCGCCTTCCTTGTGTCCCTGCTGCCATGACATGGCAGCCATATGCCAAATGGCATGCACAGGCGTAGACCCATAGCCCAACAAGGCCCTTCCAGGGCACCTCACGCCCCGCACTTGTCGCGGAGTGGTTGGCGTCAGCACGAACCTGAGCGATGGACCTGATAGGCATCCCGTTTGTGTGGCACGGCCATGCCCTCCGGCGGCACCTAGAAGGCGGCCGAGACCGTCACCACGCCTGTGGCATCGCAGTAGTTGGTGCCGCCAAAGCACTCGTGCTTGCCAAGATCGGTGTCGGTATACAGGGCGCTGATGGTGAACACCTTGTAACTGTAGCTGATGCCCGTATTCCAGTCGAACCAGGAAGGCGTGCCCCAGGCCAGCTTGTCATCCACCCAGGTGCGCCCGGCGCCACCTGTGAGCGAGAAACCGGCCTGTAGCGGGATGGACCCGGCCAGGGCCAGATGGTATTCGTCACCTGATTGGCCAAAGAACTCCGGGGAATAGGCCCCCTGGACCGTGAGGCTTGCCACCTTGAAGTCATAGCCAAGTTGGGCAACCACCTCGCCGTAGGGATAGTGGTAACCCTTCTCGTGGCCTGGGTAATTGTAGTAGATGCCACCCAGCTTCCAACCCCAGTTGCCCAGGGAGCCCTGGAGACCGCCATAGGTGTCCAACTCGAGGTCGGTGTCGTCACCTTCTGTGCCAAAATCCACGTTGGACCCCCAGGCGCCGGCATAGACAGCGAGACTGTCATTGAGCTTGTAGGCGGCATCGAACCCTCCCTGGATGGCTGGGTCGGTGTTGGTCTGGGACTGGCCGCGCCAGATGTAATCGGAGGTCATGGCCACATTGCCCGAGAGGGTGAGCCGCTCGCTGGAGGCATCCTGGGCCGCGATGGGGCCGGCATGCCAAGCCACGAACAAACCCCCCAGGCCCCAGACAAGCGTTGTGTAGTGACGCATCCTCATCCTCCTTGCCGATCGGTGTAGTCGGGTGCATGCAAGCCCTGGACCAGTTGAACTGGCGAGGCTTTTCCTGACTCGCTGCGGTGTCTGGCCGTTGTTCCACCTGCCATCATCTCAGGGGGCTGTGGAACCGGAACCATGCAGGATGCCGGCCTCATGGCTCACTGTCCTGGGAGCCTTCGTCTGCCATGGCATCCATGGTAGCCGTGGTTGCGCCCTGGGTGGTGACCAATGGATAGAGGCGCGCTGTGATCCCAGGGCCGATGCCCTTGACCTGCACCAGATCGGCGGGCGTGGCGAAAGGACCATGTTTCCTGCGGTAGGCCACGATGGCCTTTGCCTTGGCCGGGCCGATGCCGGGCAGGGCATCCAGCTCTGCGGCACTGGCGGTATTGATATTCAGTAACTGACCTTGGGCCCTGGCGGCAGGAACACTCTGCTGGGCGACCACCTGCATGGGATTGGCCAGCATCAGCAGCCAGCCTATGGCTGGCAGCAGCCCATGGGGCCAGGATAGCCGCACATGCAAACAGCGCTGCGGCCTAGAAACGCTGCGTGAGGCCCAGGTAGAGAAACTGGCCGCGGGGATCATGGGTTTCATAGTCGTAACCTTCCGCATAGGCATAGGTGAAAGGCGGCTTGCGGTTGAAGACGTTCTGGGCGCCCAGGCGCACGGTGGTGTTGACCAAGGGCTGGTAGCGCAGCTCGCCATCGAAGGTGATCATGGCCCCGATAGACCGCTTTGGCAAGCCCGAGACCACGAGGTCGTCGTAACGACTGGTGTAGTGGGCGCTCCAGGTGGCCCCCCAGCTGTCGCGGCTCCAGTCCAGGGCCAGTGTGCCCTTGGTCTTTGGATACGAATAATATAGCAAGCCGCCGCTGGTCATGGTGCCAGCGAGCTCCGTCCAGGGCGCTTCGCTGTTGTTCTTGCGCTTGAAGGAGATGATCCGGGTGAGGCCCAGGGTGGTGGTGAACGATCCATAGCGCCCGGCAGACAGGGTGTAGCGTCCGTCTATATCCACGCCATGGGTCTTCTGGGCGGCGAGGTTCATGTAGCTGTCGTGAATGAACTGGATTTCCCCAGGCAATCCCTGGGCTGCATCGGCTGCCGATGGCGCGCGGCGACTCACCTGGGATGGATCGTCCGGGTAATGGTTCAGCACGTAGGTGGTATCGGCGGCGATCACGTTGTCGATGTGGTAGTGCCAGTAGTCCAGGCCGAAGGAGAGGTTGGTCTGGGGCTCCACCACCACACCCATGGAGTAGGAGCGGGATTCCTCGGGTTTGAGGTTGGGGTTGCCGCCGAAGGCCGTCTGGTACTGGCTGCCGCCGCAGTCCCGGGGGGCGCCTGTGATTGGGCAGCGCAGCGGGTCCGAGAGATAAGGATAAGAAACCGTGTTGCCCAGGTATTCCTCTGTGAGGGAAGGGGCCCTGAAACCCTCGGCATAGGAGCCGCGCAGCATCAGCCATTGTCTGGGACGGAACAGCAGGGCATATTTCGGATTTGTGGAGGTGCCAAAGTCGCTGTAGTCCTCGTGACGCACGGCCAGCTGCGCCTCCAGCATCTCATGGATGGGTATGGAAAGCTCGGCGTATGCGGAGACCTGATGGCGGCCGCCACGGCTGCCCGTGGCGTCGTTGCCGGCGATGAGCATGGCCTGGGAAAGGGCATCGGAACGGTCGCTCAGGCTTTCCTCGCGGTATTCGGCGCCCAGGGCCAGGGAGACAAGGCCCGTGGGCAGGCTGATCAGTCCGCCTGTGGCGGAGAGATCCACGCCATCTGTCTTGTTGACGCCGCGCCGGTCGGTGGTGGCCAGCAGGTTTTGGAACACGGCGGGGTCATTGGAAGCCCCACCCCATGGTTGCAGGGCCCCGGAGTCCAGCGCGTCCTGGAAGAAATCGGAGCGGATGTTTCCCTCCTTGCCGCGTCGATCGGTGCGGGTGCGGCCATAGTTGTAGGCCGCCTCCCAGGTCCAGCCGTTGTCGAAGGGCAGCCAGGAGAAGTCGCCCTGCAGTCCCCCCACCAGGTCCAACAGATGGTTGTCAATGGCCTCGCGCCGGGGTCCGGCACCCAGGGTGCGATAGTAGAGCGCCACATCCTGGCCGAAGGGGTTGGTGGGTGCTGTGGCATGCCAGATGGGCAGATCGCCGCCTGCGAGCGTCATGGGGGTTGCGGCCATCTGCTGGCCTGTGGTGTTGCCCTGGTAGAACACCTGGCCAAAGGCGCTCAGCCACGGGGTGAACTCATGGCTCAGGTTGAGCACGCCGCCCAGGCGATCAGCGGAGGGGATCAGCGTGGAGGCATGATTGAAATCATAGGCGCACTGGGTGCCGTCTCCTGACTGGCGCAGCAGATGGGGCGGGCAGGTGGGGTCGGCCAGCGAGGTCCCATCGGGCAGGACGGCCGTGCCTGGAAAGCCGTAGCTGGAACGGTAATCCAGCCCACGGCCACTGTGGTCGGCCGAACGGGCATAGGGACGGTCGCTGAACATCACCTCGCCACGCTCCATCCAGTCCAAGGCGAAGGTCATGCTGGTGCGGCCGGAAAAGCCCGTGACCAGTGAGGCGTGGTGCTGGTCGGCGCCGGCCATGTGTCCGGTCTGGCCGGAGAGCTCCAGGCCATCATAGGACTGGCGGAGGATGATGTTGATGACACCGGCCATGGCATCGGCGCCATAGATGGCAGATGCACCATCCTTGAGCACCTCGATGCGCTCCACGGCTGCCAGCGGGATGCTGTTGAGATCCACGAAACCCTGGTTGATGTTCAGCGCCAGGCCATATTTTGGAAAGCGCCTGCCATTGACCAACACCAGGGTGCTGTTGAGCCCCAGGCCGCGCAGCGAGGCGCCGGCACCACCTGCGGCCAGATTGTTGGTGAAGGTTTCCGAGTAGGAGCCCGAGGAGAGCTGAGGGAGGTTGCGCATCACGTCGGTCAGCGATACCGCCCCGGAATGGTCGATCTGCGTGCGGTCGATGGTGACCAGCGGCGCGGGCCCTTCCGTGTCCAGTCGCTTGATGCGCGATCCTGTCACCTCCACCGCCTCGAGGGTCTTTGCCCGGGGCGTGTCTGCCTGTGCCGGGCCAGGGCTCTGCATAGCGGCCTCCTGGGCATGGAGTGTTGCTTGCACAAGCAAACACCCCGCACACAGGACGCACCGGATGCACAGACAGCGACGCTTCATGGCTCGATTCTTAGCAAAGTGTATGCCAATGCTGGTTTGCTGATCTGAGCCTGTTGCCTTCTCTCAGAATGTGCTCTGGACTACACTTGATTGGCCATGGAACATGTGGTGATATCTGTGTTGGTTTGCGCGTGTGTTGGGTTGCGTGGGGGCAGCATGGCTAGAGCGTGGTTGGGTATGATGGTCGTCGGCATCTGGCTGGGCGCGTTGCATGGCCCAGTCCATGCAGCCGCCGCGGCTCCGGGCTACTGGCTGGATATCGATCTGGACAGCGCCACGCTGCGCCTGATGCATGGCGAGCGCCAGGTGAAGACCTTCCACACGGCACTGGGCAGAGGCGGGCTCGGCAAGGAGATCCGCGGGGACAAGAAGACCCCCGTGGGCCGCTATCACATCGTGGACATCCGCCCCAGCGCCCGGTTCCGCACCTTCATGCACCTGAGCTACCCCAACCAGGACGACATCAACCAGGCTTATGGCAAGGGGCTGCTCGACTGGAGCGAGTATGAGCGCCTGCTGACTGGCATGGCCCACAATGGGGTAGCACCCCAGAACAGCGTACTGGGTGGGGTCGTGGGGATACATGGCATGGGCACCAGGGACCCCGTGCTGGTGCGCTACCACATGCATAACAACTGGACCAACGGCTGCGTGGCGCTCACCGATCAGGAGATCGACAACCTGGCAGCACTCCTGGACGTGGGCACGGTGGTGGTGATCCATAGCAACCGCATCGCCCCGGATACGCTGCTGGCCCGCACCCGGGTGCCGGTACTGCCTTTCGGTGGCGAGGACATCCTGCTGGGGCTGAGCCGGGGGCCGGGACCAGGTGGTGTGAGCCTGCAGGGCGTCTCATTGGGGTTGTATGGGGATGCCTGGCGCCTGCCCACGGGGATCATGAGCTCCAGCGCCAGTCTGCAGGGCAGCCAACCCCGAACCACATGGCCGGCACGATCTGCCCCGCAGCCCATGCCGCAGGTGGCGACCCTGCCAGCGCCTGGGGCAACACCCGCTGCCACAGCGGCGCGCCGCCCCCTGGCGGATGATGAGCCCCTGTCTGCTGCTGCCGCCTTCAGGTTGTCTGGTAGCCAGAATGGCCAGCAGCCTCCTGCCAGGCGCCCCGCAGACCAGCCCGCTGCACGCTTCCAGCTGCCCCAGGGGCAGCCAAGAAAAGGGTTCAGTCTGGAGCCGCATCCCGGTGGCTGGGGAGGGTCTTCCGGCAAGCCGCTGCTGGGTGGCGTGTACAGCCCCAGCCCCTGAGGCGCTGTCTCTCAGCCGCTGCCCTGTCTTGTCCGCGGGGTGGTGATGTCCGCTGCCAAGCGGGGCGTTGCCATGTCCCGTCCCACCAAGGCGCTGATGGCCTGCGCCGCAGCCTGGGCGCCCCCGCAGGCCCGCAGGTCCCCAGCGAGGCGCTGGGCATTCTGCCGGTAGCGGTCTTGCTGCAGCAGGCGCTCGACGCCTGAGCGAATCTGCTGCGGCGAGGGATTGTGGCGCAGCAGCAGTCCGGCGCCAAGGGAGCGCACCCGTCGTGCGTTGACTTCCTGCTCCATGGTTTGCGGCACCAGCAGCAGTGGCACGCCGAAATAGAGGCTCTCGTTGAGGCTGTTCATGCCGGCATGGCTGATGAACACGCTGCTATGCTGCAGCACCTCCAGCTGTGGCGTGCAGGGAACCAGGCGGATGTGCCCCGGAACGTCCGTCACCCAGGCCGGATCGAACCGCGGCCCTGTGGCCACCAGCGCCCGGCAGGGCAGGGTACGCAACCCCTCCACCACTGTACGGTAGAAATCCGGTTTTTCGTGGTGGATGGTGCCCAGCGACACATAGACCAGGGGCAAGCTGTCATCCCTGAGCCAGGCGCGGTCAAAGGGCATGGTGCGGTTGCGATCCAGCTCGCAGGAGGTGCCCACGAATCGGTAGCGTTTCGAGAGCAACGCAGCACCACGCTGCATGGCCGGCATGGTGAAGACCAGGTTCAAGTCGGCCTCGTTGCGAAAGATGTCGATCAAGGCCGCGATGGGGTTACGGGGCTTGAGTCCCAGCTGGGCGCGGCAGGCGTTGAGTCGCCGGTACAGGCCCCACAGCGTGGGAATACGCGCCAGCGGCAGCAAGTCCAGGATCAACAGCGGGTCCCCCAGGACCATGGGCACGGTGGAGACCAGCGTGCTGGTGGTACAGATCGAGGGGACGCCCAGATGCTGAGCCAGCAGCTTGCCCCAGGGGCAGCAGTTGCCGAAGAGTACGTAATCTGGTTTCGTGGCCGCCAGCTGCTCGAGCAGAGGCATGGCCTGCTCGGTAAGCCTCACCAAGGCGCGGCCCCCTTCCAGCACGTTGGGGCAGCTGGCACTATCGAAGGGCATGGGGTCCGGATAGGCGGCAAAGCGAGCGCCGTGGCTTTCGATGGCCTCGGCTGCCTCGGCGCCGGCATAGTAGGTGATGCGCTCGCCCGCCTCGGCCAGGGCGCGCACCACGGCCAGCGTGGGGTTGATGTGCCCCGGGGTGTTGGGGATGTTCAGAAAGATTCCATATCCCATGTTGACTCACTCCAAGGTCCAGATGGCGCTGTCGGGCTCGGTGGTCCAGGTGGGCACGAGCCGGGCGGTGCGGTTACCGAACAGGCCCCCATCCGACAGGCTCAGCCGGCCACGGCGCACGATCTCATGGCTGCCGGCAATCAGCGGGGCAGGTGGCATGCCCAGAACGTCGATCATGTCCAGCATCCATTGCGTGCCTGCATGGCCCGGCATAAAAACGTCGCCATGCATATCCACCAGGTCCACCACGGAATAGATGCCCTGGCGGCTGCCGTTAGGGCGGCGGTTGAGCACATAGTCATTGGGCACGTTGAGTGTCGGCGCTCCGGGTAGCCGGTTCTGGCCGCCATAGGGACGGGTCTGGGTTTCCAGGTTGACCTGCACGTTGCTGGGCGCCAGATTGGTGAGGCGCAGCCAGCTGCCGTCGCGGCTGGGCCGGGTGGCGGGTATGCACAGGGCATCGAGGCTGATCCTGGCGCTGGCCAGCTTGGCGTGGATATAGCGCCAGGAGTCTGTGTTGCCCATGGCCCGCTCGAAACTGCGGTAGTTGCGTGCCCACTCGAGACAAGCGGTATCGCTGTCGATCAGGTAATCGAAGGTGAGGTCTGGGTTTGCCATGACGGCCAGGTGTGCCCAGACGCCACCCACCGAGGCCCCGATGACGATCAGCCGGGTGGGGTTGAGGTAGCCGGCGATCCACTGGCCACGGGCGGTGTCCAGGTCTCGCAGGGCGTCTTCCAAACCACGCTCATAGCGGTTGGTATAGGCATTGAAACCACCCTGGAACTTGCCGGCGTAGCCTCTGATCTCCACCCTGTAACCGCGCTGTTCCAGATGGTTGGCCATGTTGGTGATGCCAGCGCGCTGGCTCAGGCCATCAAAGTTATCCTGGGCATCGCACAGCGGGCTCCACTGCCCTGGGTTGATGGCCCAGGTGCAGTTCTGGCCATCGAAGACCATGATCAGCACATCCGGTGAGCCCGCCGGGCGTACATGGGGCGGGGCGGCCCGCAGGCTGGGTGCGGCAAACAACAGACATGCCAGCCATGCCCAACTGATCCTGGGGCGACGCCAGGCCCATATGGCGCGGCATGGGCCATGCAGCAGCCGGTTCACGATGGTGCCTGGAGTGGCTGGGGAATGGCCAGGCAGGGCTCAGGGGTGGCCAGCCCCAGCTGCAGGTGGTCGTTGCTGCCCCACACCCAGATCTGCTGCTCATGGTCCAGGGCCAGGTTGTGGTGAAAGCCTGCGGCCATGGTCACGATGGGCGGCAGGCCCGGCACCGGCCGGGGTGTGGCGCGCCACGCCGTGGTGCCGTCGCCCAGCTCGCCGCATGCATTGGCGCCCCAGGCATAGAGCGTGCCATCCCTGGCCAGGGCCAGCGCATGGAAGCCACCGGCGCTGATGGCCTGCAGGGGCGGCAGGCCCTTGACCTGCTCGGGCTCCAGGCGCTGCTGGGTATCACCCAGGCCCAGCTGGCCGGAGTCATTGGCGCCCCAGGCAAACAGCTGGCCTGTGCTGTCCAGTGCCAGGCTGAAGTCCATGCCGGCGGCCAGGGCCGTGACATCGGCGACTCCCAGGTTGCGGATGAGCTGCGGCACGCTATGGCTGTCCATGGTGCCATCACCCAGCTGGCCCTGGTCGTTGAGCCCCCAGGACATGATGACGCCCGTACCCAGCAGGGCCAGGGAATGGGAGCCGCCTGCGGCTACCTTTTTCACGCCGTTGATGTAAGGACTCATCACCGGCGACCAGTAATTGATCTGATTGCTCAGGCCCAGCTGCCCGTCACCGTTCCAGCCCCATACCCACAGCTCACCATTGCTGGTCACTGCCAGGCTGTGGGCGACGCCGGCTGCCAGAGCCACCAGGTGCCCTGGGTCGGGCAGGGCGGCGGGCTGGTCCATCACCCAGCCCCTGGTGGCCGTATAGGGGGCCATGAGGCCCACGCCCAGTTGCCCCACGTCATCGAAGCCCCAGGCCAGCAGTTGGCCGGTGCGCGTCAGCGCCAGGTTGTGGTTCCAGCCGGCGACGGCCATATTCACCAGACGGTGCTGGGCAGGGCGCAGGGGTGAGGCGCTGGCAGCGGCGGTGCCCGGCCCCAGCTGCCCCAACTGACCATTGCCCCAAGCCCACAACCGACCGCGCTTATCCACATACAGACTGTGCGCCAAGCCGGCGGCCAGCATGGCTGGCCGGGCGAAGGCCCTCATGCTCGGAGCGGCCAGCAGCAAACAGCCCGCCAGCAGGGCACAGTGCCTCGACCAGGTGCGGCGGAAGATGCCAGGGCGAGGCCGGCGTCCAGGATTTTGTGTTAGCATTGCCTGCTGACTAGAGTCTGTTTTAATCATGTTCTCTATTCAATCTCGTTCTATGGAATTCCACCGGCTATTATCCCTGAACCTGGGTTTGCATGCCAGTGGTTCGCCACGCCCCCGGCCTTTATTGACCTCGCTGCTCCGGG
>WOZS01000065.1:0-3204 GCA_011620135.1 Gammaproteobacteria bacterium
CCTGAGTTCTTCAACCAGATGACCACCATGCATGGACTGATTCTCATCTTTGGCGTGATCATGCCTGCATTGACCGGGTTTGCCAATTGGCTGCTGCCGGTGATGATCGGTGCCCCCGATATGGCCTTGCCCCGGGTGAACAACTGGGGCTTTTGGCTCTTGCCCTGCGCCTTTTTCATTCTTTGCATGACCATCTTCATGCCCGGCGGCGCCCCGGCTGGGGGGTGGGCCATGTATGCGCCCTTGAACATGCAGCTGGGCATGGCTTTCCCATTCCTGGTCTTCGCCATTCACCTGATGGGGATCTCATCCATCCTTGGCGCCATCAACGTAGCTGCAACCGTATTAAACATGCGGGCCCCCGGTATGTCACTGATGCGCATGCCCTTGTTTGCCTGGTCCTGGTTGATCGCGTCCTTTCTAGCGATTGTCATCATGCCGGTCCTGGCTGGCGGCGTCACCATGCAGCTCACCGACAAGTTCTTCGGTACCAGTTTTTTTGATGCCCGGGGCGGCGGGGATCCCATTCTCTATGCCCATATTTTCTGGTTCTTCGGGCATCCAGAAGTGTACCTGATGGTGCTGCCTGCATTCGGGCTCATCTCCCATATTGTGCCCGCCTTTTCCCGCAAGCCGCTGTTCGGGCGCGCCTCCATGGTGTATGCCATGGCAGCTATTGCCTTTTTGTCCTTCATTGTCTGGGCCCACCACATGTTCACCACGGGCATGCCCTTGGCTGGGGAGTTGTTTTTCATGTTTGCCACCATGCTGATCTCCGTGCCCACGGGGGTCAAGATCTTCAACTGGGTGGCCACCATGTGGCGGGGTTCCCTGAGTTTTGAAACCCCCATGCTGTTTGCTGTGGCCTTCATCATCCAATTCACCATTGGAGGCATGACCGGCCTCATGCTGTCCATGGCACCGGCAGACATTCAATACCACCACTCCTACTTCGTGGTGGCGCACTTTCACTATGTGCTGGGGCCCGGTGTGCTGTTCGCCATTCTGGCAGCCACCTATTTTTGGCTGCCAAAATGGACAGGTAGGATGTACAGTGAGCGCCTTGGAAAAATCCATTTCTGGCTGTCGACCATCTTCATCAATCTGTTGTTTTTCCCCATGCACTTTGCAGGTTTGGCCGGCATGCCAAGAAGGACAGCGGATTACGCCGTGCAATTCGTGGGCATGAACAAGCTGGCGACCATTGGCGCCATGGGCTTTGGTTTCTCCCAGATCATCCTCATCTATATCTTGTGGCGAGCCTTTTCCGGACATGGCGCACAAGCTCCGGCCAAACCATGGGAGGGTGCCGAGGGACTGGAATGGGATTTGCCCTCGCCAGCCCCTTATCACAGCTGGGATGTTCCCCCCAGGCTGAGCCCAGAGGTGCCATGAAAGCCATGGTGGCCATGGCCAAACAGCCATGGCCATGATGGCGAATAGAAAAACCATTGCAAAGCGCAACAGAATAGCCGCCGCCGTGGCGCCCGCGAAGGAGCGGCGTCGCGGTATCCGTTGGACTGTTGCATTGCTTGCTGCTGTGGCTTTCCTGTGTTACGTCGGCCTGTTCATCGCGAGGATGACGGGCCACCGCAACAATACCCCACAGGATCGGGCCGCATCACAAATGCAGCAATACCAATGGTAGGAGATTGATGCATGAATGCAAACAAGGCATCCGTGGTGCTGCGCCAGGGGCAAGAAACGGGGCAGCGCCGGCACGGGCCTATCGTGGCCCAGCTCCTGATGGCAGCAGTGATCATGTTTGGATTCGGCTATCTGATGGTTCCTCTATATCGGATTGTCTGCACGGCCTTGGGTGTCAATGGTGCACTACCACTTGTGCAGGCAAAAACACCGGAAGAACGGGTGAGCGCTGCGGCAGCCACGGGGCGTGAGCTGGTCACGGTGCGTTTTCTTGCTGATCTGCCCCAGGGCGGCCTTTTCGACTTCAAGGCCATGAACCAGGAACTCAAGATTGTTCCAGGTAAAATCTATGAGGTGCGCTATGTGGTGCACAACAAGGAAAGTCGTGCCGTGACAGCCCAGGCTGTGGTCAGTATCCAGCCTGGTGCCGCAGCGCGGCATATTCACAAGATAGAATGTTTTTGTTTTACCAGACAGCACTTTGCTGCTGGAGAAACGAGAGAGATGCCCGTACGCTTCTATTTTGACCAGGGTCTTGCCAGGAGTGTGCAGTCAGTATCTCTTTCTTATGCTCTCTATCGCCTGGACGACCAGGCTTGAAAAGCCAGCCCGATTTCAGCGCAGCAATGCGTCATTCAGGGCGTGATGTGGTGGCGGAAACCTAGAGGGGGAAAAATGGCGCAGGGGCATGCAGCGGATCATTATTATACGCCACATGGCAGTCGATGGCCGATCACAGGCACGCTGGGTATGATGCTCATGGCCATCGGCGGGGCGATCTGGCTAAACCAATATGCATTTGGTTCATGGGTTTTGCTCCTGGGGTTGGCTTTGGTCCTGTGGATGGTGTTTGGCTGGTTTGGCGATGTCATTCATGAGAGCCTGAGCGGACTTTACAATGAGCAGGTTGACCGCAGTTTCCGCTGGGGCATGGGCTGGTTCATCTTTTCGGAAGTCTGTTTTTTCGCCTGTTTTTTTGGTGCCTTGATTTATACGCGCTTTCTTGCCTTGGCATGGCTTTCTGGTCATGGTGACAAGGCGCTCACGGGTACCCTGTTGTGGCCTGGCTTTGAGGGGGTCTGGCCATCCAATGGCCCTGCCCAGCTTGGTGTTCATGGGGAAGGCAGCAGCTTTCTCCCCATGGGCTGGTGGCCATTGCCGGCCATCAATACCGCCATTCTGCTGACCAGCAGCTGGACGCTCACATGGGCGCATCATGCCCTGAAGGCCAGCAAGAAAGGAGCCATGATCGTGGGTCTTGCTGCCACGGTGGCTCTGGGAATGCTTTTCCTGTTTCTGCAGGTCAAGGAATATGGGCATGCGTATTCGGAACTCGGCTTGACCATGGGTACAGGTATCTATGGCGCCACATTCTTCATGATGACCGGCTTTCATGGAGTGCACGTCACGCTGGGCACGATCATGTTGTTGTCCATCCTGGTGCGGGCAGCGATGGGTCACTTCAAGCCAGAGCGGCATTTTGCCTTCGAGGCGACCGCATGGTACTGGCATTTTGTGGATGTGGTCTGGCTGTGCCTCTTTGTGCTTGTCTATGTG
>WOZS01000065.1:3304-6118 GCA_011620135.1 Gammaproteobacteria bacterium
GGGACGATACCATGTGGTGTAATGACGCCCGTCGCCAAGCCCAGCAGCAACAACAGGAAGAGGGCGCAGGCTAGACCTACCCGCCAGGTGAGCGCTACCACCACCTTGCGCCCGGTCTTGTCGCCGCGCAACAAGGGCAGCAGGGCGACCCCAAGGCTGATGACCATAGCCACCAGAAATCCCATGATGATGGTGTTGGTGAGCCATCGAGGCATGTCGTCGTTCTCCTCAGAATATCGGAAGGTTTATTGTTGCTGATGCAAAGCCCTGATGCCCACCCTGATCGGGGATACGGCCTGTTGGCATTCCTGTTGGTGATCGTTGCGGTAACCTGCGTCCTGGGCATCTGGCAGATACATCGCGGCCGGGTGAAACAACAGGCCTTGCGCCGCTTCGATCAAGCCTGGCGCGAACCGCCCATGCCCTGGCAACAACCCGAGAGATACCTTGTCTCACCGGGACAGCAGCTGTTCTATAAAAAAATAATTGTTTGTGGGGTATATGATGGTGCCCATCAGTTCCTGCTGGAAGGTCGCGGCAAGGATACGGGAGAGCCGCAATATGAGGTTTGGACGCCATTGCGTCTTACCTCTGGTTATCTTATCGTGAGTCGCGGCCTGGTCCAACATGACAGGCATGTTGGGCTTGGCGTATCGGGGGCGCGGCGCTGCATACAGGGTCTTTTGCGCCCTTGGCCAAAGAAAGGCTTTCGTTTGGGTCCTGGTATCGTGGACGAGGAAGCCTGGCCCAAGGTAGCGGTGACCCCTACGCAGGATGAGGTGCGGCGGGCTCTTGGCTATTCTGTTTATGGTGTGGTGGTTTTATTGCACCCAGAGGAGCCGGATGGGTTTGTGCGGCACTGGCGCATGGAAGGTCTCGGGCCACCGCGCCACTATGGCTATGCCGTGACATGGTTTGCATTGGCTGCCTGTGCCCTGACCACGGCAATCTGGCTTGCGGCCCGCAAGAGAGGAGATAGGCCTTGTTCACCCTGACCCAGAAAACCCGTGGTCGTCTGATGTTGTTGGGTGTCATTCTGGTGTTTGTGGTGCCCATCATGGCCGCCCAGTGGTGGGTGCGGTCTGTCAGTCGTCGTTTGGCGCAGGGCGATGCGGTGCATCTGTCTGCCCTGCACAGTGATTTCCTGGGGCCTGTCCGCCCCGAGCAGTGGTGGCCCCATGGGGACCAGCCTGACATTCTGCACCAAGGCAAGTGGACCCTGCTGGTGTGGTCCCCCAGGGGTTGCGCGGAGGATTGTCTCCATACTGTCGCATTGACCCAGCGCATGCAGATTGCCCTGGGCCGTTATGCCTGGCGGATCCAACGGGTGCTCATGGTACCCCACCCCATCCAGGATAACCTGGATGACTATGGCCGTGTTGAACCACTCATCGTTGCCACTGACAATGAATCACCGTGGCCCAATGACAATGTCGTCTATTTGGTGGATGGCCAGGGGCAATTGGTATTGCGCTATCGATCCGGGAACAACCCAGATGGCTTCATGGCGGATGTGCGTCGCCTGGTGGCCCATTCCGGGTAGCCCAGCTGGTTTTTTACTCAGGCATATGGATGGCGCGCTGGTCAACATGGGAGTAGAGCCGGGCGCTATTGGCTCCTTCGAGGATATGTTCGGGCTGCGTGCGAGGGATGGCGGGCTGGTTGATCGCCATGGGCCACAGGAGTCTGTTCTTGTGGGCCACATCCCCCGATCCTTTTTGTCCTACTCCCTGGAGCAGTACAACTCGGGGCCATGGTGCGGCCACACCCGGAGCGTCTCGAACATGTGCACGGGCACGCCACTATCCCTGTGGCAAGCTCATCTCTCCATGGATCTGGCTCCATGGATCGGCTGACAGGCATGGATATGCACATGCAGCCCAGGGCTTTACTGGTCGTCGAGCCGCACCAGCATCTTGCCGATATTGGCGCCGTGCATCATGTCGATGAAGGCTTGAGGTGCGTGCGCCAGACCCTCGATGATGGTTTCTCGCTGCCTGACCACACCCTGGCGCAGCCAGCCACTCATGGTGTCATGGAACTCCTGCGCCATATCCTGATGATCCCAGACAATGAAACCTTGCAAGCGCAGTCTTCTGGCCACCGCCAGGAAGAGGTTGCGGGGTCCGGGGGGCAATTCTTCCGCATTGTAGGCCGAGATCATGCCGCACAGCGCACAGCGTCCAAAATCACGCATGGCACCGATGGCGGCCTCCAGGATGGTGCCGCCAACATTATCGAAATACACATCGATACCATCCGGACACAGCCGGCCCAGGGCAGCCTCCGGGGTTTCCTGTTTGTAATCGAAGGCACCGTCCACGTGCAGCTCTTCGGTCAGATAGGCCAATTTGGCAGCCGATCCGGCGCAACCATAGACCCGGGCTCCCAGCTGCCTTGCTATCTGGCAGACCACCGAACCCACGGCACCAGCTGCCGCCGAGACAAAAACCGTCTCACCAGCCTTGAGCTGGGCAATCCTCTGGAGGCCCACATAGGCTGTCATGCCGGGCATGCCCAGGATGCCCAGGTGGGCTGCGGCAGGCGCCAGTTCCAGATCCACAGGGCGGGGACCGGCGGGTGGGGGCAGATCGGCGCGCACGGTATAGAAGTCACGCCAGCCATAGCGGCTGGCCACATGGTCGCCAGCTTTGTATCTGGGGCTGCGGCTTGCCATCACCACCCCAATGGCATCCCCTTCCAGGGGTTCACCCAGGGCAAAGGGCGGCACATAGCTTTTGCCCTCTCGCATGCGGCCGCGCATGTAGGGATCCACTGACATGATCAGGTTGCGCACCAGGATCTCACCCTCTT
>WOZS01000065.1:6218-32579 GCA_011620135.1 Gammaproteobacteria bacterium
CATGACTTATTGGACGCGACGCACCCGAATGGCTCGGTTGAGCCCCTTGATATGCATCAGATAGGAATTGAACAGGCCGCGGCGGATAATGACCGCGCTGTGGCGGGCGCGAAAGACCACTTTGGCCCCATCGATCTGCTGCCAGACCTGGCCATTGTCCAGCGGGAGCAGGGTGTGGCCATCGAGTGCCACAAGATCCTTGCTCAAGTGGGCACTGAGGGATTCCTGTATGTGGCGTGCGGGGCGCCCAAACTGGGCGGTATGCCGAGGGTTTTCGTCCGCCACTGTTTCCTCGGCTTGTTGAGCCGAGCGATCAGCCCAGCGATCATAACAGGCCAGGCGCTGCATATCATCCGTGATGGAACGGCAGGATTGCCATGAGACACCGCTTTGATCCTGGGCCACGCCCGCAGCAACATGGAGACACAGCAGCAATGCCCACCAGAAATATCTGGCCTGACTCATCATGGTTGCGGCCAATTCGTTGCCCAAAGGCATGTGACAAATCTCAGGAGTGACAACATGTCCAAGAAAAAAACCCCCCGATTGCAGCACGACCCTCTGGCATGGATGCAGCAATCAGGCCAAAAGGCGGGTTCTGGCTTGCCAAGTGGAGACGACATGCCCGTGTTCGCAGGCATGGGAACGGTGTTGTGGTCTTTGCTGGCTCAGCAGTGGCACCAAGCGGTCCTGCTGACCGATTGCCAGGGCATCATTCTGGATGGGAGCCCACAGGCAGCCCAGCTGCTGGGTGGGCAGGCCGTCCAAGGCGCTGTGGATGAGCAGGCAAAGCCATCACCAGGATTGGCGGGCATCCCCTTGGTTAGGGTGCATCAGCGAGCCGATCAGCTGCGGGCTCGTGTGGCTGCTGGGGAAAGCGATCGGCTACAGGATCTGTTGACCCTTGCCGATCATGCCAGAACAGTGACGGCCAGTGCCTTGCGGGATGATGTCGGTGTTGTGGTGGGTGTTGCCCTCTGGTGGACGCCTGATGAGGGGCTGGATGGCCCTGGGGTCAGCACAGCAGAGCGGCGGCTTGGGGCCAGCTGGCAGCAGGGGCTTGCCGAGATCTGGGGGTGTTGGCAGACCGGGCCACTGGCCCTGGCTGCCCTGCAGGATACAGGGGAGATCATGTTCAATGCCACAGCCCAGGCGCTCATCCAACAGAGATTGGCCCAGGAGGGGGAGTCTGGGGGGGCACATGAGAGAGCGCAGCGGGCATCCAGGGAGCTCGAGGCCACCTTGCGCAACCTTCCCGTCAACAGCTCTGCAAAACAGCATGGTTGGCCCGTCACCATAGGCAGGGCGCACTTTTTGGTCAGTGTGTTGCCGCCTGTTCCGCAACAGGAAAGGGAGCGACCAGGAGAACGCTGGTTGGTCTTGCAGGACATGAGCAGCTGGCATGCCTTCGAAGACAGCATGGCGCGCTGTTGCACAACTGTTGCGCAGCGGCTCGAGCCATTGCAAATAGAGACCAAAGGACTGGAATCACCCCATTTGGATGATGCCCTGGCGCTGAATCATGCGTTGGCCAGGTGGTGGCAAGGGCAGCTTCGCCATCTGGACGACCTCCTGGCGCACGCCATGGGGGTCTGCCTGGAAGGACGCCGGGATGGGGATGATGGCGCGCAGCTGCCAGCGGCCCTGGGGCATGCTCGGCAAGGTCTGCGGCATCTCGGGCATTGCCTCTTCCTGGAACGCGCAGCCTTGGAGCAGTGCGCTGCCTTCACATGGGGCCAGGGTGGGACCGCACACATAAATGAGGGCGGGTTGTTTGCAGCCGAGTGGCAGCGCCTGCGGGGTATGCTCTGTGCCACAGAGCAGCGCCTGCAACAATTGGCTGTTGCCACAGCGGGTCTGATACAGGGTCACAGGTTGGGTATTGGTGGTGGGCTGCGCCATGCCGGTGGGCTGCTGGAAGAAGTGGAGCAGAATCTTGACAGGCTGGGCCGACAGCTGGAACTGCTGGAAGGTTGTATGGCACACCTCGATCAGAGCCAGGTTGAGGACAACAGAGGTCCTTTTGGAAAGGAAGGGGGCACTCCAGGAGCCGCCGTCCGGGAGAATGGCCTGGAGGGGCGGTTTGCGCGAATCGAGGCACAGGCCGTCCAGGCCATGGCACGCGCCAGGGCTCCTGGAGAAGCAATGGCGGCCTTTGTGGAGGAGGCCCGTGCGCTGCTGGCTTGTGGGCATGAGGTACCCATGGGCTTGCACCAGGCGTTTGAGCAGCTTGGTCCTGCGGTCTTGCTGCGTTGCAGGGAAGCCGAGGCAGCGGCCCGGCGTGGCAGGGAGGCTTGGACCCGCATCAAGGACACGGTGGCGCGCTGCCTTGCTGCCCGGTCGGATCTGCAGGGGGTCATGGATGAGCTGCGCGAGCTTCACGAGTCATGGCGCAGATCCGTGGCAACCACGACCACATCACAACCGGCTCCTGCAGGCCAGGGGATAGCTGTCATGCTGCGCCAGGAGGCCGCCCAGGGTCGCGCTGTGTTGCAGCGGGCCATTCAGGATGCAGACCAATTGCATGCCAAGCAGGCTGCGATCGCAGCGGCGGTCGAATCCATCGACTCCCTTGCTTTTGCCACCAACCTGTTGGCTGTGAATGCAGCCGTGGAGGCGGCGCGGGCCGGGGAGCAGGGCCGCGGTTTTGCGGTGGTGGCCGCTGAGATCAGGCGACTGGCCATGAGCAGCGCTGCCAGCGCCAAACAGATACACGGCCTGCTGGGCCGAGACACAGCGGGCGGGCAAGAGAACAGGCAATTGCTGCATCAAGCCCAAGAGCATTTTGATAAACTGTTGGCACATTGCGAACGGCTGGTTGCGGGTGACGGATTCAAGGACCTGCCCCAGGAGGCCCATTACAGGAGCCTTGACACCACCTCCAGGCAGGACGGCGCTAGACAGCAGGTCGTGGTGCGCGCCATGGAGAAGTTGCAGATTCTGCAGGACTTCTTGGAGCAGCTGTCCGATGCGCTTGAATCATGGTAAGCTACGAGGCTGCATGTCCCGATTCGATTTAATCCTTTTGTCTTTCCTTATTGGTCGGCACGGTAAACCGCAGCGCGCTGCAGTCGCTAACTAATTGAAATGATTTGTCATCTGCAGTTTTTCTCACTACTGCCCATGAGGTCGCCATGACGGCCACAGCTCCAAGCAGCAAGCAGCCCGAAGATTTTCTGATTTTTGCGCTGACTCCGCCGCGGCATCCTGCGGCCACCATGGCCATAGCCGCGCTGCGTGCCGGCGGCGTGCCATTGATCGACCTGGATTATGGTGCCTGGAAAGAAGGCTGTGCAGCACTCGCCGTTCTTTCGGGTCATGCCGATGGGTCTTCCTACGGTATCCGTATGGCCTGGGAAGATCTCGAAGCGGTGGCTGACACGGTGCCTGGTCCATTGCCCTTCATGCTGCTTTGCGGTGTGCAGGATGTGCATGACCGCGGGTTTCTGGAGCAGGCATTGCCTGCCTGCCGGCGCCTTGCTTCCCGGGTCTACCTGGAGTGCTGGAGTCTCCATGCCGCCCAGCAGGCCGAGTCGTGTGGCTTTGATGGCGTGGTGCTCAAGGGCAGTGAGGCGCCCGGTGAAACGGGGATGACCACGGCCTTCATGCTGGCCCAGCAGGCTCATGGAGCGTTACACATTCCTTTTGTCATGCACGGGGGTGTGGGACTGGGGAGCGTGCAAGCCCTGGCCTGGTGCGGAGCTTCTGGGGCGGTGGCCGGCGAGATACTCTGGGGGTTGGCCGAAGCCCCATTGTTGTCGGCTGATCGGAACCGCTGGTTGCATGCCGATGGCTCCGAGTCGCGCTGGTTTGGCCATGGCGATACCGGCATGCGCCTCGATGCCCGAATGGCTCATGGTGTGCTGGAAGAAGCCGCCTGGAGAGAATCCCAGGGCAATGATGTGCGCCAGTTTTTGCGCGCTGCCCTGCGTGAACATGATGGCCCCTTGCCCCTGGGGCAGGATGTGGCCTGTTGTGGCGCAATCAGCCGGCGCTTCGGGCGTATCGGCCCGGCCATTGCAGCCCTGAAGACGTCGGCCCTGGCCAGAACCAAAAGCCCCTTTGGCCCAGGGGAGGGTGTGGCTCGCAGCCATGGGACCCGTTATCCCATCGTTCAAGGCCCGATGACGCGTGTCAGCGATACCCCTGCCTTTGCCAAGGCAGTGGCGGACAATGGCGCCTTGCCTTTCCTGGCACTGGCCCTGCTGCGGGAGGCCGAGGTCAGCAGGCTGCTGGAAGAAACCAAGGCGCTGCTGGGAGAGCGCCCCTGGGGTGTGGGTATCCTGGGTTTCGTGCCTGCGGCCCTGCGCCAGGAACAGTTGGCAGCCATTCGAGCCTGCGGTGTGCCCTGGGCCTTGATAGCCGGGGGTCGTCCCAGTCAGGCGGCTGCCCTGGAACAAGACGGCATTCCCACCTATCTGCACGCACCTTCCCCAGGTCTGCTGGCGCAATTTATCCGCCAGGGGGCACGGCGCTTCGTGCTGGAAGGCCGTGAATGTGGTGGGCATGTTGGGCCTCGCAGCAGTTTCATACTGTGGCAGAGTGCCGTGGATGTGTTGCTGGAGGCAGCACTCGAGGATTACAGCGCCGTGCACCTGTTGCTGGCAGGGGGCATCCATGATGCCCTGTCGGCAGCCATGGCGGGGGCCATCGTGGCGCCACTTGTGGCCCGTGGCGTGCATGTGGGTGTCTTGATGGGGACAGCCTATCTCTTTACTGAGGAGGCTGTCGCGTGTGGCGCCATCACGCCCTTGTTTCAGCAACAGGCCCTGTCCTGCGAGAACACGGTTCTATTGGAATCCGGACCGGGTCATGCCACCCGGGCTGTGGCCACGCCATTTGCCACAGAGTTCCTGGACACCAAGCATGCCCTGCTCAAGCAGGGCAAGAGCGCCGAGGAGGTGCGGCTGTCCCTTGAGGAACTCAATGTGGGTCGGCTGCGCCTGGCTGCCAAGGGGATACGTCGCGGGCTTGTCCTGCCCGATGGCAGTCCCACCTATGTGGCCGTTCCCCAGGAGGAGAGTCTCGCCAGTGGCCTGTTCATGATCGGTGATGTGGCCATATTGCGCCATGGCGTCAGCAGCATGGCGGCCCTGCATGAGGATGTCTCGGTAGGATCGGTACGGCTCACTTCCCTGCCGACCCAAACGATTCCCCGACGCGCCAATCATGTGGATGAGGATGTGGCGGTGGTGGGCATGGCCGGGATGTTGCCGCAGGCCGAGAATCTGCGAGCCTTCTGGCAGAACATCATACAGCGCCGGGATTGCATCACGGAGGTCCCGCAGGCACGCTGGGATCCCAAGCTGTTTTATGATCCCGATCCCAAAAGTCCCGATAAAACCTATTCCAAGTGGGGTGGTTTTCTCAAGGATATCGTTTTCGACCCCACCGCCTATGGCCTGACGCCCGCTTCGATCACCTCCATCGAGCCTACCTTCCTGATTGGCCTGGAGGTGGCGCGCCTGGCTTTGGATGATGCCGGATGGCAAGCCTACGCCTTTCCCAAGGAGCGCACCGCCGCCATCTTCGGTCTGGGTGGGATGCATGATCTGGGCATGGACTATGTGTTCCGGACGCTCCTGGCCCATTATCTGGCACAGGTCAGCGATATATCCGACGAGGTGCGGCAGAGCATCCAGCAGGCCGTGCTGGCTCGCCTGCCGGTATGGACGGAGGACTCATTTCCGGGCATCCTGGGCAATGTGGCGGCAGGGCGCATTGCCAACAGGCTGGACCTGGGCGGCACCAACTTCACTGTGGATGCCGCCTGCGGCAGTTCATTGGCTGCCTTGTTGATGGGCATCCAGCAGCTGCGGCTTGGGGTATGCGATGCGGCGCTTGTGGGTGCCATGGATGGCACCAGCAACGCCACGGGGTTTGTGTCCTTTGGGCGTACTCATGCTCTCTCGGTGCGAGGTCGTTGCCGCTCGTTCGATGACAGCGCCGATGGCATCGCCATCAGTGACGGCGTAGCGGCTGTGGTCCTCAAGAGACTCAAGGATGCCGAGCGGGATGGGGATCGCATCTATGGGGTGATCCGGGGGATCGCTGCTTCCAGCGACGGGCGCCAGCGCAGCCTGACGGCTCCAGCGCTCTCGGGCCAGGAGGTTGTCTTGCAGCGTGCCTATGAGGATGCCGGTATTTCTCCTGCAGGCATCGAGCTCCTGGAAGCGCATGGCACCGGTACCAAGCTGGGCGATCGGGTCGAGGTGACTGCACTGAAGAACGTTTTCGAGCGCTGCGCTCCCCCCCAGCAGGGCTGCGCCTTGGGTTCGGTCAAGTCCATGATTGGTCACACCAAGGTGGCAGCGGGACTTGCCGGGCTGATCAAATGCCTGCTGGCTTTGCAGCATAAAATATTGCCAGCCACACTGCATGTGGAAAAGCCCAACACCTCCGTGGACTTCAGGCACAGTCCATTTTATGTGAATGCTGAGCACAGGCCATGGCTGCGACCGCTGAATGGCGAGCCACGCCGTGCCGCGGTGAGTGCTTTTGGTTTCGGTGGCACCAATTTTCACACCATCGTCGAGGAATATCGCCGCGAGTATCGTTCCGGCATGATGACCAACTGGTTTCCTTTTGATGGAGAGCCTTTTGTCTTCGCTGCCATAGACCAACAGGCTCTACGCCATAGCTTGACCTCCTTCCGTGAGGCGCTGGCCGACAGACAGGATGTGGCGCTGGGGACGTTAGCCCAGGCTTTGTGGGCAGAAGGGATTAATGGGGCCTCTGGGCAAGCAAGCACCTGGCGCCTTGCCTTCATGGCCACATCCCCAGCACAGCTGCGGGATCGTCTGGATCAGGCCCTTGCGGTTCTGGATGGCGGCAAGCAGCCAGACTCATCCATGGCGCTGGGGTGCGCCATGGCGGCCAAGGTGGCCTTCCTGTATCCCGGTCAAGGGGCCCAGCGACCACATATGTTGCGCGACTTGCTGTTGGGATCCCCTGTGATGCGCGAGGTGGTGGAAGAGGCCGAAGCGGTCGTCGGCACCAGGCTGGGGCAACGTTTGGGCCGGGCCATTTATCCCATCGCAGCATTTGATGACCAGGAGCGCGCCGCTCAGAAGGCCGCCTTGGATCGCACCGAGGTGGCACAGCCCGCGTTGGCTGCCGTGACTATGGCTGCCACGGCCCTGCTGGCCCAATTCGGCGTGGTGCCCGCCATGGCGGCGGGTCATAGTTTCGGGGAGTTGAGCGCGCTTTGTGCTGCTGGCGCCTTTCCCAGGCGTGCCCTGTTTGAGCTGGCCATGGTTCGCGCCGAGATGTCGGCAAGGCTTGTGGCCCGGCATGGTGGGGGTATGCTGGCTGTCCTGGGCCCGGAAGATCAGGTTCGTGGCCTACTGGCCAGCCAGGATGCTCTATGGGGCCAGTTGCATGTGGCCAACATCAACAGTCCAGCACAGGTGGTCCTGGGGGGCGAGACCGTCCTGTTGCAACAGGCAGCGGCCTTCTTCGCCGAGCATGGTCTGCGCAGCAAGCTGTTGCCGGTCAATGGTATGTTCCATGTACCCGTCATGGCCGAGGTGGGCACCGCTTTGGTCACAGCGATGCAGGGCATGACCAGTCATGGCATGCGCCTGCCGGTTTACAGCAACACCACGGCCAGACGGTATCCAGGGGATGTGGAGGGCATGAAGGAGTTGTTGCGGCGCCATGTGGCCGAGCCGGTGCGCTTTGGGCAGATGATTCGCCAGATGGCCGCCGACGGTGCCGAGGTGTTCATCGAGGTGGGCCCGGGGCAGGCTCTGAGCAATCTGGTGCGGGCCAATCTTGGTGATCAGGCGGCCGTTTTCTCCCTGGAAGGGCAGGGGGAGTCTCCCTGGGTTTCCCTGGGCACGATGCTTTGCAATCTGTATGCTCGCCACGGTGTGGCGGTGGATTTCGATGCCTGGTTTGCACAGCGGGGCGTGCCACAGGTGAGCCTCCCTGTGGCCCTCCAGGGTGCTTTGCCACCCCAGCATCCATCCTTGTGTTATCGACTGAATCCGGGATGGGCGCGACGCCTGGATGAGCCGGAGGCAACCGCTTCGCAGCCCCTGGAGCAGGATGCTTCTGGCCCGGCAGGAGGGCGAGCCTCTGCCTCGGTCAGTCCTGCGCAGCCCAAACCGCTTCCCCAGCCGGCTGCTGGGCAGCATCATGATGCAGATGCTGGGCGGGCTGCCGTCATGCGGCCCCCTGGGTCGCATCATCAAGAACAAGTAGGAGTCAAGGCCATGTCCGAACCGAAAAAAGAACAGTCTGGCAGTATGTGGGAGTTGGTTCAGTCCAACCTCTGGCAATTGCTGGAGCTCCAACGGGGCCAGCAACGCACGCTGGAGCGTTTTTTGGATCTGCAGCTGGAGATGTTGCGCGCCGCCTCGGGGGGTGCTGTGACGGCAGAAGAGCTGTCTGCCACAGAAGCGCTGGCTGCTGCAGCGCCTGCGGCCCGCCCCGCTCCAGCAGTCACCCCCATCCATGTCACCGCATTGATGGCCCGGCGCAAGGCGGCTGCAGGACAGGTGAGCCCCGCTCCGCAGGTTGTGGGCCTGCGCCCTCAGGCAGAGCCGCAAGCAGGTCCACCTGCTGCAGCGCCACCAAGGGAAGCGGCTCCAAGGGAAGAGTGGCGCGCCAAGGCGCCCCATGATGTGGCTGCCCCAGACGCCAGTCAGCCGACCGATGACTCCGTGGAGACCTTCCAGGATCATCTGCTGGCAGCTGTCTCCAAGCGGACCGGTTACCCCAAGGAGATGCTCGGTCTGGATCGCAACATGGAGGCCGACCTGGGCATCGATTCCATCAAGAAAATCGAGGTGTTCAGTGAATTACGCGAACATCATGCCGTGTTGCGGGTCGAGGATGAGGAACGTACCCTGGAAGAACTCTCCAGCCTGAGGACCCTGGGCAGCATCGTCGATTGGTACAGGCGCAACCTGGAAAAAAAAAATCACCTGACCCCTCAGCAGCGCTCCCGGTCGTTCACCTAGATGATCCCATCAAGCGGTATGTGATTGCTGCTTCTCCTCTGGTCCTGGGAGAGCATCTGCTGCCCCCACCCCAGCATGGGGTCTTGTTGCTGGCAGGGCCGCGTGGTGCCTTGACAGACCAACTGGCGGGTATCATGCGGGCCCATGGGGCGCGCGTCCTGTGCCTCTACCCAGCCGAACGCACCACCAGGGAAGGGGAGTTTGCCTGTGGCGTGGCCTGGGATGATCCCCAGAGCATCCTGGGTTTGCCGGCATATCTGCATATGGAGGTAGCTGGTGTGGTGCACATGGGGCATCCGGATGCCCGGGGGGGCGCTGGCTGTGAGGCATTGTTTCTCCTGCTCAAGGCCTTTGCTGCGGTTTTCGAGAACCGAAACCTCCCGGCATGGCTGGCGCACATCTCCTTTTTTGGCGGCCACTTTGGCATGTCTCCTGCCGTCGCCGAGACCGGCCTTGCCGAGGCATGGGAGCACCTGAGATCTGCAGGCGCCTATGGCGTGGTGAAATCGGCCTATCGGGAATGGCCCTGGACCCATGTCCGGGTGGTGGACATGAGCAATGATCTGGACGCCCAGGCAGCGGCCCAGGCCGCCTGGCGCTCTGTTTCTGCCTACGGCTCCGAGACGGAGGTTGGTTTTGATGGGCACAGCCATTGGCGTGTTGCCCTTGAGGAATCGGTCTTGACCTTGAATGGACATCATCTGGACAAAGACTCCGTGATCATGGCCACAGGCGGCGGCCATGGCATCACGGCCCTGGCGGCTACAGCCCTGGCGCGGCGTTATCAACCCATCATGCACATCGTGGGCCGCACCCCGTTGGAGGATGAGAGCGCGGATGTGGCCAGCTGCAAGGATGCCCCCGCCTTGCGTCTGTATCTGACAGACAAGATGCGATCCGGGGGAGAAGCGCCCACGCCGGTCATGGTGGAACGGGAGGTGCAGGCCATCCTCAGGAAGCGCGCTGTGCGAAGCCACCTGGATATCATGCGCCGCAGCGGCGCCCGGGTATGGTATCACGCCCTCGATGTGCGCGATGCCCAGGCCTTGTCGCACATGACCGAGGCCATCTATCGGCAGCATGATCGCGTGGACATGCTGCTGCATGGTGCCGGGGTTCTGGCGGATCGCCGCATCAGAGACAAGACCCTGCAGGAATTCAGTGGTGTGCTGCACACCAAGGCGGACAGTGCCTTGACCCTGCTGCGGGCGCTGCATCCCCAGAAGTTGCGCTTTGTGGTGTTGTTCTCCTCGGTGGTGGCCCGATTCGGCAATATAGGGCAAGCCGACTATGCGGCAGCCAATGAGATACTCAACAAACTGGCCTGGCTGGTAGCCAGCCGCTGGCCCCATATCCGGGTCAGCAGCATAGGCTGGGGCCCCTGGGACTATGGCATGGTGTCAGAGTCGCTGCGTCGGCTGTATCGTGAAAAGGGCATCGCCCTTTTGGATCCACATGAGGCGGTGGGCTGGCTGCTGCGGGAGATTGCGGCGGCTGGACCGGTCGCTCCGGAGATCCTGATCACCAGAAGTGTCCAGGCTCTGCAGCGAGGACTGTTTCAATGAAAGTGTATCTGATCGGTCTGGGTTGTTCCGGGTACCAGGCGAGCACTATCCATGACCTTGCCCGCATCATCTTTTGCGGTGATGCGCCACGGCGCGGCCAGGGGCAGGCGCAGCAGGCATGGCAGGAAGCGCTGCGGCATGCTGGGTTGGAACCATGGCAGGTGACTGCATTTGGGGGGGATGGCCTGCTCGACGCGGTCGCCAGCAGCGATCCGTGGCATAGCGCCCTCGAGGCCCTGACTGAACGATC
This sequence comes from Gammaproteobacteria bacterium, assembly GCA_011620135.1. GTDB lineage: Bacteria > Pseudomonadota > Gammaproteobacteria > WOZS01 > WOZS01 > WOZS01. Next base: position 17,003 of record WOZS01000065.1, read on the forward strand.
CCATACCGCCGCTGTGTTGGGCCATGCCGGCAATTGGTTGTGCATGGTGCTGGCGCAGCAACCCATCCCGGGGCGCGTCTGGGCCAGTTTCGAGACCCATCAGATGGGATCGGAAACCCAATCATGGGAGCAGCTGGCGACAGAAAGGGTGGGTCTGGTGACCATGCCTGTGGAGTCAGGTGCCGTCCCGCTGCCCTGGCTACCTGCCTTCGATCCGGCTGAGGACATGATCTGTGCTGCGGGCATGGATTTGGGCCATGGTGCTTACAATGCACTCGTCATGGCCATACTGGCCCTTACCCATCGGGCGCTCCCCCCTGCTCAGGCTGCCTTTGCCGCGCAATTCCACGGCACGCAGCTGGGCTGCCATGCCGCACCACAGCCCTGGGTCCATCATCCCTCTCATGGACCGCGCCGGGCTCTGGTCTATGGTCCCGGGTTGGCAGGGGATGGCAGGGTGCTCGTGATGCTGCTGGGCGAGGGCGATCATCTGGACATGTTGCCCCTGCCCCGGAGCAGTGAGCTCTTTGTCCTGTCCAGTGCTAACGTGCCCTCGATGCTGGAGGCGTTGGGCCAACTGCACCGCACCATAGCCCAACAGGAAGATATCCTGTTGGGTAGCCTTGCCCTGGAGACACAACAGGACTTCGATTGGACGCTGCCCTGCCGTCTGGCGCTGGTGGCCACAGACAGCGAGGGGTTGCTTCAGCAGCTCCAGATTGCCACCCAGCTCATCGCATCGGGAGAAGCGCGCCTGGTGGACCGGGATGGCCTATACTGGCGACATCAGGGTCATGTCCCATCAGGGCGAACCGTTCTCCTGTTTCCAGGACAGGGCTTCCCGGGATTGATGGGCCAGTTTGCAGCGCACCTGGCGGAATTGGCCCTGCGTCTACCCGTGGTGCGCGAGGTGCTTGATCGCTGGGATCGTCGTGATGAACATCCCCATGACCATGTCTCCTTGAGCCAGATGCTATTCCCCTTTGGGCTTGCCCCCCAGGAGGCCCAGCAACGGCGCAGGAATCGTCTGGCATCACCTATGATCGCCGATGAACAGCGCTGCCTGGAACGCCTGGATCGCAAGTGCTCCATGTTGGGTTTGACGGTGGCCAACCTGGCCTGCTTCCAAGTACTGCGCCAATTGGATGTCCATTTTGATGCGGTGTTTGGTCAGAGCCTGGGGGAGATGGCGGCGTTGTGCGCCGCCGGGGTACTGAACAGCGACGAGGTGGTGCACTTGTTGCGCAGTGAACCCGACTACGATACCAGCTACTACGGCATTGGCCGCATGTTTGCCGTGGCAGCACCCCTGGAAGCCGTGGAGCAGGTGTTGCAGGCGTATCCGGGAGTGGCCGTGGCAGTCTATATAGCACCTGCCTTCCATCTCGTGGCCGGTGTGCGCCAGGAGGCGGAGCAAGCCATGGAGGTGATGCGCGCCCAGGGATATTGGGTGCAGGCATTGCCCTACCCAGCCATTCATACTGAACGCATGACCGGGCTGTATGAGGCCGCCAGGCCCCTTTTTGAAAAACTGACCATCCATCCGCCGCACTGCCGCATCTATTCCGGCACCACAGCCGCTCCCTATCCTGCCGATCCAGAGGCGGTTCGGCAGGCCATGATGGCCAATTACAACCATCCCGTGCTGCTCTGGCAGACCCAGAAAAGCCTCTATGAGGACAATTTCCGCATCCTGATCCAGACAGGCGGCGGCAGTACCATGTACGCCCAGGCCAGGACCAATCTGGCCGCCGAGGATGTGGTGGCCACCTCGGTGGATACCGAATACCGGGATCCCCTGTTGCAGCTGCATCATCTCCTGGCCGCCCTGATCACCCATGGCCATCGGGTCCGGATGGAGGTGCTCTGGTCGGGTCTGGAGGCCCATCTTGCCACCGCGGTACCCAACCTCACAGCCCTGCCTGTCACCCAGGAGGGTCAGCCACCCCATGAGGAGCAGCACACTGCTGCAGACCACAGCGCTGATGAAGGACCGGATGGTCTCGTGGTGCAAAGCGACATCATTCATGCCCACGAGGGTGGCGCTGGGCTGGAGGATGGCCCGGCACTGGATGACATGCCCTTTGTGGGACAGATCATGCATCTGGATGAGAGCAGCCTGGTCATGGAGCGCATCCTGGATCTGCACGAGGATTGGCATCTGGCCGACCATGTCTTTGTGCCCGCTCGAGGCATCAAGCCTCTGTGGGCCTGCATGCCCGTCATGCCCATCACCATGACACTCGAGGCCATGGCCGAGGCAGCAAGCCTGCTTGCCCCCGGTCTTGGCCTGCTGGCCATAGAAAATGTGGAGGCACGGCGCTGGGTGGCCCTTGAGGAAACCAGTCAGTTGCCACTGCGCTTCGAGGCCTGTCTCGTGGAACAAGGCCCCGACTGGCGCCTGGTGGAATGTTCCGTGTTTGCCGGCGAGGCTGGCCAGGCCGCCACCAGCGCCTTGCTGCGCTTTGGTGTCGCGTATGAGGAGACCTGCACGGTTGATCTCCATGAGCTTGGCGAGCCCAGGGCCTATGACATGACCCCGCAGGAGGCCTACGATTCAGGCTATCTGTTTCATGGCCCGTTGTATCAGACCATCCGCGATGTGCCAGCCATCATGGAACAGGGTATCGTGGGTACCATCGAGGTGGGCCCCAAGAACAGGCTGTTTGCATCCACATCCACACCGGCCCTGGCGACAGACCCTGTCTTCCTGGACGCCATTGGCCAACTGTTTGGGCTCTGGGCCATCCCTCAAAAGAAATATATTTTCCCAATTCATATCGAAAAGATCGAGTTTTATGGACCGACCCCGGATCCAGGCACCCTGGCGACCGTCTGGATTCGCACGGTGCAGCAGCGCTTTCACGCCGTGTCGGCAGACATGGAGGTCCAGGACGACCAAGGCCAGGTATGGTTTCGCGTCAAGGGATGGGAGGACTGGATCTTTCGCTGGCCGCCCAATTATTACGGTATCCGCCGCAGGCCCACCAAGTACCTGTTGGGTGATGTGCTGCCCCTGCATGATGATGAGCTGTGCGCTGTCCGGGTTGCGGACATCAGTTCCCTGCCGGCAGCCGACCAGGCGTTTTTGTCCCGTGTCTATCTGACGGTTGCGCAATGGCGGGAACATCACGCCCTGGATGGCCATAGAGGCCTGCAATGGCTTATGCTGCATCTGGCCGCCAAGGATGCCGCGCGCAGTTTCCTGGCGCGCCATGGGGCTGCCTCTTATGTGCATCCAGCTGCGTTGACTGTTCTGGGGGCGCGGCATGTTGCTGAACTGGGCTCAGGTGGCCTGCTGCAGGTGGTGCATGATGGCCAGCGGCTCTGTGTGGCCACTGCTTTCCTGCCCGATGGGGCTGTCATAGCGGCTGCGGCCAGCAAACCGCTGGCCTGGCTCGTCTGGGCGGATCCCAGGGAACGCCCCGCCCTGCACGAGATGGTCTGTGCGGCCGCAGGCAGACTCTGGGATGTCGCAACCGACCCATCCTGGTCCGTGAGGCAGACAGGACCGGCGCGATGGTTGGTATCAGGGCATGGTCAGGCGCTGGTGGCTGTGGTGGAGATGGGCGAGGCACTGTGCCTGCTGGCCTGTCCGGCATGCCCCGATATCGCCACCAAGCCCATGCTCGAGGTGAGTAGGTAGCTTCATGCATGACAACATGACGGTGATCAAAACAGGTGAGCGATCATGACCGCCACCACGAGCACGCATGCCAAACCCACGCGCCGCGGCGGATTGTGGTCGGGCATGTCCCTGGGTCATTGGCTGGCCCTGCTGGCCCGGAACCATTACGCCATTGATCGGCCTTTTTGGAAGGATGCCTTGGGTGTGACGGTCACCGCCGCGTTGCGCACACCCATTGGCTGGCTGACCCAGCTGATCTATGGCGGCCAGGTGGCGGCCACCACCATCCACAAACCCCCGCTGTTCATCCTGGGCCATTGGCGATCCGGTACCACCTTCCTGCACGAGCTCCTGAGCCTGGATGAACGGCACACCTCACCCAACACCTTCGAGTGCATCGCCCCAAACCAGTTCCTGCTCACAGAAAGGCGCATGCTGCCTATCCTGCAGAAGAAGATGCCCAGGGAACGCCCCATGGATGGCATGGAGGTGGGGCTCGACCGCCCCCAGGAGGATGAGTTCGCGCTGTGCAACATGGGTGTTCCTTCCCCCTATCTGACCATTGCCTTTCCGAGGCATCCACCTGCCTGTGCAGAGTATCTGGATCTGCGCACCCTGGATGAGGCTGCCCGGGAACGCTGGAAGAACGCGCTCCTTGAATTCCTGAAAAGGGTGACCCTGTACCGGGGGCCCGAGAGGCGCCTGGTATTGAAATCTCCCACCCATACCGCCCGGGTGCGAACCTTGCTGGAGCTTTTTCCCAGAGCGCGTTTTATCTTTCTGGTGCGCGATCCCTACCTGGTGTATGCCTCCACCGTGCATATGTTCGATGCCCTTTACGGGACCTATGGTCTGCAGCGTCCCCCCTTCCCGGGCCTCGAGGACCAGGTGCTGGATACGTACCTGCGCCTGCATGCCGCCTTCGAGGCCGACAAGGGCCTCATTCCTCCAGGGCAGCTGGTTGTCTTGCGGTATGAGGATCTGGTGGCCGATCCCCAGGGTGTCCTGGCCGATCTCTATCGCGCCTTGGATCTGGGGGATTTCGCTCAGGCGGCACCTGCCGTGGAGCGGCAGCTCGAGGCTATGGCGGCCTATCAGCCCAACCGCCACGTCCTGCCGGAAAGGGTGGTGCAGCTGGTCAATACCCACTGGGGGCCATTCATCGACAGGTTTGGTTATCAACGCCGGACTGGCCCCCAGGACGACCATGCCCCTTTACCGGATGATGACGATGCCCCATGAACCCATGGCCGTGGTCTGGTGCCGGGGTATGGCGGTTGGGCTGATGGGTGCAGCGCCTCGAAACCTGCCGGATCAGGGCCGGGGCTGATCGACCCAGGCCCTTGGGGAGCCTGGGTCGATATGGGCGTCAGGCGGGGCGCATCTCGCGGATGGCATAGGTGAACATGCCATGGCAAATGGTACGTTCCTGAAATGTGACATCCACATCGGCAACAGCGGTGGTCTTGCCCATATGACGCAGTTGGGCCTTGGCATAGAGAAAGCCTGTGGCGCCCATGGGAACCGGGGCGAAATAGTTGAGCTTGCCCTCGATGGTAAAGATGGTTTTCTCGGGACCTGCTGCCATGATCACCGCAATGGCCACCGCCGTATCGGCCAGGGCATAGCCAATGCCGCCATGGAGCACGCGCCCTGCATGGAAATAGGTTTCCTTGATGGGCATGCGACAGACGGCATAGCCCTCGTCAACCTCCACTGGTTCTGTCTGAGTGTCCTGGTGATAGGGCGAGCTGCCGAAAAAGGCCTGGCGTAAGGCGTCGAGGTCGGTCATGGTATGGCTCCCGATTGCTGCCACAAAACCTCATTATATGGCTTTTCCCGGCTGATCTGGCGCTGCGAGGACAACGGGCAGGGGTCCTTGCAACAGCAGGCCCTGGGGGGTGGGGCCCATGGCTCCAGCAAGAACGAGCACGCCGGCTGCAGCCGCCTGGCGCAGCGCTGCGCCAAAGGCGGGGTCGATGGCGTCGCAGGGGGCGACCGCCGTGGCATCCAGGCGATCAGCCATGAAGATCACCGCGGCCTCCTGGCCAGCTTGGGCCAGGGCCTGCAGCGCCTGCATGTGTTTCACAGCACGGCTGCTCCTGGCGTCCGGAAAGCAGACCAGGCCCTCTGCAGCAGCCATGGTGGCGTGTTTGACCTCCACGAGAACGCGGCGTTTCGGGGATTCCAGCAGCAGATCCAGCCGAATGCCCGGGCGAATCACGACCTCATGACGAATGAGCGGCCATGGCGGCGCCAGCTCGGTCCAGAAGCCCAGCTCGATGGCCGCACGGGCAGCGGCATTGCAGCGCCCGGTGTGCACCCCGATCCATACGGTTCCGTTGCAGACCGCCTCCACGGTGTAGGGCAGGCCATGGGGTTTGCTGCTCAGCAATACCGGCCAGCCTTCGCCCATGCAACCCCGCATGCTGCCCGAGTTGGGGCAATGGGCGGTCACCACCGTCCCATCGGCAAGCGCTACATCCATCAAGAAGCGCTTGTAGCGTCGCACCATGAGGCCCTGATGCAACCCCTGGGTGTAGGGAATCAGGAAAGCACTGGCAGACAAGCCCGGAATGCTGGCAGATTTCGCTGCCTCAGGCGCAGCAGCCAGGGCGCAAGGAGCGCCGCGCTGGCCGAGCGTATTGCCCATGCCGGTTGCTACCAGGCCATGGCAAAGCTGGGCAGGGCAAAGGCGGCCTGGTGGATGGCGGCATTGTAGTAGCGAGTCGCTAACGAGCGCCCAGGGTCTGCGGCTTCCTGGCGCGGGTGCAGGAGATCATTGTTCTTGCCGGCCAGGGTCGCGCTGAACCAGCCACTGGGATAGGTGGGTTGAGGAAAGGTCATGGTACGCACCGCGCTGAATCCGGCCTCGCGTTGCCCCTGGCGGATCGATTGCACCACATGGCCATGCAAGAGGGGTGATTCGCTCTGCACCACCAGGATGCCGCCATCTGCCAGCATGCGCTGGCAGTGTCCATAGAAGGCCGGGCCGAACAGGCGCTCCGCCTGGCCAAGGGGGTCTGTGGAGTCTACGATGCACACATCCACAGAACCGGGCTGGGCCTGCGCCACCCATTGCACGGCATCCTGGAAGAGCAATGTGGCGCGCGGGTCATCGTTTGAGGTACACAGCTCTGGAAAAAAACGCTGTGCCGCCGCGGTGACCGCTTCATCCAGTTCCACCTGGATGAGTTGCTGGACCTGGCGGTGCTGCAGCACCTGCTGCAGCACGCCGCAGTCGCCGCCACCCACGATCAGGACCCGCCTGGGGTCGCGATGGCAGAACAGCGCCACATGGGCCATCATCTCATGGTAGATGAAGTTGTCCCGGTCGGTGAGCTGGATGATGCCATCCAGCGTCATGACCGTCCCGAAGCTGTGCGTCTCGAAGACATCGAGCACCTGAAAAGGGGTGCGCTGGTGATGGAGGTGCTCGCGGATGGCAAAGCTCAGGTAGCAATCCTGTGGTGCCCAGGTATCCCGGTACCAGTAGGGTTGCGGGTTATCTACGATTTCTGCCATGCCAGCCTCACCCTGCGCAAGCCCTCGGCATGCTTGGTCTCGGGAGTGCCCCGGGGGATGCGCAACACCGAGAGCTGGGTGGCCGCAAGGCCATCGCGCAATGTGGTCAGGGCCGCTTCGCCGGCCAGTTCCTTGCCGCAGGTGAACAGATCCACCGCGGCATAGCCCAGCTCGGGCCAGGTATGGATGGACAGATGACTTTCGGCAATGATCACCGCTCCAGAGACTCCCTGGGGAGCAAACTGGTGGAAAGAATGGGTGATGATGGTCGCCTCGGCGCGGCGGGCGGCATCCAGCATGGTTTGTTCTATGTGTGTACAATCGTCCAACCGATCCGGGTCACAGCCCCAGAACTCGGCCAGAATATGGCGTCCCAGCGTCCTCTTGGGGAAGTTGGCCAGGGCAAAGGCATCAGGTTGGATTTTCTTCTTTCCGCCCAGATTGGTCATTTTTGAAACCCTCCAGCATAGTGGCAGCACCACACCAAAAAGCCCAAAAACCCATCGAGGGGACGACGGGATCATATTTCGGGAACGCACAATGATAGGCCCAACCTCTCCAGATTGCAAGAGGCTGGGGCCATGTCTTGCCCCCAGCATGGAGAGAGGCTCTCCTTTGGCAATGACCTGGATGGCCATTGCCCGGAGATCCCACAGGGAGCTGCGGTGATCGGGCAGAATCGCGAAGCCCTGCGTGGTCTTGCAGAGCCCTACCTTGTCGCATCATTCCTGAAACAGGAGATCCGGCAAAAGAGCGCCGCCCTGCGGGTTCAACTCTTTAGAATGGTCTGAGTGTTTGCGCCTTTTCAGGCCGGCCAAGGCAGGATCAGCATGCCTTGCAGGTCTGTCGTTTGCTTGTTCGGGGGCGTTTGCTTGTTCGGGGGGTTGCAGCCTGCTGTGCAGTATTGGTTGCGACGGGCTGCTGGCTGGAGACCAGGGGTTCCAGGGCGCGATGCAGGTTCTTGCGCGCCTGGTTTTCCAGCTGGCGCACCCGCTCCATGGAGATCCCATGTTGTTCGGCCAATATCCGCAGTGGTACCGATGGCTCACCCCAGCGCGCCATGATGATGGCTCTGCTGCGCTCATCCAGCGAGGCCAGCGCCTTGCTTATGGCATCGCGAAGCTTGTGACGCCATTCATCCAGTGCGCAGGTCTCAAATGGATCGGCATCCTCGGCGGCTAATTGCTCCTGGTCGATGGCAGGGCCATCATGCTCCTCGGGGCCGCTCAGCAAGGGCACCTCATGGCCCTGCATGCGGGCATCCATCTCCAGGACATCCCTGGTGCTGACGCCCAGCTCATCGGCGATGGTGGCGGCCTCCCGGGAATCGAGCATGCCGAGCCCTTCCTTGTGGCTGCGCAGGTTGAAGAACAGCTTGCGCTGCGCCTTGGTGGTGGCGATACGCAACAGGCGCCAGTTGCGCAGAATGAACTCCTGGATTTCTGCGCGTATCCAGTGCACGGCCCAGGAAAGCAACCGGACGCCCTGGTCGGGATCGAAGCGCTTGACCGCCTTCATGAGGCCGATGTTACCTTCCTGGATGAGATCGGGAAGGGCAAGGCCATAGCCGGCATAACCCCGCGCCACCTGGACCACAAAGCGCAGGTTGGATACCACCAGCCGATGGGCTGCGGAGATATCTCCACTATCGCGCCATCGCCTGGCCAGTTCGTGCTCTTCTTGAGCAGAGAGGATGGGAAACTGTCGGATGTGTGCCAGGTAGGCATCGAGGTTGGTGGTGACCGCGGGCAGATCAACGCTTTCAGCATGAGGGATCATGGCATGCTGTTCCATATTTCATTACTCCTCATGGGATGGGATCACAGGCATTTTGGGCCAGAAGGATCGGACTAGAGGGTCAAAGCGCGCCATCGGCGTGGTGCCATATTTGCATACAAGGTGTTGTTACGATTCTCGGTCTAATAGGGCGCTGACAAAAGCATCTGCTGCAAAGGGGCGCAGATCATCATCCTGCTCACCAAGACCCAGGAAGCGAATGGGTAAACCAAACCTGTTGGCCAGGGAAAGCACCACCCCACCTTTGGCGGTACCATCCAGCTTGGTGATGACCAGGCCTGTGACACCCACAGCCTGCTGGAACTGCTCCACCTGTTGGATGGCGTTTTGCCCGATGCCAGCATCCAAAACCAGGAGTACCTCGTGGGGCGCTGTAGCGTCGGCCTTGCGTATGACGCGCACCACCTTGGAAAGTTCTGCCATCAACTGGCTTTGTGTGGCCAGTCGCCCAGCCGTGTCGGCCAGCACCACATCGGTCTTGTGAGCCTGGGCCCATTTGATGGCATCGAATACCACCGCTGCGGCATCGGCGCCTGATTGCTGGGCGATGACCGGTGTGTTGTGGCGTTGTGCCAGCAGCTGAAGCTGCTGGATGGCTGCAGCCCGGAAGGTGTCTGCCGCGGCGATTGCCACCTGCATCCCTTTTTGTTGCCAAAACCAGGCCAGCTTGCCCACCGTGGTGGTCTTGCCGGCGCCATTGACACCCACGGCAAGGACCACAAAAGGTTTGTGGCTTGTGTCGATGACCAGAGGGCTTTCGCATGGGGCAAGAATGCGCAGCATTTCCTTGTGCAAAGCCTGCAGCACAGCGTGGCGCTTGGCGTTTTGCCCCAGCCGACGGGTTCTTTGCAGCAGATGGGAGGCAAGATCAACGCCCACGTCGGCCCGAATGAGCCGGGTCTCGAGCCCTTGCCAGAAGTCCTCATCAGCGGGGCGTTCATCGGGGGGCGCAGGGGTGAGCGGAACACTGGACGGCGCTGGCTCCTGATCCGGTTCAGCAATCTCCTGGCGTGTGCGCTGCAGGGCTATGCGCAGGCGCCCCCATAGCCCCTTTTGGGGTTCTGTGGATTGCTGGGGGTCATTATTTTTCACAGACATCTATGCATGATAGCATGTCGGTAATGCAACCTTTGTGATCTGAGGGGCAGCTTGGCGGCTGGAGATGCCAAGAGAGCTGGAGATGGTGGGAAACAATGGGTGTACGGCTCTTGGCAGGCGCTTTGCGGGGCAGAAGAATCGATGTGCCCAAGCAAGCGTCGCTGCGGCCCACGCCGGGCATGTTGCGCGAGACCCTATTCAATTGGTTGCAAGGCCATATCCAGGGGGCTTGCGGACTTGATGTCTGTGCCGGCAGCGGGGCATTGGGGTTCGAGGCGCTCTCCCGGGGGGCTGCAAGCATGACCTTCATCGAGCGTTCCAGAGAGGCCATTGCGGCCATGGAGACCAATGCTGCCCGTTTTGCCCTGAACAATGCCACCATGCTGTGCGGAGATGCCCGTTCCGTGTTGAACCGTCTGGCAGCGCAGCGCATGCAATACGATCTCATTTTCCTGGACCCCCCATTCGACAACCCGCAGTTGCTGGCGCAGCTTGTGGGCAGCCTGCTGAGTGCCCGGTTGATATCACCTGGAGGATGGCTGTATGTGGAGCGCCCTGTTCGCGAGGCTGCGTTGTCAGAACCGCGTCTGCGCCTGCATCGCCAGAGCCGTTGCGGCCTGAGCCAAGGGAGCCTGTACATGGTCGATGAGGTGTGTTCGTGAGGACCTGTCTGTATCCTGGAACCTTTGACCCCATCACCATGGGTCATGTCGACGTGATCACCCGCGCAGGACGCCTGTTCGACAGGGTTGTGGTGGGTGTGGCTGATGCCACCGGTAAACAACCTCTTTTTTCGTATGACGAACGCATCAGGTTGGCCAAGGAAGCCATCGCGGACCTGCCGTTTGTGGAGGTGCTGGGTTTTTCGCAGTTGACAGTCACTTTTGCCCGCCAGGTAGGCGCCTGTGCCGTATTGCGAGGGGTGCGCGCAGTGAGCGATTTCGACTATGAGCTGCAGCTGGCCAGCATGAATCGCCATCTAGCCGAGGAACTGGAGACCGTCTTTTTCGTGCCCACAGAGCGTTATGCCTATCTTTCCTCTACCTTGGTGCGTCAGGTTTCTGCCCTGGGAGGGGATGTGGGTGCCCTGGTCCCTCCCAATGTCGCCCGTGCTCTGGTCAGCCGCCTGGAGGCAGAGCGCCATGCCTGAGCTGATCCCGCAGGACAGGGCGGCTTGCAGGCATGGGGGGCCAGGCATTCGATATCTTCTCCTCTGGGTGATCCTGTTCTGTCTGGGCCTGGCCCTGGACGCCAGGGCTGTGGCTGCTCCAGACAGCACTACCGTTCGTCATGAGGCCATTGCCAGCGCCCACCCCCTGGCTACGGCCGCGGGCATGCAGGTTCTGGCACAAGGCGGCAATGCCTTCGATGCCGCCATTGCGGTCTCCGCAGCATTGGGGGTGGTTGAACCCTACAGTTCGGGTATTGGCGGCGGCGGCTTCTGGCTGCTCCAACCCCATGGCGGCGAGCCTGTGCTGCTGGACGGTCGTGAGGTAGCCCCCCAGGCCGCCGCGGCGGACATGTACCTGGATGCCCAGGGCCACGTGGTGCCCCGGCTGTCGGTGGATGGGGCGCTGGCGGCAGGTATTCCCGGGGCGCCTGCAGCCTGGATCCATCTGGCGCAATACTATGGTCGGCTGCGTCTGAGTCAGTCGCTGGCTCCTGCCATCCATCTGGCGCAGCGCGGTTTTGCCGTCGATGCCGTGCTGGCGCGTCATATCGAAGAGCGCAAGGAGGCCCTGCTGGCAGCAGGCGAGGCCGGTGCGATTTTCTTTGCAAACGGCTTGCCGCTTGCTCAAGGAGCCATACTGCGCCAGCCCCATCTGGCGCGCACTTTATTGCGCCTGGCCCTTGGTGGTCGGCATGGGTTTTACGAAGGGCCCACGGCCCAGGCACTGGTGGACGGGGTGCGCACTGCTGGAGGCATCTGGACGCTGGATGATCTCAGGAATTACCAGGTCAAGGAGCGCATGGCTCTCAGGGCATGCATGATGTCCTTGTGCCTGCTGACGGCACCACCGCCTTCGGCTGGTGGCATCACGCTGCTTGAGACAGCCGCTATCCTGGAACAGCTTGGCCAGGTGCCGCCTGCCGGCGTACAACGGGTGCATCTGGTGGTGGAAGCCTGGCGGCGGGCCTATCGGGATCGGGCCTTGTATGTTGGTGACCCGGACTTCGTGGATGTGCCGGTGGCACGCCTTGTCAGTGCAGACCATGCCAGGGAGCTGGCTGCCACCATCGAGCCGGACCGGGCCACACCCAGCGCTGCTCTGGGCAAAGATCTGGATGCATCCTCGGGCAACCATACCTCGCATTATGTCATTCTGGACCGGAGCGGCAACATGGTCAGCGCCACCCAGACCATCAACACCACCTTTGGCTCCGGGCTGATGCCCGTTGGCACAGGTGTCATGCTCAACAACGAGATGGATGATTTTTCTGCCAAGCCTGGAGAGCCCAATGTCTATGGGTTGGTGGGTAGCAGCGCCAACGCCATCGAGCCTGGCAAAAGGATGGTATCCAGCATGGCGCCAACCATTGCTGTTGTGCAGGACACCCCAGGCAACAAACGTACTCTGTTAATCGGGACTCCTGGTGGCAGCCGGATTCCCAGCATGGTGTTTTTGGGGTTGCTGGGTTTGGCCGATGGATTGGCTCCACAGGCCATTGTCAGTGCTCCACGATATCACCACCAGTACCTGCCGGACCGCATTGAGTTCGAAAGAGGGGCCTTTGATGGGCCTGCCCAACAAGCCTTGGCCTCCATGGGTTATGCGCTCATGGGGATTGAACCCTTTGGCAATATGCAGGCCATCATGTTCGCTGGTTCCTGGGAAAATCCTCAGGCGGTGCAGGCTGCCTCAGACCCCCGGGGCATCGGCCAGGCGCAGGTCAGGCAAGCCGCCAGACCCACCCGGGCACACTCCTTGGCAGCTTGGGCAGAAAAAGCTGCTGCGCTGCCGTAGCACCAGCCTCTGGATCGGGGTGCCACAGTTCAGGCAAGGCTGCGCGGCGCGTCCATAGACCCGCAGGGCTGCGCCATAGCCACCGGCTGATCCCATTGGCGTACGGAAATCCCGCAGTGTGGTGCCACACTGTTCTATCGCCTCGGCCAGGACAACCTGCAGCATACCAAGCAGCCCAGCCCAATCTGCCGGCATGACAGCTCCTGCCGGCAGATTGGGATGAAGACGGGCCCGGAACAGCGCCTCTGCTGCGTAGATATTGCCTATACCAGAAATGTTGCGCCCATCCATGAGCCAGGGCTGCAGCGCCACGTGGCGTCCTGCGGCACGTGCCGCCAGGTAATCAGGGCAGCAGGCTGCGTCGAAGGGGTCCGGCCCCAGGGAGGCCAGCAAGGGGTGATGGCTGGCATGATCTTCCCACCACAGCATCAATCCAAAACGCCTGGGGTCACAATAGCGCAACACATGGCCATTGGCCAGCAGCACATCCACATGGTCATGCCGTTGTGGTGGCGGAATGGGAGGCTGCAACACCGACAGCCTGCCGGACATGCCCAGATGGATCAGGATCGACCCCTTGGTGGTTTGCAGTAGCAGGTACTTGCCGCGGCGCAGCAAATCGGTGACCAGGAGATCCCGTTGTTTTGCCAAGAGAGGACTGACCGGGACCCGCAGCCGGCTCTCCCGTACCATGATGGTGGCGATGCGCTGCCCCTGGACAAAGGGCAGCGCCAAGCGCCTGGTGGCTTCGACTTCGGGCAGCTCTGGCACCCAGGGGCGGCCTTATTTGGTCATCCGGGGCTCTGAGGACGCATCATCAGTTGATGATGCGTTGTCCCGGCAACATGGCCATATTGTACTGCTCTTTTTTCGCCCTTTTGATCTGGCGGAAACTGTGCCAGGTGTGGGTCTTGAAGTCATAGAGCTTGCATTGGCTGAAGATGCGCCACACCTGCCTCCAGGAAAAGCGATATACATGGAGATAATTGCCGTAGGCGCGCATCAGGTCGCGTGCTGCTCCCTTGAGATTGTAGAAAGGGATGGACGGGTCCACATGGTGGGGGGTGTGGGTCAGGATATTGTGCAGCAGGCGGTCACCCAGCGGGCTGCAGTGGATGATGGTGGTGCAGTACAGATGCCCAATCACGGGGTTCCACTGGGATTTCTGGTCGAAATAGGGCACATCGGGGTGGGTATGGTGCAGATAGACCACCAGGGCAATGAAATAATTGAAGACGATGAAGGGCACCACCAGGCCTGCCACCACGGCCCAGAACCCACCGCCCAGCCAGGCCAACAGGCCGCTAAAGGCCACGGCGAAGAGCAAGGTGAGCAGCTTATGGACTCGCATGCCGGAGGCAGTGTGGCTGCTGTGGTCTGGCCGATAGCGCACCATGCCCTTCCACCAGACCTGCAAGAGATAGTGCAGGGCACAAAATGGCAGGCTGCGTTCCAGGTGATACCAGGCGCGACGGTAGCGCGGCATGGCCTGGTACTGCTCCGGCGTCAGGGGCCGCCAGATCCAGTCGATGGGGGCAAATGAGGTAAAGCCATGATGGACCCTGTTGTGGCCTTGGATCCACAACCGGTACATGTTCAAGGAAGGCAGCATGAATACCGTGCCAAAGAACTCGGCGATGCGCCGGTTGCGAAAGATGGTGCCATGGGCGCAATCATGCCCCCAGCAGAACATGGTGGCCACGAAGCAGCCGGCCAATACCCCAAAAAGAAGCTTGAGCCATGGCCAGGGGCTCAGGATCACGCCAGCTATAGAACCTACATACAGCAGGGCATCCACTGTGTAGGAGCTCATGGCCTTGAGCATGGAGCGTTGGTATCGCTTGGGATGAATGACGCCACGCACCTGTTGCAGTTTCAGGGGGCGCAGGCTCTCAAACCCTTTTTGAATGGATTGGCTGTTCAATTGACAACTCCTTATTCAATTCACTTCTACGATCAAACCTCACTCAAGGATGCCAGATATACATTTGGGAATGTATTGCCCGGCAAGAGCAAGAGGTTGGTATGCATGACCAAAAGCATCACGAATGTGCAACCACGCCTTCATGGCCACACAGTAACAACTGTCTGTCTTTCATGACCAGGTCATTCCATGGTGCGGCGGAAGCCCCTAGCAGGCTGTGTTCATTCATGTGCATCCCTGGCACAGGATCGATCCAGGCTGCTCTGCATCCATGGGATCATGGTGGTTTTCTGACGCACCTTAACCATACCATAAACATCATAACCCATGAAAACAACACGAAAGCAGACCTGGATCATTCTTTCTCAACTTCGCAACGCGCCCTCGGGTAGGGATTAATGATTGGTCCATTGCAAATGGCAATGGTTCCCGGTCAGGGATTCCTGCCAAGGCAGATGGAGTGGGCAAGACGATCATGGCCTGGGCAGGGTGCATGGTTCAGGTTTCGAGAACCGCGCTTGGGGGGCGAGGCCATGGAGAAGCTGACATACCTTGCTCCCGCACCCTTCAGCCTAGAAGCTAGCCTCATTCCTCATGAGCTCTGCGCCATGGTGTCAGCACACCCCAAACAACTTCGAG
>WOZS01000065.1:32679-34318 GCA_011620135.1 Gammaproteobacteria bacterium
CGACTGGACTGTTGTGCACCCCCCTTCAGCCCACTCGTCGAACACCGTCACGCAGCGAAAGAGCGAGGGGTTGATCTCCTCGGGCGTGCTGCGCAACTGGGTCGTCTGCTCGAAGTCCGATGCGAGCTGGATCAGTTCCGCCTCTGACCAGGCTGTGCCGAGAAACACGATCGATGTCGGTCGCAGGTTGCCCGGTGTATAGCCGATCGGCACACTCACAGAGGGATACCCGGCCCGCGCACCCGTTTCTGTTGTTTGCGAGTTCGAGACGATCGCGTCGAGATCATGCGCTTCCAGGACAGAGTCGATCGCCGCCTGTGTCTCGGTGATGCCGCGGTCCCGGTTCGCCTTGTAGGCCGCTAGCTGGGCAGGGTCGCTGAGGTCTACCTGCGCACCCAGGTCGAAGTAGACCTGGCCAAATTTCCGGCCCTGGGGGTGGTCGATGTTGTACTGGCGAATGTCATCGAACGTCTGCATCGGCGCATCGTCCGGCAGTCGGGCGAGATAGGTGCTCATGTCTCGCTTGAATTCCTGCACCAAGATGCTCGGGGCGGTCGTGCTGCCCACCGTGACGGGGACGAGAGTAGCCCCTTGCTCACGTAGCGTCTCCAGGGCATCGGCGTAACGGGCGTTGTCGCTTGCCACGTATCCGATGCGCGCGCCTTCGAGCGCTGTATCGGAGATGGCCTGGGTGAAGTCGGTACCCGCAAGCGGGTTTCCCGTCGTGGCCGGATCTGCAGGGTCGACCCCGGAGATGGCCGTGAGTAGCGCTGCTGCGTCGTACACGGTCTTCGCCATGGGTCCGGCGGTATCCTGTGAAGCTGCGATAGGCACTATACCCGTCCGGCTGACAAGGCCGACAGTCGGCTTGATGCCGACAACGGAGTTCGCCTGTGCAGGGCTCAGGATCGAGCCCGACGTCTCCGTTCCGATCGTCAGTGGCGCTAGCCCGACGGCTGCTGCAACGCCGGAGCCTGACGACGAGCCGCTGGGGGTCTGGCTCGCATCGTACGGGTTGAGTACCTGGCCGCCCAGCGAGCTGTAGCCAGACGGCATGCCCTGGGTAATGAAGTTCGCGAACTCAGTGAGGTTCGTCTTGCCGAGGATCACCGCCCCCGCCTGGCGCAGCTGCGCGACCAGGGGCGCGTCTGTGCTGGGATAGGAATCATGCAGCGCGATCGACCCGGCGGTCGTCGGCATGCCGGCCACGTCGATGTTGTCCTTGAGCAGGATGGGCACGCCGTGCAGCAGGCCGCGTAAGTGGCCCGCCTTTCGCTCGCGGTCAAGGACGTGGGCCTCCTGGAACACGGCGGGGTTAATCGAACGGACGGCATTGAGGTGGGGGCCGTTGATGCTCAAGACCTGGATACGTTCGAGGTACGCAGCGACCAGATCTACGGAGGAGAACCTCCCGGACGCTAGCCCAGAGGATATCTCCGGGATACCTGCGGTTGCCAGATCGAGGTCGACTGGCTGGGGACGGGGTGTCGCCGATCGGGACGCGATTGGCGCCGCGGCCGACGCGCCAGACGGCGCTTGTACAAACGAGACCAGCATGGATGCAGCCACCAGGACTGCCGCGACGAGTTTCGCTATAGCCCCTGGACGCAACCGCCAGATCCGTCGGACGCGCGATGAG
>WOZS01000065.1:34418-69443 GCA_011620135.1 Gammaproteobacteria bacterium
CATAGGCATACAATCCACAGTCCACGCCTCCATAGAAACCCAGTTCCTGGGGCGCAAAGACGAATCCAGCATGGGGTGCGTTGAAAAACGTGAAATTTTTCATGGATTGCGCCATGGTGCCGGCGCTGTCCTCCCGGGCGATGCCCAGGGCTCCATAGAGCTGGGCAGCGCAGAGCTTGCGCCGCTCCCGGTAGATACCCTGATAGCGCTCCGGAAAGGGAAAGTCGGGTGCCGGGGGGTGTCCTTCCTGGATATGATGCTCCAGGGCCTGGCGCAACAGGTCGGTGGCTTCCCTGGTGGCGGTGATCTCCACATGCCAGGGCTGGGTGTTGCACCAGGAAGGCGTGCGCTGCGCCATGGTGAGGATGCGCTGCAGCGTTTCCTGGGGAAGGGGGCGCTCCTGAAAGGCGCGGGGGCTGAAGCGCTGCTCGAGGATGGTCGCAAGGTCCATGCGTGCACTCCTGACTATGAAACAGCCGGCAGGGCAGCGCCCAGGCGCTCGGCAACCTGCCGGTATCGGGCTGCGGTCTCCAGGATGATGGTCTCCGGCAGGTGCGGTCCAGGCGGTTGCTGATTCCAGCCTATCTTTAATAGATAGTCGCGCACCAGTTGTTTGTCAAAGGAGGGTGGCTGGGGCAGCGTCGCCCATTGTTCTTTGTCCCAGAATCGCGAGGAATCTGGGGTGAAGGCTTCATCGATCCAGAGCAGCGTGCCATCGCAAAGCGCAAACTCGAGCTTGGTGTCGGCCAGGAGAAAACCATGGGCCAGGGCATGGTCGTAGGCAGCCAGATACAGGCTGATGCTGGTCGCCTCCACGCGCCCGGCCAGTTCGATGCCAAGCAGTTGCTCCAGTGCATGTCTTGAGAGTGGGGCATCGTGCTGGGGTGGCGCAGCCTTGGTGGTTGGTGTGAAAAGGGGTTTAGGCAGGCGCTGGGCAAAGACCAATCCCGGTGGCATGGCCTCACCCTGGACGGCTCCTGTGGCCTGGTACTGCTGCCACCCCGAGCCGGCCAGGTGACCGCGCACCACGGCCTCCACCGGCAGGGGCTCGAGCCTTTTTACCACCATGGCGCGGCTGGCCAGATGCAGGGCATTGGCAGGCAAATAATGCGCGGGGTCTTCATCCAGGAGATGATGCGGACAGATGGGTGCCAGTTTTTCGAACCAGAATCTGGACAGCGCATTGAGCACGATGCCTTTGCCAGGGATGACATCGGGCAACACCACATCGAAGGCCGAGAGCCGGTCGGTGGCCACCAGCAGCAGGCGCTGGGCGTCGATGGCATAACAGTCCCGCACCTTGCCGCGATGCAATAGTGCGAGGGTGTCGATGGCGGTTTCCCGGACGGCTGCTGTCATGATGGTGCACTTTTGCGGGCTTCCAGCGCCCGGGCATGGGCCTCGAACCCTTCGGTGCGAGCGAGGAGTGCACCAGGTGTCGCCAGTGCTGCCGCCGCCTGGGGGCTTGCAGCCAACACAGATGAGCGTTTCTGGAAGACATAGACGCCCAGCGGCGAGCTGTGGCGCGCGGCCCCGGCTGTGGGCAGCACGTGGTTGGGGCCGGCCAGATAATCCGAGAGCGCCTCACAGGCGTGATGTCCCAGCACCACGGTACCGGCGTGGCGCACCGCATGGAGAAGGCTTTCTGGTTGCGCCACTGCCAGGCCCAGGTGTTCCGGGGCCAGGTGATTGGCCAGCGCCACCGCCTCGTCCAGGTCCCGGCAATGGATCAGCAGGCCATGCCGGGCCAGGGCCTGTTCGGCGATGGCTTGCCGCGGCAGATTCCTGGAGAGTGAGCGCAGCAGTTCGCGGGTGGCATCCAGCAACGTGACACTGGGGCTGATCAGCACACAGCGCGCCGCCTCATCGTGTTCGGCCTGGGCCAGGAGATCCCAGGCCAGGCGCTGGGGAATGGCCGAGTCGTCGGCGATGAGCACGACCTCGGAAGGTCCAGCCAGGCTATCGATGCCCACAGTTCCTGCCAGCAGCTGCTTGGCAGCCACCACATGGCGGTTGCCAGGGCCCACCACCACATCACAGCGCGGGATGGTGGCTGTGCCCAGTCCCATGGCAAGGATCGCCTGGGCGCCGCCCAGGGTGAACAGGCGATGGGCGCCAGCCAGCGCACAGGCCGCCAGGATGGCCTGATGGCGCTGGCCATGCGGGGCCGGGGAGCAGACGATGATCTCTGCCACACCGGCAACCCTGGCTGGGATCACGTTCATCAGGAGTGTCGAGGCGTAGGCGGCCCGTCCCCCTGGCACATAGACACCGGCTCGGTCCACAGGGCGGATGATCTCGCCAAAGGTCACGCCCAGCTCGTCTGTGGTCTGCCAGCCCTGCAGGCTCTGGTGCTGGGCATAGGCGGTGATGCGCTGCTGGGCGAGGCGCAGCGCTGCGGCCAGCTCCGCAGGCAGCGTGTCCAGGGCATGTTGCCAGTCAGCTTGCGGTATTTCCAGCTCCGAGACGCTGTCTGCTTCCAGATGATCCCAGCGTCTGGTGAGATCGAGCAACGCGGCGTCTCCCTGGTCGCGCACCAAGGCGTGGAGTTCCTGGATCTCCTGGCCGCAGGCGGCCTGGCTGGCCTGGAAGGTGGCATCGTCCAGGCGCTGCCAGAAGTCTGCCTGGGTGGTGGAGAGCTCCTGCATGGCTGGTCTCATTGCTCCAGGATGGTGTGTGGTGCGGTTTGCATGGCCAGCACAGCTGACTCGCAGCGCCCGAGGATGGCGCTGATGAGGCTAGCCCTGGTCTTGAGAGCAGCTCGGTTGACGATCAACCGTGCCGAGATGTCGGCCACATGCTCCAGCGCGGCCAGGCCATTGTCGGCAAGCGTGCGTCCTGTGGCCACCAGGTCGACGATGAGATCGCTCAAACCCAGCAGGGGGGCAAGCTCGATGGATCCTGACAGTGGCACGATCTCCACCTGGCGGTGGCGCCTGGCAAAGTGATTCCTGGTGGCACAGGGATACTTGGTGGCCACCTTCAGCCTGGAAGAAAACCTGCCCTGGGTATGCAGCAGCGCTGCGCTGCCCTCGAGGCCGGCGACCATCAGCCGGCAGCGCCCCAGGCCCAGGTCCAGCGGTTCGTAATAGCCGTCATTGCTGTGTTCCATGAGGGAGTCCTTGCCCACGATGCCCATCTCCACGGCACCATACTCCACGAACACCGGCACATCGGCGGCGCGCAGCACCACCAGCACCAGGTTGGGCAGCACGCTGGGCGTGAACAGCGCCCGGGACTGCTCCAGGGGCACCTCTGGGCCGAGACCGGCACGTTCCAGGAGCTGCAGCGCCTCGGGCAGGATGCGCCCCTTGGGCAGGGCGAGACGGATGAATGATTGGTTCACGGCCATCATTGTACCGCATGTCCATCCAGGCGCTGCTGGCCGCCAGTGCCCGGAAAGACTATAGTAAACAGCAATGGCAAGATTGCCGATAGCGCAGAGTGCTCCGCGGCTTCACCGGCGCAACAGGAAACCATGACCGACAAGCAGGCAGCAGCAAGACCCTGGGGCGACCACCAGTTCAGCATCTATCTGGACGGTGCCGAGGGTTGTTATCCCTCACTCCCCATGGGCTATGGGGCCATGGCCCGCGCTGCCAAAAAGCTGCTGGACCAGCGGGCCTACTGGTATGTGGCCGGTAGCGCCGGTGCCGAGACCATGCGCGCCAATCGCGACGCCCTGCGGCACTGGGCAATGGTGCCGCGCATGCTGCGGGATTGTTCACAGCGCAACTATGCATGCACGCTCTTTGGCCAGAAGCTGGCTGCTCCTGTTCTGCTGGCGCCGGTGGGTGTCCAGGACATGCTGCATCCCCATGGTGAGTTGGCCACCGCGCGTGCCGCAGCTGCAGTCGGCCTGCCGTTGATCGCTGCGCTGCTATCCAGCCACAACCTCGAGGAGATCGCAGCCCAGATGGGCGCGATACCGCGCTGGTTTCAGCTCTACTGGCCCAAGGACTGGGAATTGACCGAAAGCCTGATGCGGCGTGCCGAGCGTGCTGGGTACGGCGCCCTGGTGGTCACGCTGGATACACGCATCATCGGCTGGCGGGAAAAAGACCTCGCCAGGGGCTTCCTGCCCTTCCTCAAGGGGCAGGGTCTGGCCAACTATACGAGCGATCCTGTCTTTCAGCAACGCCTGGGCGATAAAGGGCCGGCGGCGGTGCCCCTGGTATGGGCCTCGCTCTACAGCGATCTCAGTCATACGTGGCACGACGTGGCCCGGTTGCGCAAGCTCACCAACATGCCGCTGCTGTTCAAGGGCATCATGCATCCTGATGATGCCAGGCAGGCTGTGGACTGTGGTGCCGATGGGCTGATCATCTCCAACCACGGCGGCCGGCAGGTAGGTGGTGCCCCGGCTTCCCTCGATGCGCTGGTGGCGGTGCGCGCCGCGCTGGGTGATGCCGTGCCGCTGCTGTTCGACAGCGGCATTCGCCAGGCTGGCGATGCGGTAAAAGCCCTGGCCCTGGGCGCGCAGGCGGTATTGTTGGGCAGGCCCTATCTGTGGGGTTTGGCTCTGGGCGGTGAGGCGGGTGTGGTGGAGGTGTGTAGGCGCTTTCTGGCCGAGTTCGATCTCACCATGGCGCTGGCGGGCCTGGGCAGCCTGGATGAGCTGCAAGAAGGCATCCTGCAGCCCAGGTCCCGGCGCTGAGCACGGCTGGATCATGGCACGAGACCAATGGAACAAGCATGGCGATGCCTCGGAAGCATAAGGGTATGCAAACAGCATGACTAGGAGGAGAAAGCATGGACTTGACCTATGACGAACGTTATCAGGCCTTTCGCCAGGAGGTGCAGCGTTTCATCACCGAACACCGTCACCTGGCACCCAGGGAGATTGGTCTCGAACGGCCCTCGGAAGAACAGAAGCGCTGGCAGCGCCTGCTGATTGAACATGGCTATGCGGCACGCACCATTCCCAAGGAGTATGGTGGCTTTGGTGCCCCCATGGACGTCCTGGAGCAGTTCATCATCGCAGACGAGTTTTCCACAGCCGGTGTCTCCCAGGGGCTTTCCGGCCAGGGCATTGCCATGCTGGTGCCCACATTGCTGGAGCTGGGCACAGAAGAGCAAAAGAAACAATACATCCCCCCCACCATCCGTGGCGACATGGTCTGGTGCCAGGGTTACTCGGAACCCAATGCCGGCAGTGATCTCGCCAGCCTGCGCACCAGCGCCCGGGTGGAGGGTGATTGCTTTGTGATCAACGGCCAGAAGATCTGGACCAGCTCGGCCCATTTCTCCGACATGATGTTCTGTCTGGTGCGTACCGAACCTGATGCTCCCAAGCACAAGGGCATCAGCTATCTGCTGATTCCCATGACCACGCCGGGCATCGAGGTCCGTCCGCTGATGACCATGACAGGGGATGCCATATTCAACGAGGTGTTCTTTACCGATGTCAAGGTGCCTGTCACCAATATCGTGGGCCAGCGGGGCGAGGGCTGGAAGGTGGCCAACGCCACGCTGATCTATGAGCGGGGCATGCTGGGCGATCCCAACCAGACCACCAATTTCTACAAGCGCGTGGTGGAGGTTTTGCAACGTGAGACCATCGCGGGCGAGTCCATCATGACAAGGCAGCCCCAGTTGCGGGAGCGCCTGCTCAGGCTGCAGGGTCGGGTGCTGGCCATGCGTTTCCATGGCCTGCGCCTGCTGACCCATTTTTCCAGGATGGAAATGCCTGGTGTGGCCATGCTGGTGGTCAAGCTCTATGGCACGGTGCTCAACCATGAGCTTGCAGCCCTTGCCATCGATGCCATGGGGGAGCTGGGTACCCTGTACGACAAGGACCCCATGCTGCGCGACGATGGCATCTGGCAGCGCTGGTACATGTTTTCCCTGGGTCTGATCATCGGCGGTGGTACCTCGCAGATCCAGAAAAACATCATCAGCGAGCGGGGCCTTGGCATGCCCAGGGAACCCAGGACGCCCGAGGAGATTGCCGCCAGCACGGCCAAGCAACCCCAATCCTGATCGCGGCTCATGGCTCAACGAGAACGGAGGAGAACATCCCATGGAATTTGGTTTATCTGAAGACGACCGCCTGCTGCAGGACAGCGTGGTGCGCTTTCTCACCACGGAGGTTCCGCTGGACCGGGTGCGTGAGCTGGCCGCAGCGGACACCCAGAAGGCAGGCTTCGACAGCGCCCTGTGGCAAGGGCTGGCAGACCTGGGCGTGCTGGGACTGGTGGTGCCGGAGCGCTTCGGCGGCAGCGGCCAGGGCTTCTTCCTGGCGGCTTTGGTCTCCGAGGCGTTGGGGGGCGTGGTGGCCCCAGCACCCTATGTGGGGACTAGTGCTGCAACCTGGGCGTTGTTGTTGGGTGGCAGCGCTGCCCAGCAGGAACAGGCTTTGCCAGAAATCGTCAAGGGCAAGCGCCGCTATGCCCTGGCGCTTGCCGAAACCGTGGCACCTCGCCAGGATGCGGCCCTGAGGCTGCAGGGCAATACGCTGCATGGCGAGAGCCTGTGCCTCATCGATGCCCTGCCTGCCACGCATATCCTGGCGGCAACCTCTGACGGCATGCTGGGTGTGGTGGAGCAGGGCGCAGCGGGGCTTGCGATGCGGCCCATGCAGACCATCGACAGGACGCGCTCCTGGGGCCTCATGCAGGCCAACGGCGTCTCCTGGGAACCCCTGGGCGGCGACATGCCCCGTGACCAACTGCTGCGGCGCACCCTGGCAGCAGCCCGGGTGCTGCTGGCTGCCGATACCCTGGGTGCAGCCCAGACGATGCTGGACAAGGCGGTGGCCTATGCCAAGGAGCGCAAGCAGTTTAGCCGGGTCATCGCCTCGTTCCAGGCGGTGAAGCACATGTGTGCCGAGATGGTGACCGAGCTCGAGCCGGCGCGCTCCTTGCTGTGGTATGCCGCCCACGCCCAAGACCACGTGGTGGAAGAGGCCGACCTGATGGCCTGCCTTGCCAAGGCCCATCTCGGCGATATCGGCCGGGAGATTGCCCGCAGCGCCACGGAGGTGCATGGCGGCATGGGCTTCACGGACCTGGTGGGTCTGCATTACTGGTTCAAGCGCATCGGCATGGACCGCCAGCTGCTGGGCGGCCCCGAGCTGACCCGAGAGGAGGCAGCGCGACTCCAGCATTTTGTGCAATGAGTCGCTGCGCTGCACTGCCGGTGATATCATGGCACTATGGCTCGTAATCCCGATCTTTGGCCTGGTCTGCCGCACGGTTGGGCATGGGAATGCGGCCTGCTCGCTCTTTGCCTGCTGCTTGCGCTGAACGCATGGGGTAGCTCGTCCGAGCCGGACGGCGGCCCGCCCCTCGTACGCACCGAGCTTCCAACCACGACGCCGGAAGCCTCGGACGCCATCTCGGAGCAGGAGGTCGTTGGCATCTACGCGGATGGCTTCTCGGCGAGCTGGGTCAGCGAATCGCCGTCCGACGGTACGGTCTGCATCATCCCAGAGCAAGCCCAGGGCTGGTGCGAACGCCATGAAGTGGACCGGACGGATCACCTGGTCCGCGTGCGGGGCTTGCAACCAGGTACGCGCTACACCTACTGGCTGATGTCCGGCGGCAGGCGCGCCGACACCTTGCAGGGCAACCCCGAAGCCCTGACCACGCTGAGCCTGCCACCTGGACGGCATCTCGTCGATGTGGTGCTGCTCAACGACATCCACATCGGGGAAGTCTGTTCCGGCCAGCTCGTCGGACTGGGCGACATCTCGATCCCGGCCTGCTCGGCAATCCCGAACGGTGTGCAGCCCGGCGACTACAGCTCGCGCATGTTCCTCGGTGCTGCGCACGACATCCGCGCCCTTGCGCCCGCACTGGTACTGGTCAATGGCGATCTGACCAACGCCGGCGCATACACGGACATGGTCGAGGCGCGGTCCTTGATCGAGGGGCTCGGTATTCCCTGGGCCGTGTCGCGCGGCAACCACGACCGCGCGGGCCAGGGCGGCGCAGGCGAAGCCGAATTCTGCGGGCCGACGCTGGACTGCTACACAACCGTGTTCCGGCCAGGATCGGACGCCCGCATGCAGCCCGTCGCAGCCGAGGTGGGCAACATCCGCTTCCTGCTGCTGGACAGCGACAACGGCGGCCTCGGTGATCTCAGGGACGCCGGCCAACAGCGATGGCTGGCGCAACAGCTCGCCGATCATCCGAGGAACCGCACCTTCATTCTGCTGCACCATCCGCCGAGCGCCTATTCAAACCTGACGATGTTTCCGCCGGAAAACGGCGTGCCGCCCGCAAAGGGCAGTGGCTGGCTGCGCGATCTCATTGCGCAGCATCCGCAGGTCGTCGGCGTGTTCTCCGGGCACACGCACCGTAACCTGCTCGGCTACGACGACGCCACCGGCAGGGTGCCCTGGGTCGAGACCGGCGCACTGAAGAACTACCCGGCCGGATACAACGTGCTGCGCATCTACGAGGGCGGCTACCTGCGCGAGTTCCATCGCGCCGACTGCGATGATGGCTTCTGTCGGCGCTGGGCCTCCATAACGCGCCACGAGAACTTCGGCAGCAGCGCCAGCTACATGCTCGGCGAGTTGCGTGCGCGCGCGTTCACATACATCGACGACTGCGACCAGCGCACGCCTGCGCAGCCGTCCATGCCGTGGCGCGTCGGCGGCGACTCAGGCCAAGACACAGCAGGGTGCGGCAAACGCACTGACCTGTTCCCATGAGCGCAGCCTTAATTTACAGACCCAGTCAACCAGCCGAGATCGAACACGATGCGCTATAATCGCATGGTGCGTGGTTTTTCCATGCCGCTTGTTACCGTCGGCCGTTTTGCCATTGCCGCAGCTGCTGCCTTGCTCCAGGAGGCGTTGGCTGGTTGAGGCAGCACAGGGGCCATGTGCGGATCATCCTTGGTGCCCGCGCAGAGGTGAGCTAGGAGATACCCATGACAGCCCAAGCCCAGCAGCCCAAGTCCTGCCATCTCTCGTTACCCCACGAGGTGGGTTTTCATTGCGCCAGCACGGCGATCAGGGCCTGCCTGCGCCATGATGGCCATGTCATCAGCGAGCCCATGGTCTTCGGGCTGGCCGCAGGTCTGGGTTTCAGTTATTTCTGCGTGAACGGCTTTTCCCCTTCACGGCTGCTGGGTTGCCGGGCGCTGGACGTGGAGCGCAAGTTCTATCGCCGGGTGGCAGCCCCCCTGGACTATGTGGGCCGCTTCGACCCCGAGGCCATGCTGGCCCAGCTGCAGGCTGGCCGGCCCTTGCTGGCGCGCACCAATCTCATGCATCTACCCTATTACGAGCCTGCCTTCTTTCCGGGGCACACCCTGGTGATCACGGGCCTCGATCTCGAGGCCAACAGGGTCATGGTGGCCGATGTGATCTCCCCAGAAGAGCAGGTGATCACCCTGGAGGTGCTGGAACGGGCCATGGGCGAGGCGAGCCCGCCGGGCATGGATGCCTACGACTGGGCGCCAGCGCCCCGGGTGCAGCAGCCCCTGGTCACCCCGCAACGCCTGGCTGCTGCCATCAGGGAGGCCATGCTGGAACTGATGGAGCCAGCTTTCCCCCATACGGGCTTCGAGGCCATGGACCATCTGGCACAGGATTTCCCCAACTGGGCGCAGGCAACCGATTGGGCCTGGTGTGCACGGTTTGCCTACCAGTGCATCGAAAAGCGGGGGACCGGCGGGGCCGGCTTTCGCACAGCCTATGCGGACTTTCTGGAAGAAGCCCAGCAGATGCTGCCGCAGCTGGAGGCACTGGGAGCCGCCAAGCGCTGTCGTGGCATTGCCCAGGGCTGGCATGACTTAGCTGCCTGCCTCAAGGAGATCTTCGTGACGGAAAATCCCCAGGGTTTTCAGCAGGCAGCCTCTCTGATGGAGGACATCACCCATGATGAACGCGCCCTTTGCCATGTATTGTATGACCTTGCCGCCCCCTGGGTGGATGAACCCCAGCCTTTGCCCTGAAGCGCTGCCCGGCCGGTTCCAGGACCACCGGCCTGGATGGTGGCCTGCGGCAGGATGCCCCCGTTGTGGGAGGGTAGCGTGATCCTGGGTGGTCAGCCACCCATGGCCTGTGGCGTGGTGGGCTTTCATGTGCCACTGCCTGGCTATGAGTTGCGCGCGGGCGATTTCCAGCTCATGGCCGGCAATGGCCTGGGCTGGGTGGAGATGGATTATGCCTGGCGCCTCATCGAACCCCAGCCCGGCGTCTTCGATTTTTCTTACTATGACGAGATCACCCGAGCCGCACGGGCCTGTGGCCTGCATATTCTTGCCAAGCTGGGCAACGGCTACAACGGCAACCGCGCCACCGTGCCCGATTGGACGGTGGACCTGGGCCCGGCGGCCTATCTGCAGGCCCTCGCAGGCTATGGACGAGCTGTGGTGAGTCGTTATGCCGCGTCGATAGCTGCCTGGGCCCTGGAAAATGAGGCCAATGTGGCTACGATGCACACCCAGTTAGGCTGGCGGGTGGGGGCATGGTCACAGGATCATGTGCTGGCCATCTGGAAAACGCTGGGGGATCTGGTGCGCCAGCTGGCCCCAGGAGCACCCATTCTCCTTTCCCTGGCCGATCTCGGCCCCATGGCTGCCGCCATGGGGCTGCCCGGCATCGAGACCTGGCTTGCTGCTGCGGCGGACAGTGGCATACCCTATGACCAGGTGGGCCTGCAGACCTATCTGTGCCGTTTTCTCCCAGAACAGGACTGCTACCAGGCCACCGCTGCCCAGATACGACGTCTTGCCGATCTCTCCGGCAAGCCGGTCAGCATCCTGGAAACCGGGCTTTCCACCACCGATCCACACCATGATGAGCAAACCCAGGCCGCATTCATGCGGCGCATCGTCCAGGCAGCCCGGGAGGGAGGAGCATGGGGTTTGTTCGTCTACGAATACCTGGACAACCCCCTGGAGCCGGATCATCCCGAACGGGGTTTCGGGCTGGTGCGCCCGGACCGCACCCCGAAACCAGCCTGGAAAGCCTATGCCGAGGCCATCGCTGCACTCGCGCGCGCATAACAGGCTGCAGGGTCAGCCTTGGCCGCCCGCTGCATCGCTTGCTGGAACAGGAAGCCATGAGAAGGGCACGGCAGGCTGATCTGGTGGCTATCGTGGCCATCTACAATTCCACGGTCCATTCCCGGATGGTCACCGCAGACACAGAACCTGTCAGCGTGGCCAGCCGGCAGGCCTGGTTCGACAGCCACACCGACTCAAGGCCCGTGCTGGTGGAAGAGCGTGATGGCGTCATTGCAGGCTGGGTCAGCTATGAACCCTTCTATGGGGGGCGACCGGCCTATCACAGGACCACCGAGCTCAGCATCTACGTGGACGAGCGATATCGAGGGCAAGGCGTTGGGGCGCACATGCTGCACAGCGCCATCGCGCTTGCCCCAGAGATTGGGGTGGACAACCTCTTGGCCACCATTTTCTCTCACAATACAGCCAGTCTGCGTCTTTTCGAGAGGTTTGGTTTTGTGCGCTGGGGCGAGCTGCCTGATGTGGCCGAGATGGACGGTATGCGCTTCAGCGTGGCCATCTATGGGCTGAGTCTCGGCACAAAGCGCCTGTGACAAGCACCCTGCTGCGCCAGCCAGCAGCGGCTGAACCCATTGCTTGTTGCTAGGGGTGGCTGGTTCTGATGAGTTCGGCCAAGTAGGGCAGATTACCCTCCATCAGGGCCAGGCGCCAGTAGTAGTCCTTCATTTCCTTGAGATGCACCCAGGCGATCTTGCCGGTGAGCAGCGGATCGTCACCGGTGACATCGGTTTGCGGGTCCCGGCTGCCATGTTCCAACTCCACCTCGAGCCCCACCCGGAATTGGGCCGGATCGAATGGTGCTGTGTTCCAATCAATGCCCAGCGTCTCGCCAATGGCCTGGGCCTGGTCGATGGTAAAGTGAAACGAGGTTTGTTGGGGCTGGGGGCCTTGGGCCAGCGCAGCGCTGCCACAGGCAAGCAAGATGCCCGCCCAAAAAAGGTGTTGATGAACTCTCTTCATGCGCATGGCGCTCTCCTTTAAGATCTTGTCTTGCCAGAACATTCGTATTAAACCCTGGCAGGGCAGCGGATATCGGACAACATGAAACCACCCAGGGCCCAGTCATGTCGCTCCCCTGAGCAAGGGTTCGAGCGCGCCACGTTCTTCCAGGGCATGGAGCTCATCACAACCACCGATATGGCGGCCAGCGATGAAAATCTGCGGCACCGTGGTGCGCCCGGCACTCCTGCGGATCATTTCCTCCCGCAGACCGGGGTCATGATCGATGCGTATCATGATGGGTTGGACACCCTTGCGCCGCAGCAGGTGTTCTGCCGCCATGCAGTACGGGCAGCCTGGCCTCCAGTACAGTTCCACCGCGGCCTGGCCGTCTCCGGTCTGGTGATCTAGTCCCGCATGCGGCTTTTCGAGCATAAGGAATAGAATACCTCAAATATCAGCTCCACCAGGGTCTGGCTCAGCGGGTGGGCATCAGGTGCCAATCGTGGCTATTGAGATTTTTTGGACTAGAATCTTGACGGATGCCACCGAAAACGAGGGGGCAACCCAAGGGGAACGAACAAGGGGAACGAAGCATGCCATTGAGCTTGAAGGATCAGGCTGCCATCGTCGGCATCGGCGAGACCGACTATATGCGCGGCACCAAACGCACCGCCATGGATCAGATGCTGGAGGCGGCCCAGAAGGCCATTGCCGATGCCGGGCTCGAGCCCCAGGACATCGATGGCATCATCCCGCCGCCCATGTACACCATCGCCGAGGAAGTGGCGGCCAACCTGGGCATCGATGATGTGTCCTTTTCCACCACCATGCACATGGGGGGGGCAAGCCCCACCGCGGCCATTGGTGCAGCAGCCCTGGCGGTGGCCACGGGCATGGCGCGCCATGTGCTGATTGTGCTGGGCTGGAATGGCTTCAGCGCCATACGGCCCCGGCCCGATGCCGCCCCGGACCGGCCCTGGGGCATCCAGACCCTGATGCCCATGGTGCAGGATTTCTACCTGCCCTATGGCGCCTTCATGCCGGTGCAGATGTATTCCTGGCTTGCCATGCGCTATGTGAAGCTCTATGGCGTGCCGCCCGAAGCGGCGGGTGCGGTGTGGGTGGCGTGCAACAAGCACGCCCAGCTCAACGAGCGGGCCCTCATGAAGGGCAAGGTGGTGGACATGGCGGCCTACCTGAATGCCCGGCCGCTGTCCGATCCCATGCGCCGCTATGATGCCTGTCTCGAGACTGATGGCGCCTGTGCCGTGGTGATCAGCAGCGCCGAACGTGCCCGGGATCTGGCCAAGCCGCCCGTGTATATCATGGGCGTGGGCCAGGGGCGTCCCAATCCAGGCGATGACATCGCCGCTCGCAAGGACCTGCTCCACATCGGCCTGACCCATGGGGCGCCGCGGGCCTTTGCCATGGCCGGCATCGCGCCCCATGATGTGGATTTCCTGCAAATCTACGATTGCTTCACCTACGTGGTGCTGTTGCAGATGGAGGCACTGGGCTTGTGTGCTCGTGGCGAGGCTCAGGATTTTGTCAAGGATGGAGCCATCGAGCGCACCGGGCGCTATCCGCTGAATACCCACGGCGGGTTGCTGTGCGAGGCCCATGTCTGGGGCATGGGGCACATCCTCGAGGCGACGCGTCAGCTGCGCGGCGCGGCCGGCGCCACCCAGCTTGCCAGGGCCGAGGTGGGGTTGGTCACTGGGTGGGGAGATATGGGTGATGGCAGCATAGCCATCCTGCGGAGGTGATGCATGTCCGAGATAGTGCCAGGTCTTTACCCCTCATCCAGCGACCCCCTGAACCGCGCCTTCTGGGAACAATGCCAGGATGGTGTCTTGAGGCTGCAGCGCTGCGACGCATGTGGCCTCTTCCGCCATATCCCTCGCACCACCTGTCCATCCTGTGGTTCCCATGCCTGGAACTGGACGCCGGTCTGTGGCGATGGCACGGTGTTTTCCTATACGGTGATCCGCGAGAACTATATGCCCCCCTTCCAGGGCCTGGTGCCCTATGTGGTGGCGGTGGTCAAGCTGACCGAAGGAGCCCAGCTGGCAGCCGCCCTGCTGGATGTGGTTCCAGAGCAGGTCACACTGGACATGCCGGTCAAGGTGGTGGTGCGTGATGTCCAGGGCGGCAAGATACCCTTTTTCATTCCTGCCTGAACGCGCCGCATGCTGCTTGACCATTGTGCCGGATGGTGGCGCGCAGCCAATCCGGTGATCCCGTCTTTCCTGCGTGGATGAGATCCGGCTTCCTGGCGAGCATGCCCTGGGTATCGACGCCCAGGCCAGAGACGACGGGGGGCGAGTGGTTCGTCAGGAACACATCGCAGCGCTCCAGGAGGGGCCTGGCTGCGGTCATACCCTGGGGATGCTTGGGATTCAGGCCGACAGAGCGCTTGCCAGCCGAGAACTCAATTGAAAAACGACAGCGCTGCCACCCATACCATGCGGCCCTGGCTGCGGAGGCAAGGATCATGTGCCGGTGAAGCGGGGCGGGCGCTTTTCCATGAAGGCCAACGGACCTTCCATGGCATCCTTGGAGGTGAAGACCCTGGCTGCCGCCTCGTTTTCGATCTGATAGGCCTCGTGCAGGGGTAGGCCGCTGCTGCGGATCACCACCTCCTTGCACTGGCGCACCGCCAGGGGGCCATTGGCAGCGATGCGCTGGGCAAAGGTCTCGGCGCGCGCCATGAGCTGCTCCTGGGGGATGATCTCATTGACAAGGCCAATGCGCCAGGCCTCCTCGGCGGCAATGGGATCACCTGTCAGGAGAATCTCCATGGCCTTGCAATAGGGGATCTGCCGAGCCAGGCGCACCAGCGAGCCGCCCGCCGGGATGATGCCGCGCTTGGTCTCCGACAGCCCGAAGGTGGCCTGGGGCGTGGCCAGGCGAATGTCGGTGGCCTGCAGGATCTCGGTGCCACCGGCCAAGGCAAAGCCGTTGACTGCGGCGATCACTGGCTTGTAGAGCTCGAAATCCCGCAGCAGCGCCTTTTGCATCAAGGTGATGTCGTCGAGGAGTCTGTGGTCCCATTCGTCCTCGGGCTGGCGTACCCCGGCCAGTAGCGGGATCAGCAGCTGCAGGTCGGCCCCGGCACAAAACGAGACATCCCCAGCCCCGGTGAGAATGGCCACCCGCATGTCCGGGTCGTCCCGGAAGTCCAGCCAGGCTGCCGCCATTTGCACCATCATCTGGGGACTGATGGCGTTGCGGCGCTGGGGGCGGTTCATGGTGAGCCGGGCGATGCCATCGCGCTTGTCGTAGAGCAGATCACTCATGTTTGCTCCCTCATGTTTGCTCCCTCATGTTTGCTCCCTCATGTTTGCTCCCTCATGTTTGCTCCTTATGTTGCTTCTTGTTCTGGCGCTGCCATGGTGGCATAGCACAAAGTGTAGCCCACGGAAAACCACAGGCCAGCGGAATCCGACAGATATCCGCCTATCCGGCACTGCCATGCCGGTGTGGTACAATGACCCTACTTGACTGAAAAGCTGGAGCAGGGCATCTGGGAGTGGCATGTCATGATGCTCACGGGTTGTCAGGGGAGGTCGCTGTGGCAAGATATCAGGTCGGCATGACGAATGAATGGGCGGTGGGCGCCATGCGCAAGGTGCGAGCTGGCAACGAGGCGGTGCTGGTGATGCGTCTCGCCGATGGCTGGTACGGCACGGCGACCCGCTGCACCCATCTCATGGCGCCCCTGGACAAGGGCAAGCTGGAGGGCGACGAGTTGGTCTGCCCCTTGCATCGGGCCCGTTTCGACGTGCGTACCGGCGAGGTGCGGCGTTGGGCCAACTGGCCGCGGGGGCTTGCCCAGGCCATCAACCTGCTGCGCCGCGAGAAGAAACTGCGTACCTATCATGTGATGGTGGAGGGTGATGCGGTGGTGGTGGAGGTGGATGCCGCTGCGACAGGGCCGGCATGAGTATCGCGCCACATCAGATGACCGCTCAGGATGCGGTAGGCTGGCTGCCGGAGTTGCTGCGCCTGGAATACCTGGAAGACAATCTCTACCGGGGTGTGGCTGTGGATTATGGCGGCGGCCATCTGTTTGGCGGTCATGTCCTTGGCCAGGCCCTGGCTGCCGCCGCTGCCACGGTGCCTGCCGATCGCAGCAGCCATTCATTGCACGCCTATTTCCTGCGTCCCGGCAACGTGAATCGTCCTGTTCTCTATGAGGTGGACCGGATCCGTGACGGCAAGAGCTTCATCACCAGGTGCGTCAACGCCATCCAGGGCGGCGAGGCCATCTTCACCATGTCGGCTTCGTTCCAGCGACAGGAGCATGGTTATCACCATGCCGCGTCATTTCCCCATGTGCCAGCCCCCGAGGAGCTGGTCAGCGAGGCCCAGCACTATCGGGAAGCGTTGTGTGAGCTGCCCGAGGAGGTGCGCATGCAGCTGTTTCGCGCCAGGCCCGTGGAGGTCAGGCCGGTGGACCCGGTGCATCCGCTGCATCCCGAAGCGGCCCCACCGCTCCAGACCTTCTGGTTTCGTTTCGAGCCTGCCGCAACAACCGCAAGTCCTGCCGAGGCCCAGGCCATGCTGGCCTATGCATCGGATCTGGGCGCTTTGGGCACGGCCGTTCGGCCCCACGCCGTGACGTATCTCTCCGGCCAGGTGCAGATGGCGAGCCTGGACCATGCCCTGTGGTTCCATGCTCCCATTGCCGTCGATGACTGGTTCTTGTATGTGGTGGACAGCCCATGGGCAGGCAATGCCCGCGGGCTGGTCCGTGGTCAGATCTTTGCCCGCAGCGGCCAATTGATTGCCTCCGTGGCCCAGGAAGGGTTGATCCGGCCGCGGCCGACAAGGGCTTCTGGTGCGGCTTCCGGTTGAACAGGGGCGCATCACGTGATCCTGTTGTTGCGTGACGATGTGCAGCCCGGGGAGGCGGTGTACATCGCCCTGTGCACACAACTCGACCGCCTGCCGGGGATCCGATGGCGACTCCATGAGGAAACAGGAACGGAAAAGGTCCTGCGTGAGATCTATCTCATCGGGTCCACAGCCGGGCTTGAGACGGCAGACATGAGCATGCTGCCGGGTGTGGAGCGGGTCATCAAAGTGTCTCAGGAATATCGCATTCTCGGTCGTCACAAGGGCAGCGAGCGCAGCAGCCGCTTTGAATACAATGGGCTGGAGTTCAGCCAGGACAACCTGCATGTCTTTGCGGGCCTGTGTGCTGTGGACAACGAGGACAATGTGGCGGCTACCATGGCGGCCCTCAAGGCCTGCGGTCAGATCACCACCCGCATGGGGGCCTACAAGCCGCGCACCAGCCCCTATGCCTTCCAGGGCCATGGCGCGGCGTGCCTGCCCTATGTGTTTTGCCTCGCGGACGAATATGGCATTGCGGTGATCGCCATGGAGGTCACCCATGAGCGCCACATCGACGAGATCGAGCAGGCGCGCCGCCAGGTACAGGCCCGTTGCGGCGTGATGCTGCAGATCGGCACCCGCAACACCCAGAACTTCGAGCTTTTGAAGGCGGTGGGCCGCCAGAAACGCCACCCCGTGCTGCTCAAGCGCGGCTTCGGCATCACCCTGGACGAAACCCTCAATGCGGCAGAGTATCTGGCCAGCGAGGGTAATACCCGCATCGTGCTCTGTTTGCGGGGCGTCAAGTCCAACATGGGCGAACCACACCGCAACCTGGTGGACTTTGCCCACGTCCCCACTGTCAAGCGCCTGACGCGCATGCCGGTGTGTATTGACCCCTCCCATTCCGTGGGCATCAGGGCAGCGGCCCCAGATGGCCTCACCGAGATCCACCATGCCACGGCTCAGGGCGTGATTGCCGGAGCCAACATGGTCCTGGTGGACTTTCATCCCAGACCCGCCGAGGCCCTGGTGGACAGCGCCCAGGCTCTACCCCTGGACCAGCTGGGTTTGTTTCTCGAGGATGTGGCCATTGCGCGGCGCGCCTATGAGGCGCGCTGTGCCCTGGCGCAGCGCGCTGCGGCACAGGAGGTGACCCTCCTGGGGCTTGCTCAATGAGGCCCAGGCACCATCTGATGGAACACGCCTTGCCCTCATTGGGCGAGGCGGTCACCTGGCCCGAGGTGGCCACCTCCCCGCGGCTGGCACTGGCCATTGCCGAGGCGGCCCGCAGCATGACAGGCCCCCTGTTGGTGGTGGCTCCCGACGCCCAGCATCTCGAATCCCTGGCGCAGGCCTGCGGTTTTTTCCTGGGCAGCGCCTTGCCGGTGATCCAGCTGCCGGACCGCGATGTGCTGCCCTATGACGTGTTTTCGCCCAGCGCCTTTGTCATCTCCCAGCGTCTCGAGGCCCTGTCCCAGCTGTTGCAGCTCCAGCGTGGCGTGGTGCTGGTCTCGCCGCTTGCCTTCCTGGAACGCTTGCCGCCCCGGGACTACCTCGGCGCCTATGTCTTTTCTTTCAAGGTGGGGCAGGCGCTCGAACCCGAGACGCTGTGTGCCCGCTTGGTGGAGGCAGGCTACGTGCATGTGGACCAGGTGGAGGAGCCTGGTTTCTTCAATCGCCATGGCGCCTTGGTGGACTGCTTTCCCATGGGCAGCAAGGAGCCCTATCGCATCGAGTTCTGCGATGCGCGCATCGAGTCTATCCGCACCTTCGATCCCGCCACGCAGCGCTCGCAGGCTCCCGTCAAGGCCATGCGCCTGGTGCCGGGGCGGGAATGCCCGCTGCAAAAAGACGCCATCGACCGCTTCCGGCGCGCCTTTCGCGCTGTCTTCGGCAACGAGGCGCAGCACAGCGTGGTCTATGCCGAGGTGAGCGCCGGCCACGTCGTGCCGGGCATCGAGTCTTATCTGCCGCTTTTCTTCGAGCACACCGCCACCCTGGCCGAGTTGTTGCCGGCATCCACCACCATGCTGTGGTGCCCCGTGCCGTGGCAGGCGCTGTGGGCTGATGTGGAGCGCCGCTTTGCCCTGCGCCAGGGCAACCTGCAACGCCCGGCCTTGCCGCCCGAGACGCTGTTCGTGCCACCGTGGCAGATTCTTGAGGCGGTCTGCGGCCTCGGTCATGTGTTCCTGGATGAATCGGCAGCAGAGGCAGCCGGCGCGTTGCCGGCACTGAGCGGCACAGAACCCCGGGAGCGCCTGGCCGCCCTGATGGCGACAGGCTTGCAGCGGGTGCTGGTCACCGCCGTCTCGCCGGGGCGACGCGAGGCGCTCAAGGCTGAGCTGGGCGATGCCGTCTCCCTGGTGGCGGACTGGCATGGCTTCGCAGCCCGGCAGGAGTCAGGAGCGGCCCTCACGGTGGGTGAGCTGGAGCGCGGCTTCAGCTTGCCTGGGTCGGGGCTTGCCGTGGTGACCGAAGAAGAACTGGCCGGGCGCATGCCCTTGCCGCGCCGCCGCCGCCAGGGCGCCTCGCGCGACCTGGGTGCCATCATCCGTGATCTGACCGACCTGACCATCGGCAGCATCGTGGTACACCGCGACCACGGCATCGGCCGCTACCTCGGGCTCACCAGGCTCGAGACCGGCGGCATTGAGGAAGAACTGCTGGTGCTGGAGTACCAGGGCGGCGACAAGGTCTATGTGCCGGTGACCCGCTGCGAGGATGTCTCGCGCTACAGCGGCAACCCCAACCCGGAGCTGCATCGCTTAGGCGGCGCGGAGTGGGGCAAGGCAAAGCAGAAGGCCGCCCAAAGGGCCAGGGACATAGCCGCCGAACTGCTGGAGGTCTACGCCAGGCGCCAGGTCAGCAAGGCGCAGCCATTGCAGATGGCCGAGGCGGACTATCTCGCCTTCGCCCGCCAGTTTCCCTTCGAGGAAACCCCGGACCAGGCCCGCGCCATCGAGGCGGTGCTGGCGGACATGGCCAGGGATACCCCCATGGACCGCGTGGTCTGTGGCGATGTGGGGTTTGGCAAGACGGAAGTCGCCCTGCGCGCAGCCTTCGTGGCCGCGAGCAACGGCAAGCAGGTGGCAGTGCTCGTGCCAACCACGCTCCTGGCCGATCAGCACCTGCGCAACTTCCAGGATCGCCTGGCCGACACCGCGATCCGCGTGGCCCGGCTCTCCAGGCTTTCTGCCAGGGGCGAGGAACGCGCCACGCTGGAAGCGCTGGGCCAGGGCACGGTGGATGTGGTGATCGGTACCCAGGCAGTGCTGCGCGACGAGGTGCGTTTCAGGGACCTGGGTCTTGTGATCGTGGATGAGGAGCACCGATTTGGGGTGCGTGCCAAGGACAGGCTCAAGGCGCTGAGGCCCAACGTACACTGTCTCACCCTCACCGCAACCCCCATCCCGCGCACGCTCAGCATGAGTCTTGCCGGCCTGCGCGATCTTTCCATCATCGCAACCCCACCCCAGGACAGGCTGCCGATAGAGACCAGCGCCTGCGAGTGGGACCAGGCCACCATGGCCGAGGCCATCTCCCGGGAGATGCGCCGTGGAGGCCAGGTGTATGCCATCCACAATCGCATCGAGGACATCGAGAGCTTTGCCCGGCACATCCAGGAGGCCGCCCCCCAGGCGACCATACGCATCGCCCATGGCGCCATGCGCGAGCGCGAGCTCGAAGAGGTGATGCGCGACTTCTACCACCGCCGTTTCACCGTGTTGGTGGCGACCACCATTGTGGAAAGCGGCCTCGACGTGCCCACCGCCAACACCATCATCATCCACCGTGCCGACCTGCTGGGTCTGGCTCAGTTGCACCAACTGCGCGGCCGGGTGGGCCGTTCGCACCACCGCGCCTTTTGCTACCTGGTACTGCCGCCCCAGGCGGTGATGACTGCCGATGCCAAGCGGCGCATCGAGGCGCTGCTGGCCTCGGACGGCCTGGGTGCCGGCTTTTTGTTAGCCACCTTCGACCTCGAAATCCGTGGGGCCGGCGAGTTGCTGGGCGATGAACAAAGCGGCGAGATGCTGGCTGTGGGCTTCGAGATGTACAACGAGATGCTGGCCCAAGCCGTGGCGGCGCTCAAATCGGGGGCACTGTCCGAGGTGGACCTGAACGCACCTGCGGCGCGTACCACCGTGGATGTGATGGCCAGCATGCTTTTTCCGGAGACCTACATGCCCGACGTGCGTATGCGCCTGATATACTACAAGCGCTTGGCGGCGGTGCAGGATGCCAACGCAGTGCGCGAGATCGAGCAGGACGTGATAGACCGCTTCGGACCGCTGCCGCCCCCCGCCCAATGCCTCATGGCCGCAGCCAGGCTGCGCCTGGCAGCGGCTGCCCTGGGTATCCAAAGCGTCGCCATCCTGGCCAAGGGCGGCAAGGTGGTCTTCGGCCAGCACACCACGGTGGACCCCAGCCGGCTCATCGAGCTCATGCGCCAATCCCAGGGGCGCATCACCTTCGATGGCCCACAGGCCATCAGGCTTGCAGGGCCTTTTGCCACCCCCGAGGCCCGGCTTGCCGCCGCCCAGGATCTGTTGCAGCAACTGGCGCAGCCAGCAGTACCTGCCAGACAAAAGGGCCGCGCCGCAGCGGGCTGAACGATCCAGCCAGTTCGCCCAGAGGAAC
This sequence comes from Gammaproteobacteria bacterium, assembly GCA_011620135.1. Taxonomy (GTDB): domain Bacteria; phylum Pseudomonadota; class Gammaproteobacteria; order WOZS01; family WOZS01; genus WOZS01. The sequence goes on from WOZS01000065.1 coordinate 55,836, forward strand.
GACGCCATGGCACGACGACAAGCCCAGCCCACAGGGGCCGCCCTGTTGCCCAAGGACCCTTTGCTGCTGCATTCCTGCTGTGCGCCGTGTGCAGGCGTTATCATGGAAGACCTGGTGCAGCACCAAGTGCCCTACACCATCCTGTTCTACAACCCCAACATCCACCCGCAGCGGGAATATAATCTGCGCAAGGCCGAGAACATGCGCCATGCCCAAAGCCTCGGCGTGCCCTTCGTCGATGCCGACTACGACGTGGCCAACTGGATGGCGCGGGTCAAGGGCCTGGAAAATGAACCCGAGCGCGGCGCGCGCTGCACGGCCTGCTTCGACATGCGCTTTGCGTTCTCGGCGCTTTATGCCCATGAGCACGGCTTCAAGGGTTTTGCCACCACGCTGGGCATCTCGCGCTGGAAGGATCTCGCCCAGGTCAACGGGAGTGGTGCGCGTGCCGCTTTGCGTTATGAAAACCTGACCTTCTGGGCCATCAACTGGCGCAAGGGCGGCGGCAGTGCACGGATGATCGAGCTTTCCAAGAAAGAAGGCTTTTACCAGCAGGAGTACTGCGGCTGCATCTACAGTCTGCGGGACACCAACGCCTGGCGCCTGGCCCGTGGCAGGGAACGCATCCGCCTTGGCGAGCAGTACTATGGTGCAGATCGACCCAGACCAGACGCCGATTCAAGCGATGCATCCTGCTCTGTGACGCAAAAACTGCCCGAGACCTGATTCTGTCTCGGATCTCATTGCTGCATGAACCGCGGCTTGCATGCCCTGTTATGGGGTGCGGCAAATACCCAGGCCGTGGCCCTGCCTTGGGAAGCTCATGGTATTGCGCCAGGCCGAAGCCCCGCAACGAAACCCCCCATGGCGGTGCATGGAGTCGGGGCCGCTGCTAGCTGCAGGAGGCCAGGTCGCTCTCCATGAGCTGCACGATGGGACCCTGGGTGGCTGGCGTGATGTCGAAATCGAAGATGCCCTTGGGCAGCCACAGCGTGGCGCAGGCATTGGGCACATCCACGAGGCTGCTGATGCGGCCTTCCACGGGTGCCGCCCCCAGAATGGCATAGGCCTGGGCGCCGCTGTAGCCGAAGCGCTTGAGGTAGGAGATGGCCTGCATGCAGGCACGGCGGTAGGCCACGTGGGCATCGAGGTAGAACTGGCGACCCTGTTCGTCCACGGAGATGCCCTCGAAGACCAGATGGCTATCGTAGCGGGGCTCCACCGGGCTGGTCTGGAAAATGGGCTGGGTGAGGTCGTAGAGGGCCATGCCGTCCTTGATGAGATCCACCCGAAGCGCGATCCAGCCGCCCATCTCGATGGCGCCACAGAAGGTGATCTCGCCATCGCCCTGGGAGAAATGCAGGTCACCTACCGAGAGCCCGGCCTCCGGGACATAGACCGGGAAATACACCCTGGAGCCCCGGGTGAGGTTCTTGATGTCGCAGTTGCCACCATGCTCCCGTGGCGGGATGGTGCGTGCCGCTTCCCGGGCAGCCTCTCTGGCTTGCTGGGGGGGCATGCGGCCTAGCAGCGCGGTCTTGGCGCAGGGGACATGGGCCAACGGCGGCACCCGATCCGGCGCCGTAGCCACCAGGGCCGCTTCGCGGCGATTCCATTCAGCCAGCAGGGCTTCCGAGGGAAGACAGCCCATCAGGCCTGGGTGGACCATGCCAGCAAGCCGCACCCCGGGGATATGTCGCGAGGAAGCATAGATGCCCTGGAAATCCCAGCAGGCCTTGCGGGCTTCTGGAAAGAAATCGGTGAGCAGCCCGCCGCCATTTTCCCTGGCAAAGATGCCGGTGAACCCCCAGGGATTGGCCGACCAGGGGCCCACATCGAGGATATCCACCACCAGCAGATCACCGGGCTGAGCTCCCTTGATGCCAATGGGGCCGCTCAGGTAGTGGCAGCGCGTGAGATCGGCATCGCGAATATCGGCGGCATTGTCGTCGTTGCTGATCTGCCCGCCTGTCCACTCCAGGCAATGGACCACAAAAGCCTCTCCAGGTTGGACAGTGGCCACCATGGGGATGGCGGGATGCCAGCGATTGTGTACCAGACCATCCTGGGCCTCGGGCGGCTTGGCAGGGTCGAGTGTGATGAGTGTTTGCATGATCTCCTTCTCAAGTTTTTCAGCAAAAGGCGGCGTGCGACTTGACGGCATGGCAGACCCAGGTGAACTGATCCAGCCAGAGCCGTTCCATGCCACGGGGGTTCGTGTAGCCATGGCTGCTGAGCGTGTTCTTGGTGAATAGCATGAAGGCAGGTCATCAAGATGCCAATGGGCCCGAAAGCCACCAGGTCTACGGTGAGAGCGTAGCCCAGGAAGACATCCAAGAAGCGGCGGTCTGGAGGTAGGTGATTGTTGTCCAGTTGGTACCCACTTTTGCGCAAAGTGCCTCGAGGCCATGGTAGCCCTGGCTGGGATTTTGTCGGTCAAGCCGTATGCCGCCTGCAGGCTGGTCGTATGGGCCGACAGCCCCATCATCGCACTGATACGCCTCATGGTGCGCTGGGCCGGCCGGGATAGGGCGCATTGGCAAAGAAGACGATGAAACGATCACAGCGGGAATACAGCGCCGCATGCAAGGAGTTGACGGCCAAGCAGGGATGGCCATGTCTGTTGTCCATGTCTCGAGCCTGCCGCCTGGCCACAGATCAGGGCCTGCAGGGTATGCCGAGGCGCTCGCGGATGCGCTCCACCAACTCAGGCAGAGGCTCTTCTTTGGTGGTCTCGATGGCCAGGGTATGGGCCTGCTCCAGGGCAGAAAGTGGCTCGGCGCTGGCAAGCTGGAGATCCAGCACATGCAAGTCCGCATCCGAGGGGTCGCCCTGGCGGGCTGCCAAGCGGGCGCGCAGCACCTCTTGCGGGGCGCTCAGCGACAGGATCAGCCATGGGGCCCCCAGGCGCTCGGCCGGGGCTGCTGCCTGCCTGCGGTCTGCGCTGCGCAAAAAGGCTGCATCGAGGCACAAGCTGCAACCAGATTGCAGGGCGATTTGTGCGATCTGTGCCAGGTGCTCATAGGTGCGCCGATTCATTGTCTCGCTGTACAAGGCATCAGCACCGCGCTGCAGGGGGTCGATTCCGGCAAGGCGTTTGCGCTCGATGTCGGAGCGTACCTGTAACACCTGCAGCTCCGCGATCAATTGCGCTGCCAGATGGCTCTTGCCACAACCGGAGAGGCCATGCAACAGCAGCAAAAAGGGCCTGCGGGCCTGCGTGAACTGGGCGGCCAGATGCAGGTACTGGCCAAGGCGCGCCTGCGAGCCCTCGTCATCGCTCAAGGCGGCGATCTTGGCGCGCACCATGGCCCGGTAACAGGCGAAATACCAGAAGACCGCCAACCCCGCATAATCGCCGCTCGCCTCCAGATACCGGGACAGGACCCGCCAGGCAAAGCCCGGCGCGCCGCGCACCGTGAGGTCCATGAACAAAAAGGCGATCTCGCTCATGCAGTCGATCCAGCGCAGAGTCTCGCTGAACTCGATGCCATCGAAAATCACGACCTCGCCCCTGAAGCGGGCCATGTTGCTAAGGTGCATGTCGCCATGGAGCTCGCGCACCATGCCATGCCGCCTGCGCTCGTCGATGAGTCCGGCAAGCCGGCTGCCCTGTTCAATGCTCCAGGCAGCCACTGCCTCAAAGGTTTCCCGCCAGGCAGGATCCAGCCGCCCCGTGGCGGTAATGGTGGTGAAGTTGTCGCTGATGGCCTGCTGTACCAGCGCCGCGGTGCCAAGGGAGCCTGCCAGGGCAACCCGGGGCGCCGCCTGGTGATAGCTGGCAATGCGCCCGGCAAGGGCGTCGATATCCGCCATGGTGAGCTCAGCGCGCTCCAGAACGGCATCGAGGCGGTCTTCCGCGGCGAACTGGTGCATGCGCACGGCGTACTCAAAGCCTTCTGTCCCTGGCTTGCCGACCACAGGCCGCTCCAGGCTGCCCTGGAGCGGCACCACCGCATCATAGAGCACAGGTGCTAAGCGCTTGTTGAGCCGCAGCTCTTCGGCGCAATAGAACTGGCGTTTCTCCAGGGTTGTATAATCCAAAAAGCCAAAATCCACCGGTTTCTTGAACTTGTAGGCAAAAGGGCCAGTGAGCAGGACCCAGGAGATATGGGTCTCGCAGAGGGTAAAGGCTGTGGTGGGATGGTCGAAGGCGTCCGGCCGTTGCAAGGCCGACAACCAGGCAGGAATGGTCACCGATGCACTCCTTGTTGTATTGCGTCAAGAAAATTGGCTGCTGGCACAAACCCTGGACCAGGGCAGGGCTGGTCCTGGGGATATTGGCCACCCAGGCTGCTGCAGCAGCCCCGCTGCTTTCCTGGCAGCTGGTCCGTCAGCTGCCCCATGACCCCAGGGCCTATACCGAGGGTCTGCTCAGCACCCCCCATGGGCTGTATGAAAGCACGGGACTCTATGGCTCGTCCAGCCTGCGCCTGGTGGAGCCGGAAACAGGCAGGATAGTGCAGTTTCGCGCACTGGACAGCACCCTTTTTGGCGAGGGGCTCGCCCTGGTGAACAACCGCCTGATCCAGCTCACATGGCAGGAAGGCCAGGCCCTGGTCTATGCCCAAGATACCCTGCAACCCACCAGTCGCTGGAGCTATCGGGGCGAAGGCTGGGGCCTGACCTATGATGGCAAGACTCTCATCATGAGCGATGGCAGCGCCAGGCTCACCCGGCGCGACCCGGATTCGTTTGTGGTGCTGGGCCAGACGCTGGTGCGCGATGGCGCAAGCCCCATTACCCAACTCAACGAACTGGAATACCAGGATGGCATAGTCTGGGCCAACATCTACATGACCGATCGCATCGCGCGCATCGAGCCTGCAAGTGGGGCGGTCACCGGTTATCTCGACCTGCACGCCCTGCGGCAGCGCCTGCCTCCATCCACGGGCACTGCGCCACCGGCCGAGGTCCTGAACGGCATTGCCGCAACCAGCGGAGGCACTTTGCTGGTCACCGGCAAGTTCTGGCCTGCTGTGTTCGAGATTCGCCTCGAAACCGTGAAGCCTGGTGGGTTATAATGCCATCGCCTCGGGGTTCCTGGCTGTCGCGGTGTTGAGGGGGTTTCATGGCAGAACAGCTTGCCTTCGATCTGGAAATCAATCTGTGCGATTCCCCACCACCCATCCAGCTGTTGCGCACCAGGAAGGCCCTGCTCAGTCTGGACTCCGGCCAGACGCTGCATGTCATGACCGACAGCGATACGGCCCATAGGGATTTCGTGGCACTCGCCAAGGTGATGGGGGAGCCCCTCATCCGCGAACAGGCCCAGGGCGCCATCAGTCATTTTGTCTTCCAGAAGCGCTGAGCAAGCCCCCTTGGCCCATCCAACCAGAGTAACCCCTTGACTTGAACAAATGGGCGGCACCATGGGTCCGGCTCAGAGACCTGCTGGCTCATCCCCAGGCCCTGGCACTGGGAGGCTTGCTACTGCTGTTCTTCCTGCTGCTTGCCGTCGCCGGCGATCTGCTGGCGCCGCTGCTGGCCGCCACCATTCTGGCCTATCTCCTGGATCCCATGGTGCGGTATCTGGAACGCAAGGGTTTGCATCGCCTGTGGGCCGTGGTGGTTGTTTTTGGGGTCTTTACAGGTTTGCTGGCCGCCACGGTGTTCGCCCTCGTGCCGCTGCTGTCCCGGCAGCTGATCCAGTGGCTGGAGGGCCTGCCCGCCTTGATAGCCAACGGCCAGGCGCTGCTCCTGCAGCTGTCGCGCCGTTATCCGCAGCTCTTCTCGACAGAGCAGGTCACCAGCATGATCCACGGTCTTGGCGCCGACCTGTTGACGTGGCGTCAGGCTATCCTGGCCCATTCTTTGAGCTTTGGCAAGGGGTTGGCCGTGGCCCTGGTTTACCTTTTCTTGGTCCCGGTACTCGTGTTTTTCATGCTCAAGGACAAGCAGGCCATCCTGCAATGGCTGGGGCGCTTTGTTCCCGCCGACAACCGACTGATCCGCATCGTCTGGCACGAGGTGGACCAGCAGACCGGCAACTATCTGCGCGGCACGATGTGGCGCATTCTGGCCATGGGCGGGCTTGCCCTGGTCGGCTACTGGCTGCTGGGCATTCATTACGTGGCCCTGCTGGCCACCATCATCGGGCTTGCCGTGCTGGTGCCCTATGTGGGGGCCGCCATTGCCTTGTTGCCACTGGTGGCCATCGCCTATGGGCAATGGGGTCTCACGTCGATGTTCTGGTATGCCCTGCTGATCTTTGCCATCCTGCAGATCCTGGATGGCAACCTGCTGGCTCCCCTGATCCTCGCAGGCACCGTCGACCTGCATCCTGTGGCCATCATTGCTTCCATCCTGTTTTTCGGCGGCATCTGGGGCTTCTGGGGCATCTTCTTTGCCATTCCGCTGGCCACCCTGCTCAACGCGGTGCTGCTGGCCTGGCGCGAGTTGCAGGAGATGGTGGCCCATGAGCAGCAGCATACGTCCCAGTCCCCCTAGGTTGGGCATGACCTAGGACGAGAACGGGAATGCCCTAAAGCACTGACGAGGCGAAATCGGCCAACCTGGAACGCTCACCCCGGGTCAATGTGATGTGCCCGCTGCCTGGCCATTCCCGGAAGCGATCCACCACATAGGTAAGCCCCGAGCTGGTCTCGGTCAGATAGGGCGTGTCGATCTGGCTGAGGTTGCCGAGACAGACCATCTTGGTGCCCGGCCCGGCGCGGGTGAGCAGGGTTTTCATCTGCTTGGCAGTCAGGTTCTGCGCTTCGTCCAGGATCACATAGCGGCTCTGGAACGTGCGGCCGCGCATGAAGTTCAAGGAACGTATCTTGACGCGGTTGCGCAGCAGGTCCTCGGTGGCCGAACGACCCCAGCTGCCGCCATTCTTCTGGCCCTGGGTCAGCACCTCGAGATTGTCCATCAAAGCACCCATCCAGGGCGACATCTTTTCTTCCTCGGTACCGGGCAGAAAGCCGATGTCCTCGCCCACAGGGATGGTGATGCGGGTCATGATGATCTCCCGGTAGCGCGCCTCGTCGAAGCACATGGCAAGCCCTGCTGCCAAGGCCAGCAGCGTTTTGCCGGTGCCGGCAGCCCCGGTCAGGGTCACAAGCTCGATACTGGGGTCCATGAGCAGGTTGAGTGCCAGGCTCTGCTCCCGGTTGCGCGCCTGCACGCCCCATACCGAATGCCGGTGGCGGTAGTCCCTGAGGCGCTCCACGCACGCCATCCCTTCCTTGACCTCGCGCACGATGCCGTCGAAGGAGTCGTCCCCAGGAAAAGCCAGGCACTGGTTGGGCGACCAGCTGGCCACCCTTGGCCCTGCCACCTCATAGAAGATGCGCTCACCATCCTGCCAGGAACGCATGCCCTGACCATGGGTCTCCCAGAAGTCCTCGTCCAGCACATCGACGCCGGCAAACAGCAGATCAAGATCCTGGCGTGGCTGATCATTGAAGTAATCCTCGGCATCCAGGCCAGCCACCCGGGCACGGATCCGCAAGTTGATGTCCTTGGTCACCAGGACCACTTCCCGCTGGGGGTGGCGCTGCATCAACAGCTGCATGGCATCGAGGATGCCCTCGTCACCAGACCCCTGGCAATGGCAGAACAGGAGCTTGCCGGTGGGGCTGTAGCCATTGGCAAAGGAGGCCAACTCGGCAAGGCTGAGGCCATTGTCGATGTCCTGGTAGGATTTCTTGCTGACCAGGGTGTCGAGATACCTGCTCACCTGGCGCACATTGCGCGCCACCTCGGAAAGCCCCTTCTTGCTGGCATCCAGTTCCTGCAGCACCACCATGGGCAACACCACCCAATGCTCCGCAAAGCGGAACAGGGCGGTTGGGTCGTGCATCAATACATTGGTATCCAGCACATAGATGGTTTCGCAACCGGAAGAACTGCTGAAAGAAGGCACGGGCAAGTCGATCACGTCATCCTGTCAGTACAAGATATCCACAGCCTGCAGTACAGCCTGGGCATGCCCTGCCACGCGCACCTTGCGCCAGACGCGCCGGATGATGCCTGTCTCATCCACCAGGAAGGTGCTGCGCTCGATGCCGATGCTCTTGCGGCCATACATGGCTTTTTCCTTCATGACGCCCACCGCCGTGCACAGGCTGGCCTGCTGATCACTCAGCAAGGCAAAGGGCAGGGCCAGTTTTTCCCTGAAACGAACATGGACAGCCAGACTGTCGCGGCTGACCCCATAGAGCAGCACGTTGCGCTCCATAAAGGCGGCATGGTGCTCTGCGAATGATTGGGTTTCCTGGGTGCATCCTGGTGTGTTGTCTTTGGGATAAAAGTAGAATATCACACGCTGGCCCCTCAGCATCTCCAGGCTGACGCGTCCGCCATCGGTTGACGGCAAATCAAAGTCTGGAAATGGCTCGCCTGCATCCATGGCACCCTCACTGCAGCCACCACTTGTTCCATCAAGCGGAGCAATGTATCATGACCAATCGAAAAAACGCTGGAGCAGCTATGTTGCACGGAAGTCTGGTGGCTTTGGTCACCCCCATGCTGGATGATGGCACCATCGCCTGGGATGCGCTGGAGCGCCTCATCGCCCATCACATCGCCTCGGGCAGTGATGGACTGGTGATCGCCGGCACCACGGGGGAGGCCTCCACCCTCACCATGAAGGAACATATTACCCTGTTCAAGCAGGCAGTTGCCATGGCGGGGGGGCGTATCCCCATCGTCGCCGGCACAGGTGCCAATGCCACAGCAGAGGCCATCGAACTGTCCAGGGCGGCAGCCCATGCCGGCGCTGCCGCGGCACTCTCTGTCACACCCTATTACGTCAAACCCACTCAGGAGGGCCTTTTTCGGCATTACCAGGCTGTGGTCCAGGCCTCCGGTCTGCCGCATATTCTCTACAATGTGCCGTCACGCACGGCCTGCGACATGCTGCCGGAAACTGTTGCCCGATGCAGGGACATGCCGCTGGTCATCGGCATCAAGGAAGCCGTGGCGGACATGGCGCGCATCGATGCCCTGCGCACCCTGTGTGGCGCTGATTTCCTGATCTTTTCAGGCGACGATCAGACCATGCTGGATGCGCTGGCCCATGGGGCCAATGGGGTGATCTCGGTGAGCGCCAATGTGGCCCCTCGAGCCATGCACCTGTTGTGCCAGGCTGCGGTTGCAGGCCGCTGGGACGAGGCGCGCGCCATCGACCAGCGGTTGCAGCCCTTGCACAAGGCCATTTTCATGGAAAGTAACCCCATCCCCGTCAAATGGGCCTTGCAATACATGGGCCTGATCCCTTCGGGTATCAGATTGCCTCTCACCAGGCTCTCGTCCCGCTGGCACGAGACGCTGGCCAAGGTTTTGCAGCAATGCGCCGAGGCGAGTCGGTCGGTCAACCATGCCATCAGCTAAACGATGGCTCATGGCAACGAGTCTGGCAACCTGCCTTGCGGGCTGCGCTGGAGATCCCTGTCTGAAAGAGGCCATCTATGATCACCCGATAACGGCTCACGCCCTGCGCGCTCCTCCTGGGCTGGAATTGCCCCAGCCCGACCCCGAGATGGAGATTCCCAATGCGCCACCACGGCCGTTTCATGCCCCGCCACGGCAGCGTAGCGATGGCAGCTGCATCATCGAGCCCCCCAAGCTGCCCAATCCCAATGCAGCTGCCCATGCCTCACCTTGAGGCAGGTGGTGCGCGCTTTCCAGGGCCCAAGGACCTCCCCCGCCCATGACCTGATACCATCGTAGAAACAGGAGAGATGTCCGAGCGGTCGAAGGAGCACGCCTGGAAAGCGTGTATACGCCACAAGCGTATCGAGGGTTCGAATCCCTCTCTCTCCGCCATTCTCCCGATGGCCTACCTCTTGGCAGCGCCATCATGATATGCTCCTTGTCGAGGACAGACCAAGGTCAGTCATCGAGCCGCCCCAGAACTTGATCCAATCGAAGTAGAGGAATTCGCCATGGATGTATGGCAGGAACTGGAAAAGCGCGCCTGGTCGCATGCCCACAGCACGGCGTTGATCCAGAACGATGAACAGGTGTCCTTTCAGACGTGGCTTGCTCGCGCCCAGGGGGCACGGGCCCAGTTACAACGGCTGGGTATTCGGCGCGGTGATTCCGTCGCCTTGCTGTTGCCCAATGGCATCGAATTTGCCTATCTCTACTGCGCCATCCTGGGTGAAGGCGCCATTGCCACCCCCATCGATCATCGCATGGGCTTGCCGGAGCTGCGCCACATCCTGGCACGCACCAGATCCCGGCTGCTTTTCACCACCCCAGGCCACCCCCACCTCGAAGCCCTGCGGTCCATCCAGGACACCGTTCTCGTTGCCCGGGGTGATCCCGCCTTCTTCGCTCCGCCTGCCAGTCCACCGGCCATGCTCCCTGCCCAGGAAGAGGCCACGGCCCTTTACCTGCACACATCGGGCACCACGAGCCAGCCCAAGATCGTGGAGCTGACCATGGCTCATCTCGACGAATATCCCAGAGCCATGCGGCATGCTGCCCTGGTGGGAGAAAGCGATGTCTGGGGCATGGTGCTGCCCATGTCGCACATCTCCGGGCCCATTGATATCAATGCCATTTTGTCCCATGGCGGCACCATGGTGATCTTCGATCAGCTGACGCCCCAAAACATCCTGGGAGCCATCCAGCGCCACCGCATCACCCTGATCCATGCCGTCCCCCCCATCTTTCAGATGCTGCTCAAGGGCAACCCCACGGCCTACGATACCTCGAGCCTGCGCCTGCTGGCCATGATGGGCACCTCGGTGCCCATGCCGGTGATGCGCGCCGTGCAGGCCGCCTTTCCCCACGCCAGACTGCTTCAGGGCTATGGCTTGACCGAGACCTCGCCCTTGCTCACCCTGACGCCCTTTGATGAAGCCCAAGGCCACATGGACTCCATTGGCAAGGCGGTCGTGGGCGCGGAGCTTGCCATCATGGATGCGGAAGGCCGGCTGCTGGATGCCGGCGAGGATGGAGAGATCGTGGGACGCGGCCCCATGATCATGAAAGGTTATCTGGATGATCCAGCGGCCACCCAGGCCCGCTGGCGCCATGGCTGGTTTTGCACGGGTGATGCGGGGCGCTCCGATCAGGACGGCTTCTTCTACCATCTGGGCCGCCTCGACGACATGATCGTCACCGGGCAGGGGCTGAATGTCTTTCCCAGCGAGGTCGAGGCATGCCTGCTGGAACACCCCGATGTGCTGGAGGCAGCCGTGGTAGGCCGGCGTGATCGGGACCGTGGCGAAGAACTCCATGCCTTCGTGGTACTGCATACCGGAGCTGCGGTCAACGCCACGGAGCTGCGTGCCCACTGCATCCAGCGTCTGGCGAGCTACAAGGTGCCGCGACGTATGCACATCATGCCCGAGTTGCCCAAGAACGCCACGGGCAAGGTGGTCAAGAAGGCCTTGGCCGCTGGGTCATGAGGAACCATAGGCGGCCATGACTGCTTGCATCGCCTGGTGGCCGCCCTGGTTGATCATGACGGCGGCCCATGCCATGGCCTGGCCGCTGGCATGGCTCCCTCTGGGACGGTTGCAGACCGCTCATCGCAACATCATTGCGGCCTACCCGGATCTGGGCTTCCTGAAGCGCCAATGGTTGCTGTACCGATGCCTCGTCCATTGGCTGGCCACGGCGATGGAGGTCCTGCAGGCCGGCACACCATCGTGGAATGGGCGATGCTTGGCCAAACGCATGCATCTCGAGGGTCTCGACAATCTGGATCGGGCCAGAAAGCAGGGTTGCGGTGTCATCCTGCTCAGTGCGCATGTCGGCAATTTTCCATGGTTTGTCTTGCGCCTGGCTGTGGAAGGGTATCCGGTCTCGGTGCTCTACAAGGAACAACATGCCCTGCCTGCCCACTTCTTTCGGGGCATCATGGAGCGCTTCGGCATCGAGGGGCTGGCGGTGCAGGAAGGTCGCCACCAGGCCACTCGCCAAGCCCTGCGCTCCTTGCGCAACGGCCGGGTACTCTTCATCCATATGGACCAGGGTAGGCGCCATGGCGAGATGGTGCGCTTCATGGGAAAGATGGTGCGCCTGCCGGCAGGTCCCGCAGTACTGGCGGCCGCATCGGGGGCTCCCTGCCTGCCAGCCTTTACCTGGCGCACAAGGTTATGGCATGTCGCCCGCATTCATCCACCCCTGGCGTTGATGCAGAAGCGTACCCAGCAGGGACTGCAGGCCAATCTGCAAACCATGGCCAAGGTGCTGGAACAGGTGATCCTGGAACATCCCACCCAATGGCTCTGGATGCACCGCCTGTTCAAATGGAGCGTTGCCCATCCCAGTTGCGAGAACACATCGCTGCAAGAAATCCCATGACCAGTGGTGCTACAGCAATCGCTCATGCCGTGGTGGTGTTATGCACCGTCCCGGACCAGCAAACCGCCCAGGCGCTGGCTCATGCGCTGGTCAGCGAGCATCTGGCCGCGTGCATCAATATCCTGGGGCCCCTGTCGAGCATCTACCAATGGGATGGTCAGCTTGAGCAGGCCACGGAGCATCTGCTGATCATCAAGACCACCACCACCGCCTATCCACAGCTGGAGGCCAGGCTCAGCGCCCTGCACCCCTATGAGGTGCCGGAAATCATGGCCCTGCCGGTCTCACAGGGAGCGGGTTCCTATCTGCACTGGCTGTGCGCCAGCACCATCAAACCCTCTGCCTAGGGCATCACGAGCATCGAGACGAGCTCCACAAAAGTGGAGCTGGGCTTTGCCATTCCTGGCGACATGGAGCCTGTTCTCTTGCATTGCAAGCTTGGCTCAGATATGGTCCAAGGCGTGGATCGTTTGGTCGATTGAGGTGTTTCCTCATGAATCAGAAAACCTTCTCCTTGGCCAGGATGGCCTTATTGCTGCTTTTGGCAGGCCCTGGATCAATCAACCAAGCGTTTGCCAATGATGATCTGCTCCAAAAGGCGCAGCAGATTTTTGCGCCTTTGCCTCGAGATATGGCAACCAAGGCATACCCTTTATCGCCAGAAAAAATCGAGCTGGGCCGTAAGCTTTTTTTTGACCCCAGGCTCTCCTTGGATGGCACGATCTCCTGCTCGACTTGCCATTTGCCACAGTTTTATGGCACCGATGCCCTGCAAAAAAGCATTGGTGTTTTGCAAAGACCAAACCACAGAAACGCACCGACGGTTTTCAATGCCGCGCTCTATCCCATTCAATCGCGCTGGATAGGTGATCGGGAAAGCATCGAAGCACAGGCCCAGGACTCTTTGACGGGCAAAACCACGATGGGCAACCCGAATACTGAAGCCGTGATCGAAAAGCTCAACCATCTGGGCTATGCAAAGGCGTTTGAAAAAGCCTTTCCCCAGGAAGAAAAGCCAATCACACCAAAAAACTGGGGGATTGCCATCGGTGCTTTCGAGCGTACCTTGACGACACCAAGCCCTTTTGATCGCTATCTGGCAGGCGATGAACATGCTTTGGATGCACAAGCCAAAGCAGGCCTCAAGGCATTTATGGAAACCGGATGCATCGCTTGTCATAACGGGGTTGGCCTGGGCGGTGGCAGTTTCCAGAAATTTGGGGTTTTTGGCGAGTACTGGCAAGAAACCAAAAGCCAGGAAATTGATCAGGGTCGCTTTGCTTTGACCGAAAAAGAAAGCGATCGCTATGTTTTCAAGGTCCCGAGCCTGAGAAATGT
>WOZS01000019.1 GCA_011620135.1 Gammaproteobacteria bacterium
CGAGCAGCCCGGCCAGCAGCAGCAGCAATCTCGAAAAGGTCAGATGTCCTGCCACAGGATGCATGACCCACTGACCAAGCAGCTCAGTAAGCTGGTGGTCCAACTGCTTCATGCTCCGGGCAATGGCCACGGCGCGATCAGAGGCAGATTGTGTAGCCGCGGCAATCCGCAACCCATGCCAAGCCAGTGACTGGCTGGCCTGGGGCCACAACCAGCAGGCCAGCCATCCATGCAAGCAAGCGCTCATGCATTCCCCCGCGTCGCTTCCCTCCTCTCGATTGTGGCATCAGTTGGTGCAGAATAATAGCTTGACGATGTCGATGTCATACTGCTCAGCAACCCATTATGGACCCATGATGAATCAGGAATCTTCCATCATTGACCCAACCGGGGCTGCGCAGCGCATCTCAGCGCTTCGACAGGAGATCAGCCGGCATGATCGCCTCTATTATGTGGAAAGCAACCCCGAGATCACCGATGAGGAATATGATCGCCTCTTTGCCGAACTGCGCTCCTTGGAACAGCGCTTTGCGCACCTGGTCACCGCAGATTCCCCAACCCAGCGCGTGGCTGGCGCCGTCCAGGCCTCCTTTGCCACAGTACAGCATCGCATCCCCATGCTGTCCCTGGATAACGCCTTTACCGACCAGGATGTCCTTGCCTTCGATCAGCGCGTCCGCAGCCGCCTGGGACAGCAAGCTGCCATCGTGTATTGCGCCGAGCCCAAGCTCGATGGCGTTGCTGTCAACCTGCTCTATGAATCGGGAAATCTTATCCAGGGCTCCACCAGGGGTGATGGTTTCCATGGTGAGGACATCACCGCCAACGTACGCACCATTGCCGCCATCCCCTTGCGGCTCAGCGGGGAAGATCTGCCGGCTGCCATCGAGATTCGGGGCGAGGTGCTGATCTTCGAGCGCGACTTTGAGCGGCTCAATGCACAACTGGAAAAGGCGGGACAACGCGGTTTCGTCAATCCGCGCAATGCCGCTTCGGGCAGTCTGCGCCAATTGAACCCCGCCATTACAGCGCAAAGACCCTTGCGCTTCTTTGCCTATGCCATTGGTGCATGCCAGGGCACCCTTCCCGAAACCCAGTTTGAGCTGCTGCAGCTTTACCGGCGGTGGGGGTTGCCCACGGCGCCTCAGGTGGAGCGTCTGCATGGCATTGAAGCATGCCTCGCCTATTATCGGCGCATGATTGCCCTGCGCGATACAATGCCCTTTGCCATGGACGGGGTTGTCTACAAGGTGGATTCGCTGGACAGTCAGCGCATTCTCGGCGCCATCTCCCGGGCACCGCGCTGGGCCATCGCCCACAAATTTGCCGCAGAAGAAGCGCAAACCGTGGTGCGCAACATATGGTTTTCAGTGGGGCGCAGCGGGACCCTGACTCCTGTGGCCCAGTTGGAACCTGTCTTTGTGGGCGGGGTCACCGTCAGCAGCGCCACCTTGCACAATATGGACGAGCTGCATCGCAAGGACGTGCGCATCGGGGACCGCGTGGTCTTGCGGCGGGCCGGGGATGTCATCCCGGAGATTGTCGCCGTGCGCCTGAATACTCGCCCTCCCCAGGCAGAGCCCATTCAGGAGCCCAAGGTGTGCCCTGTCTGCGGCTCCGCTGTCATCCGCCTGGAAGGCGAGGTGGCCATGCGCTGCGAGGGGGCCTTGAGCTGTCCTGCCCAACGGCAACGTGCCATCGCCCATTTCGCCTCCCGGGAAGCCATGCATATCGATGGGCTGGGGGAAAAACGCATCCAGCTCTTGCTGGAAAAGAAGGTCATCGAGGATGTGAGCGATCTCTATTATCTGCGTTGTGAGGATCTGGTTGGCCTGCCCGGCTTTGCCAGACCTGCAGCCCGGCGCCTGGTTGAGTCCATCGCATCCAGCAAAGCCACCACGCTGCCCCGCTTTCTCTATGCCCTGGGCATTCCCATGGTGGGGAAGGCCACGGCAGAAAGTCTTGCCGAACATTTCAGGGAGTTGCCTGCCCTGATGAGCGCTACCCCAACACAACTCGAGCACATCCGGGATATCGGTCCTGCGGTTGCCCGGCACATCGGGGCCTTTTTTCAGGAATCCCATAACCGCCAGATCATTCAGCGCCTTCTGGATGCCGGTATCCATTGGCCTCCCCCTGCATTACCCATCGGCACGCTGCCTTTGCATGGCAAGCGCTTTGTCCTGACAGGCAGTCTCGACAGCATGACGCGGCGGCAAGCCACCGACGCCATTCGCCGACTCGGCGGCGATGTGGGCGACAGCATTTCTCCAAAAACAGATTTTGTGGTGGTCGGTAGCGATCCAGGCAGCAAGCTGGAGCGCGCCAAGGCTCTTGGCGTGGCCACACTGGATGAGCATGGTTTTCTGGATATGGTGCAACACATACATGGCCACAACATGGCAGAAGGATAGCAAAGGATTTCTCGAGGGATCGCTGCGCTGGCAACTGGTCATCTGGTCACTGCTGACCTTGGTGGTCCTGCTGGCATGCCAGGCGCTCTGGTTCTGGCGAGCCTACCAATGGAGCCTACAGGAGGCCCGTCAGACCGCTCTGGCCACCGCCGAGGCCTATGCCGGCACCATCAGGGAAACCATACAGCAGGGTTACGACATTACCTCCCTTCTCGGCCTGCAGTTCAGGCGGCAGGGATCCATGAGCTCTTGCCAGCGTATTCTCGATGATCAGTTAGGCCCTCTCGACCAGGCACAGCTTGCGGATTTTTCCGTGATCGTCTTCGATGCCTCGGGACAGGGGCGTTGCCATCATGGCTCGTTACTGCTCGCATCACATGCCGCCGATGTCCTCTCATATCACGTTGGCTCGCGCCGCTTCTTCAAGCAACTCAGGTCGGAACTGACTACACGCGTCTCTGGCTATTTCTTGATCCCCAGGTTTCGTGAACCAGTCATGGCCGTCTCCACACCCATCCTGCAGCATGGCACCTTTGCGGGAGTGATCTCTTATTACATGCCAGCGCAGCGCTTCACCCAACTGGCCACGGACCTCCGACTTCCGGAAGGAAGCTGGCTGTGGCTCCTGGACCGGGAGCGACGTCTGGCTGCAAGCAGTGATATAGACGAGAGCCTGCAGGTAGAAGCACTTACCGGAAGCAAGCGACGCATTGTTTCTCTGGCGGAGCAGCATTGCCCCGACACCATGTCCCTGCAAGACGGGAAATCAAAGGCCATCATCGCCTGTCAGCCCCTTCAGGGCAATCCACCTATCCCATGGCTGGCGGATGCCGGCTTGGTATTGGTGCGCTGGGAGCAGCCCGCCCTGCTTGACTCCGCAAGGTTGTCTTATTATTTCCTCATCCCAACTGTCGTTGGCATTCCTTTTCTGCTGTTGTACTGGATCGGCAATCTTTTGGGACTGCTGCACCCCATTGGGGAACTGACCAAACAA
>WOZS01000071.1:0-8876 GCA_011620135.1 Gammaproteobacteria bacterium
TGTACACAAGCGATCCCGTCGCCTGGGCAAGGATATGCTGGAGACGGCTGCTGCAGCTGCCGTGCAGACAGAGCGCCTCTTGCGCCGTCTGGGACGCAAGCGCTCTGGATCGCAGGATGCCCAGGCTGCGCAAACGAAGCGGCAGGCTGGCCCAGCACTGCTGCCCCACCTGCCCTCGGCCGATGGGCCATCCCTTTCCTGATCGATCGCGGCAGCCCACATGCACAGCCACTGTGCTGCCGCCCATCACAGCATCCGGTCGCGCAGCATACCGAGCAACCAGTTGCCCGCTGTGGGAGAAAGCCGCGCCATGGCATCGAACACATAGGCATCCCAGCCCGCGCGCACCCTGGGTCTGTCATGTTCGATGGCGCGCACCACCTTGGTGGCTACCCGGGTGGGTGCTGTGGCCAGGTGCCGCATGATGAAGTCCGAGGTCTTGCGGGCCCGATCACTGATCTCGCCACGAGCGCCGGAGAGAATGTTGGTCCTGATGACGCCCGGATGGATGGCCGTGACCCCGATACCACTGCCGCGCAACTCGGCGCGCAGGCTTTCCGAGAAACCGCGCACCGCAAACTTGGTGGCGCAGTAGGCAGCCTGTCCGGGAACGCCCAGGAAACCGAACATGCTGGAGATGTTCACCAACTGGCCACCGCCAGATTGCCTGATATGGGGCAGGAAGACCTTGCAGCCATGGACCACGCCCCAGAAGTTGACGCCCACAATCCACTGCACCTGTTCCAGTGGCACGCTCTCCAGAAGCCCCATGACCTCCACGCCGGCGTTGTTCACCACCACGTGCACCACCTGATGGTGGGCCATCACCTGCTCGGCCAGTTCCTGCACCGCCTGGGCATCGGCCACGTCGGCCTTGTGGGTGGTGATTTCCAGGGCAGCCCTTCCCGGAACGTGACACAACTGGGCAGTCTCGGCAGCACCTGCGGGATTGATGTCGACCAGCGCCAGCGCACAGCCGCGTGCAGCCAGCAGCAGGCTGATCTCCCGACCGATACCGCTGCCTGCGCCAGTCACCACGGCGACCTTGCCTTGCAGATTCATGAGGTTCTCAAAAAACGATCACCGAGCGGGCCCCTTCGCCCCGTCCCATGGCCTCGAAGGCTTCATTGACCTGTTCCAGGCCTATCCTGGCGGTGATGAGGGCATCGAGCTTGAGCTCCCCTTTCCTGTAGAGGTCCACGAACCTGGGGATATCGCGGGTTGGCACCGCGGAACCATAGGCCGAACCCTTCATGCTGCGCTGCGCCAGGAAACCGGAGACGCGCAGCTTCACCTCATCCCGTGGGTTGGGCACGCCCACCACCACGGCAAGTCCGTTGGGCCTGATCATGCCCCACATCTGTTCCACGGTATCGATGCGCCCGATGGCCTCGAAGGCATAATGGGTACCCAGCATGGTGATCTCGCGCACCTTTTTGCGGGCGTCCTCGGCCTTGGGATCGATGGTGTGGGTGGCACCCAGCTCCATGGCCAGATCCCGCTTGGCGACGTTGGGTTCGACGGCAATGATGGTCTCGGCTCCGGCAATGCGGCAGCCCTGGATGATGGACAGTCCCACCCCGCCGCAACCGATGACCACGCAGCTGGAGCCCGGCTTCACCTGAGCGGTATTGAGCGCCGCCCCTACGCCTGTGGTCACGCCGCAGCCGATGAGACAAACCTTGTCCAGGGGCACATCCTTGTCCACCTTGATGAGCGCCCCGGCAGGCACCACAGCCTTCTGCGCAAACGAGCCGATGCCACAGAGCTGGCGCACGCTCCTGCCATCGAGTTGCAGCCGATTGGTTCCATCCAGCATGGTGTTGCCGACCATGGTCTTGAAGGTCTCGAAGCACAGACTGGGCGACTCTTCCTGGCACATGGGGCAGTGGCCGCACGAGGGCGTCAGCACGGCGATCACATGATCGCCCGGCTTGAGATGGGTCACGCCAGGGCCCACCTTCTCCACTATGCCGGCACCCTCGTGACCGAGCACCGCCGGCAGCTCGCTTCGCAGGATGCCGTGCAATACGGAATAATCGCTGTGGCAGAGGCCGCTGGCCACCACGCGGATCAGCGCCTCGCCATCATGGGGCTCATCAATGCTGATCTCCTCGGTGCGCATGGGCTCGTTGAATTGATGCAGCACGGCGGCCTGGATGTGTTCCATAGCAATTTCTCCTCACTTGCCTCATTCATGCTGGATCTTGGTGATCCAGTTCGTTCAGTCCTAACATTGGCCCAGATCGATATGAACCATTTTGGTCTGTGTATATTCCTCAATGGCCTCCCAGCCGCCTTCCCGGCCCTGGCCACTCTGCTTGAAGCCGCCAAATGGCGCGGTATAGGGCAGGACGCCATAGCTGTTCACCCAGACCGTCCCGGCACGCAAGGCATGCGCCAGCCGATGGGCCTTGCCCACATCCCTGGTGAAGACACCTGCGGCCAGGCCATAGGGGGTATCGTTAGCGGCCTTGATGACCTCATTGACCGACTTGAAGCGAAAGACGGTCATCACCGGGCCGAACACCTCCTGGGCAGCGACACGGGAAGCCGGGTCCACATCGGTGAGGATGGTGGGTGCCACGAAATAGCCGCCCTGGGGCGCTTCCCTGGGTGGCATGCCACCGACAACCAGCCTGGCACCCTGCTGGATCGCCTCGGAAACGAACCCCTCGATGCGTTCCTGGGCCGCCTTGGAGATCACAGGGCCAAGGATGGTGTCCTGTTCGAAGGGATCGCCGATCTTGAATGAGCCGCAGGCAGCCGCCAGTTTTTCCAAAAAGGGCTCACTGATGGACTCTTCCACATAGATCCTGCTGGAGGCGATGCAGGCCTGGCCAGTCATGGCAAAACAGCCCATGGCTGCCGTGAAGGCGGAGAGATCCTGGTCGCAATCGGCAAATACCACAGCAGGTGACTTACCGCCCAGTTCGAGATGCAGCTTCTTCAAGGTGGGTGCCGCCAGGGCCGCGATGCGCCGGGCGGTCTCCACACCACCTGTGAAGCTGATCTTCTCCACATCGGGATGCTCCACCAGGGCGGTTCCTATCTCCCCGGTCCCCGTAATCACGTTGATCACCCCAGGTGGCATGCCGGCCTCCATGGCTAATTCCGCAAAGCGCAGGGCGCTCAGCGAACCCAGCTCCGAGGGTTTCATCACCAGGGTGTTGCCGGTAGCCAGCGCCGGGCCCACCTTGCTGCCCAGGAACAACAGCGGTGCGTTCCAGGCATAGATGGTACCCACCACACCATAGGGCTCGCGCCGGGTGTAGCCCAACACATTGGGCATGGTACTGGGCAGCACCCGGCCATAGATCTTGTCCACCCAGGAGGCATAATAGGTCAGGTTGCGTACCATGGAGCGCACCCCGAAGCGCTTGGCGGCCATGTTGAGCATGCCCATGTCCAGGCTGTCCAAGGCGGCGAACTCATTGGCATGCTTTTCCAGCAGGGCTGCAAACTGGTTGAGCAGCTTGGCGCGCAGGTTGCCATTTTCCCGCCAATCGGTCTCCTCGAAGGCGCGCCTGGCCGCTGCCACCGCATCGTTCACATCCTGAGCCGATGCCTTGGGGATCTGGGTCAGTACCTTGCCTGTGGTGGGGTCGATGGTGTCGAATACCCCAGCGCCGCCGTGGCGCAACTCGCCTCCGATCAGCATCTTCCAAGGGCGCGCCACATTCAGTTCACGGGCCAGATTGTCATGATCTGCCATGGCCGTTTTTCCTCCTCTTCTGCATCATGTGTCATTGCGCGCAACGGGACAGTCCCTTGATCATCGGGACGCAGAGCGCCTGGTCTTTCTAGTCCATCCAGTTGGGCATGACCTCGGTGGCCCAGGTCTCCAGGGAGCGCATCTGCACGTCATGGGGCACCAGGCCCGGGAATTGCCACATCAGGAAATACTCCGGATTGAACTTCTTGACGAAGGCTTCCATCTGCCGGTTGATGTCATCGGGCGTGCCGGCATAGGTAAAGCCCAGATCGGCCATCTCTCTTGCTGTCATGGACGACAGATCCAGCGAGGAGAGATCGATCCCCTCGGGTGCGATGGCGGCGCCGAAACCCAATGGCAGGAACCATTCCATGAAGGTCCAGGTGCCGGCACGGGTTGCCCAGTGCAGCGCCTCCTCACGATTGGGCAGACACAGGGCATCGCGGAAGATGCCGATGTGCTGGCCCCAGGCATAACTGCGCCCGGCTGCCTCGGCGCTTTCCTGGAAGCTGCGCCATGCCTTGTTCAGGGCCGACTCGTCCACCTGAATGCCAAAGGGCACGATGTCCTCCCTGCCGCAGAAGGAAAAGGTCTCTGGGCTTGCCGAGAAGGGCTGCACGATCAGGGGATGGGGCTTCTGGTAGGGCTTGGGTGCCGTGCCCACCTCATGCAGCAGGCCGTTTTCGTCCACGCCGCGGCCATATTGCCTCACGGCATTCACATCGAACTGCACGCCGGCAGGTGGAATCTTCCAGTGGCTGGTCTCCATGCTGGTGACCGGCTCTGCCCACATGCGCTTGATGATGCGGAAGTGCTCCTCGAAAAGCGCCCGGTTGGTTTTGTCGGTCTGCGACTTGTCGGACATGGTGGCATGCACGCCATAGACCTGCCCCAGCGTATCGGCCCAGCGCCGCTGGTAGCCCCGGGCAATGCCGAAAAAGGCGCGGCCGCGGGTCATCTGGTCCAGCATGGCGATGTCTTCAGCAAGGCGCAGCGGGTTGGCGAAGGGCAACACGTTGGCCACCTGCCCCACCATGATCTTCTTGGTCTGCATCGCAATGTAGAGATCCAGCAGGATGGGGTTGTTGGACTCCTCGAAACCCTCCACATGAAAGTGATGCTCGGTGAAGGCAGCCCCCCAGTAGCCCATATCGTCGGCGGCCTGGACCTGCTTGGTCACCTGCCAGAGCATGTTCTGGTAATTCTGGGTATTGATCCCGGCCATACCTTTTTCGATCTGGGCCCGGGACCCCACGCTGGGCAGATAAAACAGCACAAACTTCATCGCTCCCTCCCTTGTTCACTCAGTGACAGGCATTGCCCTTCATGCTCAGGCTTGGCACATGATGCTTGCATGGTGCGGCTGTGGTATTGCCTCTGCACCAATTCCCTCACGCTGGTTCCTCATGGTTCCAATGGCTCTAACTGTAGATTAGGCATGAGCTTTGTCAAATATGATAATTTACATATCATGGTTGTTTGTATTCTAATAGAGCATATGGTCCCCCTCTTGCATACGCCCGTTTCTGCCCTAAAACAAGAAGGGTGGTCTTGACCTACTTAGGAGCTATTCGGAGCTATGGCCCCATGATCGCGCCCATCGATAAGCGCATATTGCGTGATGTAGCCGGGCATTTCGCCACCGGCGTGGCGGTGGTCACCACCAGGGACGATCGGTGCCGTTACTATGGCCTGACCATGAATGCCATCACCTGCCTCTCGCTGGACCCCCCGTTGTACCTGATCTGTGTTGCCAACACCTCCAATACCCTGGAGCCGTTGTGCAGCAGCAGGATCTTTGCCATCAACATCCTTGGCCAGGAGCAGCAGAAACTGGCACAATGGTTTGCGGGCAAAAATCCCGACAAGTTCGTGGATGTGCCCTTCCATTTCGGCAGGTTTGACATACCGCTGCTCGATGGGGCTGTGGCCATGATCGAGTGCCGACTGGAAGCGCTCTATCCGGGAGGGGATCATGTGATCGCCGTGGGGGCTGTGGCAGAACTCCATGTCCACGGTGGCCTGCCCCTGGTGTTCCATGGCGGGCGCTACCTCATTGTTCCACCATAGGTTGCACCGCAAACAACGAGGACGACATCATGACATCAGCCATGCACGACAAGGTGGTTTTGGTCACGGGGGCCGGAGGAGGCATTGGCCGGGCCATTGCCCTGGACATGGCCCGCGCCGGGGCCCAGGTGGTGGTCAACGACCTGGGCACCTCGGTACATGGTGCAGGCCATGACCTCACACCCGCCCAGCGTGTTGTCAATGAGATCATCCAGGCAGGAGGGCGGGCCATTGCCAACGGGGGCAGCGTGGCCGATCCCGGCGATGCCGAGCGCATGGTGGCCGACGCCATGGCTGCCTTCGGCAGGCTGGATGCCGTGGTCAACAACGCCGGCATCCTGCGCGACCGCATCTTCCACAAGATGAGCCTCGAGGACTGGCAATCGGTGATCAACGTGCATCTGAACGGCTGTTTTCTGGTGAGCCGGGCGGCGGCCAGCCATTTCCGGGAGCAGGGCCATGGCGCTTTTGTGCACATGACATCCACCTCCGGACTCATCGGCAACTATGGCCAGGCCAATTATGCCGCCGCCAAACTGGGCATTGCCGCCCTGTCACGCTCTATTGCCCTGGACATGGCGAGATTCAATGTGCGCTCCAACTGCATCGCCCCCTTTGCAGCCACCAGGATGATCGACACCATCCCCACCGACGACGCCAACCAGGCGCTGCGCGTCCGGATGATGAAGGCATTGGCTCCAGAAAAGCTGGGGCCAATGGCTGTTTTCCTGGCCAGCGACCTGGCAGCAGGGGTCAGCGGGCAGATCTTCGCTGTGCGGGGCAACGAGGTCTTCCTGATGAGCCAGCCGCGGCCACTGCGCGGCATCCATCAGGATGGCGGCTGGACGCCGGATACCTTGGCGAGCCATGCCCTGCCCGCCTTGCGTGCCAGCATGGTGCCGCTGGAAACATCCCGGGATGTCTTTCCATGGGAGCCGCTCTAGCGCAAGGAAAGAAAATGCCATGGCCCGGGAAAGAGGCTGGAACAAGGAACAGCGGCGGCTGCGGCGTGCTGGCGCCAGGAATAGCACCGGCCGGAAAATGGTCTGGTGGTCTCATAGGTGACATGGCATGGCCCGGGGAGAGCCGCGCTGCCGCTCCTGGACCCCAGGAGACATATCAGGAAATAAACAAAGCGCTACCCTTGTGAAATTGGCTGGGGGACCAGGATTCGAACCTGGGTAAACGGAGTCAGAGTCCGTTGTCCTACCGCTAGACGATCCCCCAGCAGTTCGGTCAGCGCTTGGAGAACTGGGTGCCGCGCCGCGCCTTGTGCCGCCCCACCTTCTTGCGCTCCACCTCCCGGGCATCCCGGGTCAGAAACCCGGCCTTGCGCAGCGTGGGTTGCAAGCCTGCGTCGTATTGACTCAAGGCCCGGCTGATACCCAGGCGCACAGCCCCAGCCTGGCCATTGGTGCCGCCACCACTAACACGCGCCTGGATGTCCAGCCGTTCAGCGTAATTGACGAGCTCAAGAGACTGCCTGGCCACCATGTGGGCGGTTTCGCGACCGAAGTAGTCGACCGCATCCTTGCCGTTGACCATGAAGCGGCCCGTGCCGTGACTCAGAAAAACCCGGGCTGTGGAGGTCTTGCGCCGCCCGGTGCCATAGAAACGTTCCTTTGCCGTCATGTTCATGATGCTCCGTCAATCCCTCGACTTACCCGTCCCGGTAGCACAATCGCCTGGGGCTGCTGGGCCTGGTGCGGATGTTCCGCGCCACTGTAGATCTTGAGCTTGCGCATCATGGCGCGGCCCAGCGGGTTCCTGGGAATCATGCCGCCCACCGCATGGCGGATCACCCGGTCGGGGTGCGTGGCGAGCATGTCCTTGAGGCGGCGGGACTTCAGGTTACCGATGTATCCGGTATGCCAATGGTATACCTTCTGCTCCAGCTTGCGCCCGGTGACATGAATCTGCGCGGCATTGACGATGATCACGTAATCCCCCGTATCGATGTGCGTGGTATAGATGCCACGGTGCTTGCCGCGCAGCCGCATGGCCACCTGGGTGGCAAGCCGCCCCAGGGTCTGCCCCGCCGCATCGATCACCACCCAATGCTCTTTCAGCTCGGCTGGCTTGGCACTCTTGGTACAAGCCGCACCCTTCATGATGTTGGCCATGCCGTTCTCCGTCCTCCCTGACGACTCACCTCAGCCCAAACCAGGCTCCCGCATCGCGGGGCAATTGCACATCCAGCAAAAGCAAGTTAGTTTAAGGCATGAACCAGGCTCTTGCAAGCTGCATGGCCCGTTTCGCGCTGCTTGGAGCCAACAACCAAGACCCACAAGACTAAGCGTAAAACCCGTGATCAAGAACAAGACCAAACAGTCATCCCTTTCCCCGCCGTGGGCATGAACGCACAGTCGGTGCAACGACACGTCTGGATCGCGCTGACCATCGGCGCGCTCTATGTCCTCATGGCCTCCCTGGCGATGGGCTTCGATGGGCGCCATGTGCAGACCGCGGCCTGTGCCGTGGGCGCAGCGCTCCTGTTCCGGGCACGAGGGGGCTATCGCTGGCTTGCCGTGGGCAATATCTGCATGGCCCTGGGATTGCTCCCTGTGGCTTGGCAGGTGTTGATCACCACGATCGGCCACAGGACCATCTACCTTCATACCCTGCTGATGTTCTGCGGTGATCTGCTTTGGATCATAGGGCTGGCGCAACTGCCGGGACGCCAGAAACCCGCCTGGGATGGCTGGCTGCTGGTGGGCAGTGTGCTGATAGTCTCCACTGCCTATCAACTGCTGTTCTTCATGGAAGAAGGGCAAGCACGCTGGGATGCCCTGATCTTCGGCATGCTGTTCATGGTCATGTTTGCGTGCGCCACACCAGCCTGGCAGGCTTTGCTATCAGGCAGGGCCCCCCAGGGCAGGCTGCTGGTCTTCATGGGGCTGCTGTTGCTGTGGATGAACAACTTTGCCTACTGGATCGCGGATATCTATGGCCTGTATCCCGAAGACCCCATCGTGCTTTCCTATGCCGTAGCTTTCGTGCTGATCAACACGGGCTGGATCGGGGAAACCACCACAGTACCGGTTGGCGGGTCCCGGACCATGATCATTGGGGCAGCAGCCATGACCATGGT
>WOZS01000071.1:8976-16583 GCA_011620135.1 Gammaproteobacteria bacterium
GCTCAAGACCCTGGCACCGCTGCTGTCGAAGCGCTTGCACCAATTGCTGGTCCATTTTCACCAGCAGCTTGCCGCCCGCACCGACCCGCTCACGGGTCTGCTGAATCGCCGGGGGGCTCAGGTCATGATTCCCGACCTTACCCTGCGCTGCGTGCGCGATCATATTCCCCTGGGCGTAGCGATGATCGATATCGACCATTTCAAGTCCATCAACGATACGTTTGGGCATCATGTGGGTGATCAGGTTATCCTGGCCATGGCCCGGGTCTTCATGAGCCAGACCCGACATGGGGATTGCGCCGTGCGCTGGGGTGGAGAGGAGTTTTTGGTGCTGCTGCATGGCTGCGATCTCTCCGCCTCTCAACAAACCATACAGCGCATCCTGGATAACTTCAAAAGCAAGGCCTATGAGGGTATAAACGATGGCCGCACCGTGACAGCCTCGGCTGGCATCAGCGGCGGCCGGGTTCCCAGGCACTTCCAGGAGATCGAGTCATGGGTCCAGATCGCAGATGCCCTCCTCTATGAGGCAAAAAGAGCCGGTCGTGACCGGATCGTCAGCAAATCGCCCTAACCAGCCATGGCACGTCACCAAGCCGACCTGGCCAACGTTCGCGAGGCTTCTCCAGGGAGCATCACCTGGAAAAGGCCCTGGCCCGTCTACAAGAGGCTGTTGCGTTACGTCTGGCCCCACCGGATCATGTTCGGCTGGGCCATGCTGGGCATGGCCCTGTTTGCCGTGGCAGACACCTCCTTCATGGCGATGATGCGCCCCCTTCTGGACGGCAGTTTCGTCCATCGGGACCCGGTTGTCGTCCGCAACATGCCTTGGTGGATCCTTGCCTTGTTCGCGCTGCGCGGGCTCGCCTCCTTTTTGACGGATTATGGCCTGGCCCATGTGGCCCGGCATGTGGTCAAGGCGCTGCGCGCCGAGCTCTTCGGTCACCTGCTGGTTCTGCCCAACCATTTCTATGACCGGCACGCCTCGGGGCCCATTGTCGCGACCATGACCTACACCGCAGAACAGGTGGTCCAGGCATCCACTACGGCGCTGACTGTCTTCGTGCGTGGCGGGCTCACGGTCCTTGGGTTGAGCGGCCTGATGTTCTACCTGGACGCACAACTGGCGCTTTTCGCCTTCGTGGTCGGCCCATGCACCGCCTTGCTGATCCGTGCCGTGAGTCATCGCTTTCGCAGGCTTTCTTCACGCATCCAAGACTCCGTGGGTGCCGTGGGCCATGCCACCACAGAAGCCTTGAAAGCCCAGCAGCTCATCAAGGTCTATGCCGCCCAGGACCAGGAAAAGCAACGCTTCGAGATCAGCAACGAACGCAACAGGTATTTCCACATGAAACGCGCCATCACCGAGGCCGCCAGTGCGCCTGTGGTACAGACCATTGGGGCTGTGGCAGTGGCCGGCATCGTCTACATGGCCACCCATGAGAACCTGGCCGGCCACATGTCGGCGGGAACCTTCGCCGCCTTCATGGGCGCCATGATGGGGCTTTTGAACCCCATGCGCCAGTTGAGCACCGTCAATGGGGCCCTGCAGCAGGGCATCAGTGCTGCATCGAACATATTCCAGCTCCTGGATGAGCCCGCAGAATCCCAGGATGTCGGCATGACCATGGCGCGATGCAAGGGAGACATTCAGTTCGATAAGGTGTGCTTCTCCTATGGAGAACATGGAGAACGGCCGGCGCTGCAGCAGATCAGCTGCAGCTGGCGTGCCGGCAGCACAGTGGCCCTGGTGGGGCCATCGGGCTCCGGTAAGTCCACCATGGTCAAGCTGCTGGTTCGCTTCTATGATCCGGACCAGGGACGCATCCTGCTGGACGGCCATGACATCCGTTTGCTGCGTCGCACCGACCTGCGCCGCCAGTTTGCCATGGTGAGCCAGGATACGGTCTTGCTCAACGACACCATCGCCCGCAACATCGCCTATGGCGAGCTTGCCCACAAGAGCCGGCAGGCCATCTACGAGGCAGCCAGGGCCGCCTTTGCCCTGGAGTTCATCGAACAGCTGCCCCTGGGCTTCGAGACCCCTGTGGGAGAAGGCGGCATCCTGCTTTCTGGCGGGCAGCGCCAGCGCATCGCGCTGGCCCGGGCCTTTCTCAAGGACGCCCCCATTTTGCTGCTGGATGAACCCACGGCCGCCTTGGACAGCGAAACCGAAAACCAGATCCAGCAGGCGCTGTCCGTGCTGATGCGGGGGCGTACCACGGTCATCATCGCCCATCGCCTGTCCACCATCGAGCAAGCGGACACGATCCTGGTCATGGAGCGGGGTCAGCTCATCGAGCAAGGTGACCATGAACAACTTCTGGCCCGGGAGAACCGTTATGCCAAACTGTACCGATTGCAGTATGAGCGCAACGAGAGATACATAAACCATTGAACATGACCACCGAGCTCACCAACATAGACCAGACCATCTGGCGGGCTGATGTCTTCCTGAATCGCGAGATGAGCCTTCTGGCCTTCAACCGTCGCGTGCTCGAGCAGGCCCGGGATGACAGCGTGCCCATCCTGGAGCGTCTGCGCTTCTTGTGCATCTCTTCCAGCAACCTCGATGAATTCTTCGAGATTCGCGTGGCCGGCCTCAAGCAACTGGCTGCCCATGGCTCGGTGCAGGCCTTTGCGGACAACCGCTCCCCCCAGGAAACCCTCAAGCTGCTGAGCAGCGAGGCCCATGCCCTGGTGGCCGAGCAGTATCGGGTCCTGCAGGAGGAAATCCTGCCGGCGCTTGCCACCCATGGCATCCATGTGGTGAGTCAGGGGGCCTGGAGCCCGGAGCAGGCCCGCTGGGTACAGCACCATTTCGCCACGGAACTGCTGCCCCTGTTGACCCCAATGGGGCTTGACCCGGCCCACCCCTTTCCCCGCATCCTCAACAAGAACCTCACCTTGATGATCGCCCTGGATGGCCGGGATGCCTTCGGCCGGGCCACGAACCTCGCCGTGCTGCAGGTGCCGCGCGCCCTGCCCCGGCTGCTCATGCTGCCACCTCGCAAGGATCAGCCCGATGCCGTGTTTTTTGCCTATCTCTCCAATGTGATCCAGGCGCACATCCAGGATCTCTTTCCCGGCATGAGTGTGCTGGGCTGTTACCAGTTCCGCGTCACCCGCAACAGTGAGCTGTTCGTGCATGAGGAAGAAGTGGAAGACCTGCTGCAGGCGGTGGAGGGTGAGCTCTCCCAGCGCCGCTATGGCGAGGCCGTGCGCCTCGAGACCCAGGCCGACACCCCCCCCAAACTCACGGACTACCTGCTGCGGCAGTTCAACATCGGCGAGGAGGATCACTATCGCGCCCAGGGGCCCGTCAACCTGCACCGGCTGGTTGCCATCGCCGATGGCGTGGACCTGCCCGACCTGCGCTATCCCGCCTTCACGCCCGGACTGCCGCGTCAGCTGGCGCCTGGTCTCGATCTCTTTGCCGCCATCAGCAAGCAGGACATCCTGCTGCATCACCCCTTCGAATCCTTTGCTCCTGTGGTGGAGTTCATCCGCCAGTCGGCCTACGATCCCAATGTGCTGGCTATTCGCCAGACGCTGTATCGCACCGGTACTGATTCTGTCATCGTGGATCTGCTGGTGGCTGCCGCCAAGGAAGGCAAGGAGGTCACTGCGGTCATCGAACTGCGGGCCCGCTTCGATGAGGAGGCCAACATCGGGCTGGCCACCCGGCTGCAGGAGGCCGGCGCCTATGTGGTCTATGGCGTGGTGGGGTACAAGACCCACGCCAAGATGACACTGGTGGTGCGTCGCGAGGGCAACCGGCTCTGCCAGTACGTGCATCTGGGCACCGGCAACTACCATACCCGCACCAGCCGGCTCTATACAGACTATGGGCTGCTCACCGCCCACCCCGAGATTGCCGATGATGTGAGCCGGGTCTTCCTCCAGCTCACGAGCCTGGGCACCGTGCCGCAACTGCGCCATGTGCTCCAGTCTCCCTTCACGCTTGCAGAAACGCTGGTCACCAAGATCGGGCGAGAGATGGATTTGGCGAGGACTGGCCGGCCTGCCCTGATCATGGCCAAGCTCAATGGGCTCACCGACAAGGGCATGATCGAGATGCTGTACCGCGCTTCCCAGGCCGGGGTACGCATTGAATTGATCGTGCGGGGCATGTGCTGCCTGCGCCCGGGCCTGCCAGGTATCTCGGAGAATATCCAGGTGAGAGCCATCCTGGGTCGGTTCCTGGAGCACGCCCGCGTCTATTGCTTCGGTTGCGATGGGGAGCCCGAGGTCTATTGCGCCAGCGCCGACTGGATGGAGCGCAACCTCTACAAGCGCGTGGAGGTGGCGTTCCCCATCCTCGATGCCCAACTGCGACGCCGCATCATCCAGGAGACCTTCGACAACTATCTCGCCGATAACACCCAGAGCTGGATGTTGCAGGAAGACGGCACCTATCGGCGCCTGCAACCCGGCAGCAAATCACCGCACAATGCCCAATTGACCCTCTTGCAGCAATTGGCAGAACGCGCATGAACTCCGGGCACCCTGGCGCCCTGCCCCAGGGCAATCCAGAAAAGCCAGAAAAGCCATGGCACGCCATGACGCAGCAACAGGTCCTGCAGACCTGGCAGAGCACGGCCCGCGGCCTCGATGCGGCCGAGGCGGCCGCACGCCTGGAAAGACATGGGCCCAACCAGTTGCATTCCCAGCCCAAAAGCAATGTGTTCAAGCGCATCATTGCCCAGTTCAGCAATCTCTATGTGATCACCCTGCTGCTGGCTGGCATGCTCACCCTGCTGCTGGGCATGCTGGTGGACAGTGCCGTGATCATTGGCGTTACGGTGCTCAATGCCATCATCGGCTTTATCCAGGAAGGGCGTGCCGAACAGGCCCTGCAACAGGTGGCCAACCTGCTGACGCCAAAGTGCCGGGTATGGCGCGATGGGCATATCACCGAACTGCTCACCCCGGAGCTGGTCCCCGGCGACGTGGTGCTGCTGGATGCCGGCGAACAGATCCCCGCCGATCTGCGCCTGCTGCATGCCAACAAGCTCACCATCAAGGAAGCCATACTCACGGGCGAAGCCGAACCGGTGGTCAAGGACACAGCCCCCTGCCCAGCCGGCAGCGCGCTCGCCGAGCAGATCTGCATGGCCTTTGCCGGCACCATGGTCACGGCGGGTTCCGGGTCGGGTGTGGTGGTGGCAACCGCTGGCCAGACCCAACTGGGCCGTATCCATGGCATGCTGGCCAGCATCGAACGAGCCGACCCGCCACTCATCAGGCGCATGGCCACCCTGGCCCGTCTGCTCACCACCATCATCGGGAGCGTGGGGGCGGCCACGCTGCTCTATGGCGTGGTGGTACACGGCAAAACCCTGCCTGCCATGCTGATGACGGCGGTGAGCCTGATGGTGGCGGCCATTCCCGAAGGATTGCCGGCCATCATGACCATCACGCTTGCCCTGGGCGTGGAGCGCATGGCCCGCAGCCACAGCGTCATCCGCCGGTTGCCTGCCGTGGAAACGCTGGGGGCTGTCACGGTGATCTGTACCGACAAGACAGGTACGCTCACCATGAACCAGATGCGGGTGGTCAGCGTCATGACAGCTCATGGCGCAGTTGTGACGTCCCCACCGCATGAGCTGCTGCAAGCCTCCTGCCTGTGCAACGATGCGGTGGTTCATGCCAATGGGGATGGCTTCCTGGGTGATGCCACGGACGCCGCTTTGCTGGACCTCGCCATTTCCCACTCAGGAGGAGACGCCTTGACCTGGCGAGCAGCCCAACCCCGACTGGAAACTGTCCCGTTTGATGCCATCTTGCGCTATATGGCCACCCTCCACAGAGATCCTGCTGGCCATACCGTCGCCTACATCAAGGGGGCGCCTGAGGTGTTGCTGCCCCGCTGCACCCATGCCCAACAGGGCAACGACCTCATCCCCATGGACCAATCACGCTGGCAGGAAGCGCTCAAGGAGACGGCCAATACCGGCCTGCGCCTGTTGGCCATCGCCAGGATACAGGATCCGCCAGCTGGGGAAGACTCCCCCATGCCCCTGGAACACAGCGCTGCTCATGCTCCTCTGGTGCTGCTGGGCGTGGTGGGTATCATGGACCCGCCCCGCCCCGAGGTGGCAGAAGCCATACGGCAATGCCGCAGCGCCGGCATTCGCATCAAGATGATCACGGGCGATCATGCCTCCACCGCACTGGCCATCGCCCGGCAGATCGGCCTCGATGAGCATCTGCATGTGGCCACAGGCGCCGAGCTTGCGACCATGGACGAGGTCACCCTGCAGAAAACAGCCCGGGAGGTGCAGGTTTTCGCCCGCTCCACCCCGCAGGACAAGCTGCGCCTGGTGGATGCCTTGCAGAAACAAGGCGAGATCGTGGCCATGACCGGCGATGGGGTCAACGATGCCCCGGCCCTGGAAAAGGCCGATGTGGGTATTGCCATGGGACTGCGTGGCACCGAGGTGGCCAAGGAGGCCGCCGGAATGGTCGTGCTGGACGATCACTTCGAGTCCATCGCCAAGGCGGTGCGCGAGGGGCGCACCGTATTTGACAACCTGCGCAAGGCTGTCTTGTTCGTCCTGCCCACCAACGCCGCAGAAGGCCTGATCCTGGTAGTCGCCGTGTTGCTGGATCTGGAAAGCCCCATCTCGGCAAGGCAGATCCTGTGGATCAATATGGTCACCGCCGTCACGCTGGCCATAGCACTCGCCTTCGAACCACCGGAGGCCAATGTGATGAGCCGGCCGCCACGACCACCCCAGGAGGGCTTCCTGACTCCCCGGCTTGTGGCGCGGCTTCTCTATGCCGCGGCCTTCATGGTGCTGATGGTCTTTGCGCTCTACATCCTGCTCAAGAACAACAGCTATAGCACCGCCCAGGCACAGACCATGGCGGTCAACGCCCTGGTGCTCTTCGAGGTGTTCTTTCTGCTGGCCTGTCGTCGGCTCTCCACGGAACTCGGCATCCTGGGCGATCTGACCGGCAACAGGACGGCTCCTGTGGCCATCGCCATTTTGCTGGTTCTGCAGGCCGCCTACACCTATGCACCATGGATGCAGACCCTCTTTGCCAGCACGGCACTGCCAGCGCTCTCCTGGGCGCTGTTGCCGATCCCCGGCGTGCTGCTCTATGGCCTGGTCAGCCTCGAAAAACGCTTGGGCAACACTCCTGCAAGCTGAACGTTCAGGCTCTCCGTGCCAGGGCGGCGTGCGCTGCAATCCCCCCCCACAAGGAAGGGCGGTCCCGAAAAAAGGGGGCCGTGTCAAAGCCTGGGAGCCTGTCAGCCTTATGCCACGCGAGAGGCAGCCCGAGTTGCCAAAACCCTAACCAACTCAGCCGAGCTGGTACAGAAGAAAAATAAACCCTGCATCGGCCAACCTGGCCGCAATACGTGATTTATGGTAAGCGTTTTATGGTTCCAGGCGGCAACACAGGAGGTGTTTGAAACGTATCGGGCACTTTGCCGGTTAAACTGCTCAAAAAGGCCATCATGCTGGCAATAGCTTGTTGATCCAGCTCCTTGTTCAGCTGTAGCTTGGCCATGATCCGGACGGCTTTTTCAAGTTCTTCCACCGAGCCATCGTGAAAATAAGGTGGCGTCATGGCTACATTTCTCAGGCTCGGGA
>WOZS01000061.1 GCA_011620135.1 Gammaproteobacteria bacterium
GTGGATACGGCGGCGCCGCAGCAGGCGTCAGCGTCTCCTGTGCCCTTTGCCATCACCAACCTGGGGTTGTCGGCCAAGGCATCCGGCGGCCCCTTCATTGGGCAGCTGGGCAGCCCTGGGGGAGGTGGTCCCGGGCCCGTGGGCATAGGCGGTGGTTTTTTCGAGGGCGACATCGTTCCATTGCAGCGCATCGCACCCCAGTACCCCCGCCAGGCGTTGCGTGATGGCCTCAGCGGCTGGGTGGAGCTCGAGTTCGTGGTCAATCCCGATGGGACGGTGCGTGACGTGCGCGTGGTCAATGCCAAGCCCAGACGCGTCTTCGAGGCTGCCGCCATCGCCGCAGCGCGGCGCTGGCGCTTCAAGCCCAAGATGGTCAATGGTCAGGCTGTGGCCCAGCGTGGCCTGCAGCGCATCGAGTTCAAGCTGAGCGACTGAACATGAACGGCAAGCGCACCATCTGTTTTCTCGCGCTGCTGGCCGCGCAGGGCGGTTCGGTCGTCTACGCAGCCCAGAATATGCCCGAGCATTGCAGCAAGCCCAAGGCGGCTCCCCTGGTACAGGAAGCCACCTATCGGGGGCTCGAGGCAGCCGCCGCACTGATCCGTAAGGGGCGTTTTGATGCAGCGATCGAGCACCTGCAGCGATTGACACGCTCCGGGAGCGATTATGAAAAGGCCCTGGCGTTTTTCAACCTGGGCTTTGCCCAGGCTGGTCAGAAAAACCTCAAGGGTCAACAGCAGGCCTTCGAGCAGGCGCTTGGCCTCAAGGCGCTGCCCCAGGAACAGCAGGAGCAGCTGCAATACAACCTGGCACAGATCTATATCGTCGATGGCCAATACCAGCAGGGCATCCGTACCATGGAGGCCTATATAAAAGACAGTTGCCACCCTGTCGGCGCCGAGGCCTATCTGTTCCTGGCGCAGGCCTATGCCCAGCTGAAGCACTATCGGCAGGCTTTGGCGGCCCTGGAGCGGGGCATGGCCAAGGTGCCCAAGGTGACAGACGAGATGCTCCAGCTGCATCTGGCGTTGAACTACGAGCTCAAGAACTACGCCGCCTGCGCCGAGACCCTGTTGCAGCTCTTGGATCGTCATCCCCAGAAGCCAGATTATTGGCAGCAACTGGCTGGCCTGTATTATGAGATGAAGCAGGATGTGGCCTGGGCTGCGGTGCAGAAGCTGGAGCATCGGCAGGGCATGTTGACCAAGCCTGCCGAGATCAAGGCCCTGTATGGGGCCTACATGGTGATTGGTGCCCCTTTGAAAGCCGGGCTCGTGCTGGACGAGGCCATGGGCAAGCATGCGCTGCCTGCGGATGAGAAAAACCTCGAGGCATTGGCCAACGCCTGGATCAATGCCAGAGAGCGGCGACGCGCCGAGGGCGCGCTCAAACGCCTGGTGGCCATGTCCTCATCCGGGGAATACGCCTATCGGCTGGGGGCCATGTATGGTGACGAGGAGCGCTGGCAGGAGGCTGTCCGTTTTCTGGAGCAAGCCCTGGCCAAGGGAGGGCTCAAGTCACCAGGCCAAGGGTGGCTGCGCCTGGCCGTGGCGCGACTCAACCTGGATGATCGGGAAAAAGCGCTCCAGGCCATGCGTCAGGCTGCGCATCATCGAGACTCCCAGGCCACGGCCCGTGAATGGCTGCGTTTCCTGGATCAACAAAGTGCATCCTGATGCCCGGCTCCTTCACAGACCCGCTGCAGGCCGATAGACTATCAAGAGGCCCATTGGGGGGGGCGTGGGTTTACCACCAACATCCAGCAGGGGGAGCCTCTTGGAGTTCCATGAAGACAACCGCCTCGCGCGCCATCGTATCCTGGGCTATGACCAAGGCGGTGTGCGGCTGGAGCAGGCGTATTATACCAGCAGCATGATAGTGGCCTCGTTTGCCGCTCCCCGGGACTGGTCGCCTACTGCTGTGGCGCAGTTGCAGCCTGAGCATTTCGAGTCATTGCTTGCCATGGAGCCCGAGGTCGTCATCCTGGGAACCGGAGCCCGCCATATTCACCCCGACCCGCGGCTGTTCGTGGGGCTGCAGCAGCGGGGTGTCGGTGTCGAGGTCATGAGCACGGCGGCAGCCTGCCGCACCTACAATGTGCTGCTGGCCGATGGCCGTCGGGTGGTTGCCTGCCTGCTGCAGCAACAATCCTGACCCTGTGTGTCTGGCACCAGAATAAGGGTCAACTGGTGCCTAAATGTCATTCATTCATTAACAATATATGTACAGCATTGACAGGCAGCTGGCAGGAAGCAGAAAATACGTCACCGGGGAGCCTTCATAAAAATGAGCAGGTCCTTGCCGCAATGCTTATAAGCCAAGACTGAATGCCCTGGCTGTGGGGCTCCAGGGCCTGTCTTGACCATAGGGATACGCATGAAGATCGATCTGCGCAGCGATACGGTGACCCGGCCCAGCGCCGCTATGCGCCAAGCCATGGCACAAGCCGAGGTGGGCGACGATGTGTATGGCGAAGACCCCACGGTGACCCAGCTGGAGGCCGCGGCGGCGGCTCTGCTGGGCATGGAGGCAGCCCTGTTCGCGCCCAGCGGCACCCAGGCCAACCTCGTTGCCCTGTTGACTCATTGTGGACGCGGCGATGAATATATCGCTGGTCAGGATGCGCATACCTATCGTTATGAGGGTGGCGGGGCGGCTGCCCTGGGCGGCATCCAGCCCCAGCCCTTGCCATTCGAGCCCGACGGCACGCTGGATCTGGATCGGGTGGCAAGGGCCGTCAAGCCGCTGGATTTTCATTTTGCCCACACCCGCCTGCTGTGCCTCGAGGACACCCAGGCAGGCAAGCCGTTGCCATTGGGGTATCTGCAGCAGGCCAGGGCACTGGCCGATACCCATGGCCTGGCCATGCACCTCGATGGTGCGCGACTGTTCAATGCTGCGGTGTCCCAGGGCGTCCTTCCTGGACAGATTGCAGCTCATTTCGATTCGGTGTCCATTTGCCTGTCCAAGGGCTTGGGCGCGCCCATCGGCTCTGTGTTGTGTGGCACGGAAGAATGGATCGCCGCAGCGCGGCGCTGGCGCAAGATGACAGGTGGCGGTATGCGCCAAGCAGGTATCGTGGCGGCAGCCGGGTTGATCGCCCTGCGCGATGGCCCGCAGCATCTGGCATTGGATCATGCCAAGGCGGCCCAACTAGCCGCCGGACTCGCGGCGTTGCCGGGCTTCGAGGTGCTGAATGTGGCCACCAACATGGTTTTTGTGGGATTTGCGCCTGCCTGGAGCGAGCCTTTGGCACACTGGCTCAAGGGGCAGGGCGTGCTGGTCTTTGCAGAATGCCCCATGCGCCTGGTGACCCATGTGGATGTGCCCCAGGAGGCTATTGCTGATGTGGTGGCGGCCTTTGCAGCTTTTGCATTCCAGAACGAGAAGCGAGAAGCAAGAACCAACAATTGATTGTTCTTAATCTATGGGGGATGGGCAGGATGAATACTCTGAAAGGCCGCTGGTGGCGTTGGGTAGGCATCGTGGGCATGGTCGTGGCGGGATTGCAGTATGCCCAGGCCCAAGCCCAGGAAGTCCTGCCCCATGCCGCGGTGGCCATGAGCCATCATGGCTATGGTATCGGTGGTTTTTCCCTTTTCGAGCCCCAAGCCCCCACCCCCGCCAAGGCTCCCTTTGTGGTGTTCCTGCCCGGCTGGACGGTCACCAATCCCGACAACTATGGCGTCTGGCTGGACCGCCTGGTGAAAACCGGCCATGTGGTAGCCATGGTCTTTTACATGGACAACTCCAGCACGCCTACCCCCACCTATACGGCCAACGTGATGCTGGGTTTGCACAACGCGCTGGCTGAATTGGCCAAGCCCGGCCATGTGCAGCCGGACCTGAGCCGCTTTGCCATCATTGGCCATTCATCCGGCGCCCTGGAGGCGGTCAATTATGCCAGCGAGGCGGCCGACTACGGCCTGCCTGCCGCCGGCTTGCTGTTCGGCGTCACTCCAGCCGCAAGCCAGGTTACCCAGCGATGGCGCTGGCTGCCTTGTCTGACCTACCGCTACGGCAGTCTCCCCATCCTGCCGGATACCGTGATGAATACAGAGCCCAACTGGGGTCAGGAGGCGCCAGCCCAGCGCTGGAGTTCCTGCATGATGCTGCGCGATGTCACGCGTATCCCGCCGGATAGCCACCTGGTGATGGTCGGTGCTGACCGCGATGGCTTTTCCCGTAATGAGGATGCGTTGCGTATCCTGGAGGGCGCTGCCCAGGTGCCACCGCAGCAGCGGATCTTCTATTGCATGACCACCGAACCGCGTAGCACAGATGGCCAGTTGGCCCTGGCGAATCACTATTTTGCCAGCGCCCTGGATATTGCCTATGACAATGGCTCGCCACAGGGTATTACCCTGTTCGGCGACAATCCCCGCCTCGTGGCGCGGGCCACAGAACGGCAGCGCCGGCGCATGGAGGCACGCCAGCAGCAGGTGGTCAATGCCTTGGATGATGAGCTCTGGGCTCTGTTCGATCAGGCCGAGCAGGTGACCTTTGACGCAGCCCAATGGACCTTGCCGGTCACCCATACCGATCAGTTGGCGCAGACTGTGGGCTTTGCCAGGAGAACCCCTTATTGCATCAAACCCTCTCCTGCGCCATGAGGCCACGCATCACTCTTGGCCGACCGACCGGTCACTTGACAATCAGAACAGCCCGGGTATGATGGACATCTATTGGCGCTTTGTGATTGATGGGGCTCATCATTTTTCAGGAGAAGATGGGTTCTAATCTATAGCTCTATAGCTTTCCATGCTATCTGGAAGTCCTGGTCTGCGGGCCAGGGCTCGTTTCAGGGTTCTGCCTTGGCTTGTAGAGCACAACAATTTCTGCCTGGGTGTGATATTGGCACCAGGTCTATGGGTATGGGAAACCGTTTGCCATGATGACCCGCCTGATGACTCGCATGTTCATTGCCCTGGTCCTCATGGGGGGGCTGTTGTTCGGCGTGGCCTATTTCAAGGGCCTCAGGAAAGACATGATCCAGCAGGTCATGGCCAAGATGGCCCAGCAGCCCACCATCGTGGCCGCCCTGCCGGCAGAGGAATCCACCTGGGAGGCGCGGCTGCAGGCTGTGGGTTCGTTGCGTGCCATCCAGGGCGTGAATGTCACCACCGAGCTTGCGGGACAGGTGGTGGGTATCCACTTCGATTCCGGCCAGGCGGCCCGCAAAGGGCAATTGCTGGTGCAGCTCAATGATGCGGTGGAACAGGCCGAGCTGCGCCGCCTCGAGGCGCAGTTGATCCTGGATCGCATCAGCCTCGAGCGCTCCTTGCGCCTGGTGAAGAGTCATGCCATTCCCCAGAGCCGGGTGGATACGGATCAGAGTCATTTCGACCAGACCAACGCCCAGATCGCTAACCAAAAGGCGCTCATTGCCAAAAAGGCCATCCGTGCGCCCTTCGACGGCATGCTCGGCATCAGGCAGGTGGACCTGGGTCAGTATCTGGCGCCAGGCACGGCGGTGGTCACGCTGCAGGCTCTGCAGCCCATCTATGCCGATTTTGCCCTGCCACAGCAAACCATGCCTGTGGTGGCCATCGGCCAGAAGGTGCGTGTCACCACCGATGCCTTTCCTGGGCAAGACTTTGAAGGAAAGATCGAGGCCATCAGTCCCGAGGTGGATACGGCTACCCGCAATTACATGATCCGCGCCCTGCTGCACAATGAAAAGCTTGTGCTGCGCCCGGGCCTTTTTGCCGAAGTGACCGTTCGCCTGCCCCAGACCAGGCAGATCGTCACAGTGCCCCAGACCGCCATCGCCTACAATCCCTATGGCGAGCTTGTCTTCGTGGTGGAAGAGCAGCAGACCAAAGGTGGCGCCAAGCAGCTGGTAGCCAAGCAGCGCTTCGTCAAGGTGGGTGAGCGCCGCGGCGACCAGGTCGCTGTCCTGCGGGGCATCAAGCCTGGCGAACAGGTGGTGGTGGCCGGACAGATCAAGCTCAAGGAGGGAAGTGTGGTGCAGATCAACAATGCCGTGTTGCCGCCGAACGATCCGCAGCCCAAGCTACCCAATAGCTGATGCGTATATCCTTGAATAATTCAAGGCTCATGCATCCAAGGACACGCGGGCACTGCCCCTGGCCCCAGGCGGTCGCATGAGGTTCACCGATACCTTCATCCAGAAACCCGTGCTGGCCACCGTGGTCAGCTTGCTGATCCTGGTCTCCGGGTTGCGGGCCTTTGGTCTGCTGGAGGTGCGTCAATACCCCTATACCACCAACACCAAGGTGACCATCCGCACCGACTATTACGGCGCTGCAGCCGACGTGGTGCAAGGCTTCATCACCACGCCTCTGGAAGAAGAAATCGCCTCGGCCGATGGCGTGGATTATCTGGAATCCACCAGCGTCAAGGGACAAAGTTACATCACGGTCTATGTACGCCTGAACTTCCCTCCCAACGAAGCCTTGGCGCAGGTCCTGAGCAAGATCCAGCGGGTGCGCTACAAGCTGCCCGCAGAAGCGCTCGACCCCATGGTGGACGTGACTGTGGGTGAATCCACGGCCTCCTTGTATCTGGCGTTCTACAGCGATGCCATGCAGCAGAACCAGATCTCTGACTACTTACTCCGCGCCATCAAGCCCAAGCTGGCGACTCTGCCCGGGGTGCAGCAGGCGCAGCTCATCGGAGAGCGCCGCTTTGCCATGCGCATCTGGCTCAAGCCACAGCGCCTGGCCGCCTTTGGCTTGACACCAAGTGATGTGTGGCATGCCCTGGAAAGCCAAAGCCTGGTCTCGGCCGCAGGGCAGAGCAAGGGCACCATGGTCGGTGTCAATCTCGGGGCCACCACTGATTTGCATTCAGCCGAGGAATATCGCCAGTTGATCATCCGTCGTGTCCATGGCTATACGGTACGTGTCCAGGATGTGGCCGAGGTGGAACTGGGTGCCGAGGATTATGACCATGCGGTGGTGCTCAGGGGCAAGCCTGGCGTCTTCATCGGCATCAATGTGCAGCCCACCGCCAATCCGTTGGATGTTTCCAGGGAAGTGCGGGCGATCATGCCAGAATTGCGCGCCCAATTCCCTGCGGACCTCAAGGCCGTCGTGGTCTATGATGTCAGCGAGTTCATCAATGCCTCCATTCACGATGTGGTCAAGACATTGCTCGAGGCGGTGGTCATCGTCATCGTGGTGATTTTTCTTTTTCTGGGTTCCTTGAGGGCGGTGATCGTGCCCATCGTGGCCATCCCTCTGTCTGTGGTCGGTACGCTGACGCTGATGCTGCTGATGGGTTTTTCCGTCAATCTGCTGACCTTGCTGGCCATGGTGCTGGCCATTGGCCTGGTGGTGGACGATGCCATCATCGTGGTGGAAAACATCCAGCGCCACATCGAGGAGGGCGCCAAGCCCATTGATGCTGCCATCCATGGCACCCGCGAGCTGGGCGGACCCATCATTGCCATGACCATCACGCTGGCGGCGGTCTATGCGCCCATCGGGCTTATGGGTGGGCTGACCGGCATTCTGTTCACCGAGTTTGCCTTCACCCTGGCTGGCAGCGTACTCATCTCCGGGGTGGTGGCGCTGACACTTTCCCCCATGCTGTCCTCCAGGGTGCTTCCGGCCGATCCCGCCAAGAAAGGGCTGGCGGCGCTGCTGGACCATGTCTTCGCATGGCTGCACCGTCGGTACCATGGCCTGCTGCATCATTCCCTGGACTATCGCCCGGTGACATATGTGCTGGCTGTGGTGATCCTGGGCTCGTGCTATTTCTTTTACTCAACGAGCCAGACTGAACTGGCTCCCGAGGAGGATCAGGGCGTGCTGTTCGTGCAGGCGCGAGGTTCCCCTGCGGCCACCATCGATCAGATGGAGCTTTGGACCAGCCAGATCGACAACGTGGCCCGCTCGATACCAGAGGCCGAACAGTATTTCAATCTCAATGGCATGGCTCCAGGTGGCGTGACCGCCAGTATCAACCAGGGCCTGTCCATCATCCGCTTCAGCCCATGGGACCAGCGCAAGCGTACCCAGATGCAGATTCAGCCCCAGTATCAGCACGGGGTCAACCAGATTGCCGGATTGCAGACCGCGGTATTCTCGAGGCCACCATTACCCGGCAATACCACGGGCATGCCTGTTTACTTTGCCATTCAGTCCGTAGAGCCGCCGGCACGCATATATGACGTGGCCAACCAGGTATTGGCCAGAGCCAAGAAGAGCGGCATGTTTGCCTATGTGGAATCCGACCTGCGCTACGACCGCCCCGAGATCTCCTATGACATCGATCGGGAAAAGGCGGCTGAGGTGGGGCTTTCCATGCAACAGTTGGCTTCCGAATTGCAAACCGCCCTGGCCAACAGCTATGTGAACTGGTTCAATGTGGCTGGCCGTGCCTATCAGGTGCGCCCCCAGACGATACGTGATGCCCGGCAGAATCCGGAACAGGTTCTTGATTATTATGTGCGCACCGGGGATGGGGCGCTGGTGCCGCTTGCCACGCTGATCCGCATGCGCTACACCGTTCAGCCCCAGGAACTGAAGCATTTCGGCCAGCTCAATTCAGCCACCATCCAGGGCGTACCGGCTCCCGGCGTGACCATGGGTGATGCCATCAAGTTCCTGCAGGATACCGCCAAGGAAATCCTGCCCGTTGGATACACCTATGATTATGGTGGACAATCCCGCCAGTATGTCCAGGAAGGCCAGGCCCTGGTCGTGACCTTCATCTTTGCCCTGATCGTGATCTACCTGGTGCTCTCGGCGCAGTATGAAAGCTTTCGTGATCCATTGATCATGTTGATCACCGTGCCCATGTCCATCAGCGGCGCGCTGCTGTTCGTGACCCTGGGCTTTACCAGCATCAACATCTATACCCAGGTGGGGTTGGTGACTCTTATCGGCCTGATCAGTAAGCACGGCATTTTGATCGTGCAATTTGCCAATGAGCTGCAACATCAGCAGGGCATGACCAAGCGCGAAGCCGTGGAGCATGCCTGTGGCGTACGACTGCGACCCATCCTGATGACTACCGCCGCCATGGTGGCCGGGGTGGTCCCCTTGATTCTGGCCTCCGGGGCCGGAGCCATGAGTCGCCGCGCCTTGGGCATCGTGGTGGCTTCCGGGCTTTCCATCGGCACATTGTTCACGTTGTTCGTGGTGCCGGCTATGTATCTGCTGCTGGGCAAGGATCATCGGGACACATCCCTGTCGCAGCAGGATGCCCTGTCATCCAGGAATCACTGATGTTTTGTGCGGGCCGAGAGCAACCAGGCTGGTCAAGCCTGGTTCAGGGAAAGTTGGTTCAGGAAAAGTTGTGCCGCGGTGAAATCTCCTTGAGGAGAGTGATGGTCCGCCCTGAGCAATGAAGGAGACCTTGCTCTTCGAGGTGGGCCAGGGTGCGACTTACTGTGGCTGCTGCCAGCCCCAGGTGATTGGCCACGTCTCTGCGGGACATGGCGAGATGAACATATGCCCCTGAACCCCCTGTTTTCAGGTCCCGCTGGGCAAGGGTATGGATGAAAAACAAGAGGCGCTCCTGGGCAGAGCCTTGGGACAGCAGGACGCCAAGCCAGTTGGCTTGGCGCAGCTCCTGCATAGCGGCTTGCAGCAGGGCAGTGGCCAGAGCAGGGTTGTGTTGCATGTGGGCTTGCAGCAAGGGTTGCGGAATCCGGCAGAGGCTCGCCGCAGAAAGAAGAACCACCGACGCTTGCTGGCGGCCTCCCTCGAGAGTCCCGAGGTTGATGATGTCCCCGGGAAAATAAAAGGCACT
Organism: Gammaproteobacteria bacterium; assembly: GCA_011620135.1. Lineage (GTDB taxonomy): Bacteria > Pseudomonadota > Gammaproteobacteria > WOZS01 > WOZS01 > WOZS01. The sequence continues at coordinate 9,727 of WOZS01000061.1, forward strand.
GATGTGTTCTGCACCGCAGGCGGCCTGCAACACCGCCTTGGCGGCCCCGGAGCGCAGGATCTGCAAGGCAGAGGTTACCTCGTGTTGTCTGGCGATGGTGGTACCGGCATTTCTGGTTATGGCTTGCGGTTGCACAGCCCTTTGTGCATCCGGGGTTGCCGGTGATTTTCGATGGCGTCCACACCAGGCGTTGATGGGGCAGCTTCCCTCACAGGAAGGCTCCCTCGGCGCTGCAGAGGGCGCGGAGCTCCTCATGGAGCAAGAAGCCGCCATGATGAGCGAAACCATGCACACTCATGCCCAGGCCAGGGACCAGCCTTGGATGGTATGCTTCGCATCATAGGATTGCCGCTGCGCCAGCTATCCCGGCTGGAGAAATCATGGTTCCTTAATCCCTTGCCTTGTGATTTTTTGATTTGTGCCGCACCTGCTCATCATGATGCTTTTTTTCAGCAACCAATTCAACCAATACTATCAAGCAAGACGCAGGTCTCACAGGATAGGCATGAAAAGCCGCGCCAATGCATTGCGCACCTGGGCTACAACAGGCCAGGCCCGTATGACCTCTCCAGAGAGAGGCAGGGCGCGATGGGCGTTATGTAACCAGAGGTTGCCCAGCCGGGCGTTCAGGTTGGCATCCAGGCATTCGATGATCAGCTCGCCATTGAGCCGCAGGCTTCTGGCGTCCCAGTTCATGGAGCCGATGATGGCGTAGTGATCGTCCGCCAGAAAGAGTTTGCTGTGGTTGAATGACCCTGCGCCAAGCAGCAACTGGCAGCCCACGTCCAGCACATGGCGGGCTTGTGCCAGACTGGCCCAATGCACGAATGGCAGATTGTTGTTCCCGGGAATGAGAATACGGACATCCACGCCCCGGCAGATGGCCAGGGCCAGTTGATCCAGCAGGGATTGATCGGGCAGGAAATAGGGTGTTTGGATCCACAAGCGCCTTTGAGCCTGGGTGACTGCAGCAAGCAGCAGCATTTTGAGTTTTTCCTGGACCTGGGGTCCTGTGGCCAGGGTGCGACAGCAGCTTTTGCCAACCTGTTGTGGGGTATGGGCATGCCATTGGGCCCCCTGGAGATCTTCTCCTGTTGCAAAGAACCAGTCCTCGGCAAATATGGCCTGGAGATGGGTAACCACAGGTCCTGTGATGCGAAAATGGGTGTCATGATGGACGCGATCGCCTACCAGGGCATGCACATGCTGGGCCCTGATGTTCAGTCCGCCTGAAAAGGCGATTTGTCCATCTATGATCAAAAGCTTGCGATGGTTGCGGCGATTGAAGCCAGACAGCAGGACGGGGCGCAATCCAGGGTAACGGCGTACCGTTATGCCCAGGCGCTGCAGCGTGCCCACCATGGATGGCCAGGAGTAGCGTTCTCCCACCCCATCGATGAGGACCCGTATGGCGACACCACGGGAGCAGGCGCGTTGCAGGGCCCGCGCAAAGGCCAGGCCAACCACATCATGACCAAAAATATAGGTCATCAATGTGATGCTGGCGGTGGCCTGCTCGATGGCATGCAGCATGGCCGGATAGGCCTGATCGCCATCACACAGGGGCTCGACCATATTTCCCGGAACGTCCGGGACCGCGGCGATCACGCCCGTCAAATCCCAGACGGAAGACGGGCGGGATGGGTGAGTATCGTGCTGGGGGGCGTCTGGAAGGGAAAGAACAGCCCTGTTGAGGTGAGAAGGTTTCGAGGAACCCTCGAGGCCAAAGAGCAGGTAAAACAGCAGCCCCACGCCTGGCAGGGTGATCATGATGGTGACCCACCACAAGGCTCGCCACGAATCCTGCTTGTGGAGTGCGGCATGGGCCAGCCCCCAGCAGATGGCCAATGCCAGGAGCCCCTCACCAAAAAGGCGCAAGGCAACCATGATGTGCGTTTGTTGGCTGGCCTGGGCGATGCAGCAGGTCTGGTGGGGCTGCATGACGCACGGCCATGGGTTGGGTTGTGGACGGCAACAGATCCCGGGCCGCTGGTTTTTTGATGTATCTGTTACCGATGGATGATTGGTTTGGCGCTGGGGGTGAAGTCATGACCCCGCCCCAGGCAATACCTCAGCCATTTGTTCAAGAACAGATTGAGCTGCCATTTGTGGCGGAATACCCAGGCAGGGGCCATGCCATCCATATGGTCCACCGTGGGCTCATGACCAGCAAAACCCACGGCTTCAGCCAGCACGGCGTCGTGATAGAGACGAAACAGCAGGCCTGGTTCGGCGCGCTCTTCGATATAGTAGGTCATAAGGTACAATGTAGTGAATTTATCGCGGTTGATGCAGCGCAGATGCAGGCTCAGGTCATCGTTGCTGTGCGAAACGGCCTGTTTGCGCCGCCAGTTTCTGGGAATCAACCGGCAGGCCAGGACGTAATTTTCCTCATAGAGCACCATCAGCGCTGCAAAGCTGAGTTTGCGCGGCGAGAGGGTCTGCTGATGCACGATGGTGTTCATCATGATGGATGTGACTATAGCACAACATCGACATTGCTGGCCCACAGGGGGCCAGCGCGGCTCGTCCAATGGCTTGCGGAAAAGACCGCTGGGAGGAGGGGTATGAAGGAAAACATCATGACATGCCGCACAACACCTTATGACGATCAGCGTCCTGGAACCTCCGGGTTGCGCAAGCCGGTGAGCCGCTTTCTTGAACCCAATTATCTGGAAAATTTTCTGCAGGCCATCTTCAATGCCGCCCATGAGGAGCTGCAAGGCAAGACCCTGGTGCTGGGGGGCGATGGCCGTTTCCACAATGACGTGGCTCTGGGTGTCTGTCTGCGCATGGCGGCGGCCAATGGAGTGGCCAGGGTGTTGCTGGGCCAGCATGGCTTGCTGTCTACCCCGGCAGGAAGTCACCTGATTCGCCATCATGGGGCCGGTGGCGGGATTTTGCTCACGGCAAGCCATAATCCAGGTGGTGCCCATGGTGATTTCGGCATCAAGTTCAATACGAGCAACGGTGCCCCGGCCCCAGAGGCCCTGACCGAGGCCATCTATGGGGCGAGCAGGCAACTGCAGGAGTATCGCATCTACGATGCCCCCATCCCGGATCTGGGTACTCTCGGGCAAAGTGCCATGGGGGATATGATCATCGAGATTATCGACCCGGTGGCGGCCTATGCCGATCTGCTGAGCAGGCTCATTGATTTCGAGGCCATCGCGGCCCTGTTCCAGAGCGGTTTTCGGATGATATTCGATGCCATGCATGCCGTGACAGGGCCCTATGCCAGGGAGATCCTGGAAAACCGCCTTGGTGCCCCGGCGGGGACTGTGATCAATCATATCCCCCTGCCCGATTTTGGCGGCGGCCATCCCGACCCCAATCCCCATAACGCCCTGGAACTGATGCATGCCATGGGCATCGGGAATGGCGCTGGACGGGACAGTCCTCATTTTGGTGCAGCTTCCGACGGCGATGGGGATCGCAACATGATCCTGGGCCCGGCAACGATCGTATCCCCCTGTGACAGCCTGGCATTGCTCACCGCCCATGCCCACCTCATTCCCCAGTTCGCCGCTGGCGTGCGGGGTGTGGGCCGCTCCATGCCAACCAGCCATGCCGTGGATCGGGTGGCCCAGGCTCTGGGCATTCCTGTCTACGAGACCGCCACGGGGTGGAAATACTTCTGCAATCTGCTGGATGCCGATCTGATCAGCCTGTGTGGCGAGGAAAGCTATGGTTCGGGGGGTAACCACATCCGCGAGAAGGATGGGTTGTGGGCCGTATTATGCTGGCTCAACATCCTGGCGGCAACACGACTGACACTGCCTCAATTGCTGACAAGACATTGGGCACAATATGGTCGTGATCTGTTCCAGCGTCATGATTATGAGGGGCTTGACAGCTCGGCTGCAGATGGCCTGATGCAGCACCTGCGCCAGCGCCTGGCCTCCCTGCCGGGCAGCACATGGGGCGCACTCACCATTGCGAAGGCCAGCGAGTTTCGCTATAGGGATCCTGTGGACGGCAGCATCAGCACGCCCCAGGGGATTGAGCTGCACTTCCAGCAGGGCGGACGTGCCGTTTTTCGTCTTTCGGGAACGGGCACCCAGGGCGCCACCCTGCGGCTTTATGTGGAACGCCCCCTGAGCGCCCAGGATGCGCTGCAGACCACCGATCTCACGCCCTGGGTCGAGGCGGCGCACCAGGTCGCAGACCTGGCCGGCCATCTTGGCCGTACCGCGGCGGATGTGGTGGTTTGACAGGTCATTTTTATTCATTCAAGGAGAAAGATATGCAGTTGGGCAGAGAGGAATTGATCGACATGATTCGTGACGGCTTGATGCGGCGTGGTCTTGCCGCGCCTCGCGTGGTGGTCGAATCCGAAGACGGGGTGCACTTTCGCGCTGTGGTGGAGGCTGAAGAGTTCTCTGGCATGCCGCTTCTGGCGCGCCATCGTATGGTCTACGAGACCCTTGGGGAACACATGGGGGAGGCGGTCCATGCCCTGTCCATCGAGACCCGGGCACCTGCGTGAACGATGCTGTGTCTTATGGTCAAGGCGACCCCGTCAGTCGACCTGAATGCCTGGTGATTCAGGGGGGTGCCCCGCTCATGGGCAAGGTGCGTTGTTCAGGCGCCAAGAACGCAGCTCTGCCCATTCTCACCGCCAGCCTGTTGGCAGAAAGCCCCGTGGCCCTGGAACGAGTGCCGCACCTCAAGGATATCAGCACCATGGTGGCTTTGCTGAGTGGCATGGGCATGCGCATCACCATGACCGACGGCATGCGCCTGATACTGGATGCCAACGGCATTGACCGCACGGTGGCTCCCTATGACCTGGTGCGGACCATGCGCGCCTCGGTACTGGCCCTGGGGCCTTTGCTGGCCAGGTTTGGGCAGGCATGTGTCGCGCTACCCGGTGGTTGTGCCATTGGGCCGCGGCCCATCGATCTGCATATCAAGGGGCTTCAGGCCATGGGCGCGCACATCAGCATCGAAAATGGCTACATCAAGGCCTGGGCCGATGGCTTGCGAGGCGCGGTGATTCATTTGGAGCCCGTGAGCGTGACTGCCACCGAGAACATCATGATGGCCGCCTGTCTGGCCCAGGGTACAACCATCATCGAGCAGGCAGCACGAGAGCCGGAAGTGACGGATCTGGCTTTGTTTCTGCGCGGCATGGGTGCAGCCATCGAAGGCATCAACACAAACCGGCTCGTCATTCATGGCCAGAGGCATCTGGCCGGTGTGCAGCATCGTATCATGGCCGATCGCATCGAGGCTGGCACCTATCTGGTGGCAGCCGCCATGACCGGCGGCGCGGTGTGTGTGCAGGGGATAAACCCCGAAATCCTCGGCGCGGTACTCGATACGCTGCGCCGTGCCGGCGCCTGCGTGGAGACGGCCCAAAACGAGGTGTCGCTTGCAGCTCCCCCCGGGAGATTGCGCCCTGTCGATATCGAGACGGCGGTGTATCCGGGCTTTCCCACCGACATGCAGGCGCAATGCATGGCCCAGAATGCCATAGCTGCAGGCAGCAGCACCATGGTCGAGACCATTTTCGAAAACCGGCTGCAGCATGTGCCGGAGCTGGTCCGCATGGGAGCCATCGTCCAGGTGCAGGGCAACAAGGCGCATATCCAGGGCGTGCCGCAACTGCACGGCCAGGTGGTGACTGCCACCGACCTGCGGGCCTCGGCGGGCTTGGTGCTTGCTGCCTTGGCGGCCCAGGGCGAGACGGTCATTCGTCACGTGCATCATCTGGATCGCGGCTATGAGTGCATGGAGGAAAAGCTTGCCGC
>WOZS01000007.1 GCA_011620135.1 Gammaproteobacteria bacterium
GTCCTGAAAGCAGTACATTTCCTTGGCAACGATATCCGTTCCTGTACCCACTGCCCTGGAAAACAGGTCCTTCATTTCAAGCAGGGGTAGACGAACCTCCTGATAACCACACCCCGCAAGGACAGCGGCCGCCTGGCGCTCGAGCCATTCCCACTGTCGCGCTTCCCGCCAGTCCACATCGGGCATACCTCGTATGCCCTGAATACGCCCAGCATCCATATTCATGCCTATTCTCGGAACGAGACACCGTCCTTTGCAACCATCAACCAACCTCAAGGATTGTCTGCAGCGGGGATACGGAAGCGAGAAATCTGGCTCTTGTTGAGATATTTAGAGAAGTCAAACTTCTTGCCATCCACCAGGATGGCCACGCCCCTGGCGTTGCCCAGCATGACCGCCAAGGGTGCCTTGGCATGGATGGACTTGGTTTCCCCGGCTCGCCCCATGCTCGCAAGAATCTTGCGGCCATCGGCATCACGCACCTCGATCCAGCAATCCTTGCTGAATTGAAACTGCACATCGCGCAAGCCGGGCACAGCCGCTGTGGGCGACGAGGCAGCAAGCCCTGGCTGGATCGATTGCTGGGCCTCCTGCCCTGATAAGGAGCCAGGCGGCGGCTGACCGTTTGCATTGGCATCGGGGTTGTCCCTGGCGCGTTCCTTTGCTGACATGGCACGATCAGGCTGCCAGTCCTGTCCTGCTGGGGAATGGCTATTGTGGGAAACGGCGGTTGCCTCGTCTCGCCCCACCGGCATGGTGCGCTGTTTCCCTGGTTTGGCGGGGGGTGAGGTTTTTTGCGGGACCACAGAGGGCTGCTGCTGGCTCCCAGACATGGTAGTCGTGTCCGCACCCGGCATGGCGTTGGTAGCCGGTTTATCCTGTAAGACATCGGAAACCTGGGAAAGATTTGGCTGACCGCCAAAGAGCCATAAGCCAAGCAGGGTGGCCGCCGCCACCAATACAGTCAATACAGGCCAGACCCGGAAACCAAACTGCCGGTCCACCAGTCGTTGCCGCAGCGATTCTCGAATCAAGGGCGCAGGCCGTTCGGCATAGGTTCTGTTGTACAGATGCACCATTTCTTCTGTTTCTTCTGGGGGCATGTGCAGCAGCGCAGCGTATTGCCGCAGATACCCGCGCACATAAATAGGCGCCGGCAATTCATCAAACAACTCATATTCCAGACGCTCGATCACCCGATCGGTCACACGCAGATTACGGGCCGCCTCGGCCCGCCCAAGACCGGCCCGTTCCCTGGCCAGGCGCAGCTGGGCACCCAAACCCAATTCCGTGGGGGACTCCGCATCCATTGCTTTCATCTCAGTCTTCATGTTTTCCATCATGTGTTCCATCATCCCGGCGCACCTTGCGTTCACCTCGAGCCTTGCAGTCGTGCCGCCTGGCCTGAGTCTGGGAACTGTTTCAACAAGACATCCCGATAATTCCGGGCCACATCAAAGCGCCCTCGCGCCCGATACACCAGCACAGCAAGATACAGCATATCCGCATCTGGATTCGACACGGCGTGCATATAACGCTCTACCATGCTCTGGGCCATAGTAAGATCAGCCATCTCATACGATAGATGCGCCATGGCCCGCAGGGCGGGTTCATAAAAAGGAGAAATATTCAAGGCAGCGAGGAAATGGCTCTTGGCCCGCGGGATATTACGGGCCATCTGGGCACAACGCCCGGCAGCGGTATGGGCATATTCCGGCCGTGGGTAGCTGGGGTTCGCGATGGCCTTGGCAAAACTGGCCTCGGCCTGCTCCCATTGCCTGGCTTGGCAGAGATAAATACCATAATCCGCCAGGATGTCAGGGCGATCTCCTGCCAAGCGCAATGCCTTGGCAAAATACCCATCCGCCACATCAGGCTTGTTCAGCAGGCGATACAGTCTGGCCATGGCCACATACGCCTCTGGAAGCGCTGGATCTTCACGAATTGCTTTCTCCAGCTTTTCCATGGCCACATCGTAGCGCCCCTGCTCCATGTACCCAATTCCCATGGTCACGTTCATCCCGGCTGGCTTCTGGAGCATCTCTCCTTCAGTGAGCGGCCGGCTTGCGCAACCCGCCAGGAATACGCCCAGCATGACCCCCATGGCCACATGGCTCGGGACCCCACGGGAAAGCAAGGATCGCCTTGGCATCCCGGCCACGGTTTGCTGTGCTGCAGGGCTACAGTCAAACGGCACTGGCTGCATGTGACTGCTTGTCGCGGCGTGCCCGCGCCGGCACAGTACCCACCAGTTGGCCACAGGCCGCTGCAATCTCGTCACCCCGCTTGCGCCGTGTGGTGACCCGTAATCCCCTGCCATGCAAAACAGATCCAAAGGCATCGATGGCCGCATCCGATGGACGCTCGAAAGGTGCGCCTGGAAAGGGATTGAATGGAATGAGATTGATCTTGGCTCGAATGCCAGACAAGAGCCTTGCCACGGCCTTGGCCTGGGCCGGACTGTCATTGACGCCGGCAAGCAAGCAATACTCGAAGGTGATATGGCTTTTATGATCCTTGCCCGCAAGATAACGCCGACATGCCGCAAGCAGCATCTCCAGGGGATAATGCCGATTCATGGGAACCAGGACATCACGCAAGGCGTCATCGGGTGCATGAAGAGAGACCGCCAGGGCCACATCTGCCTCGCTGGCCAGTTGATCCATGGCAGGCACCACCCCAGAGGTGGAGATGGTCACGCGACGCTTGGACAGGCCATAGGCGGCCTGATCGGTCAACAGGCGCAGCACGGGCAACACCGCCTTGAGGTTGAGCAGGGGCTCCCCCATACCCATGAAAACAACATGGCTCACGGCATCAGCACCCAGAGCGGCTCGCGTGAGAAAGATCTGCGCCATGATTTCCTGCGCCGTGAGCTGGCGACGCACCCCCTGGGCGCCAGTGGCGCAGAACGGACAGGCCACGGGGCATCCCAGCTGCGAGGAAATGCATAACGTGCCCCGAGAGATCTGGGGTATGAAAACACACTCCACAGCACCCCCGCCCTGGAGACCCAACAGATATTTCCTGGTACCGCAAGCGGACACCTGCTGGCGCAGCACGATGGGCAGAGGCTGCGCCAGATGCCTCGCCAGCACGGCCCGCAATGCCCTGGAGAGATCGGTCATGGCCTCCACATCCAGCACACCCCGCCGATGCACCCAGGCGAGGATTTGCCGAGCATGATAGGTGGGCTGCCCCAGATCCTGCAACAAAGCCCGCACAGCCTGCTGATCCATGCCCAGCAAGGACAGCACGGGTTCCTGTCCCACCTCGTCCGGCAGTGGCCTGTCATGCTCCATGGCTCAGGCGCTGCCAGATTCAGCCGGCATCAAGGCAGTCAATTCACTCTGACTGAAGAAAAAGGCGATCTCTTCTGCTGCCGTCTGCGCACTGTCGGAACCATGCACGGCATTGGCTTCGATGTGGCTGCCGAAGTCGGCGCGAATGGTGCCGGTATCCGCTTTTTTGGGATCCGTGGCACCCATCAGACGGCGGTTGGTGGCAACGGCATCTCGTCCCTCCAACACCTGCACCACGACGGGGCCAGAGGTCATGAACGCCACCAGATCCCTGAAAAAGGGGCGCTCCCGATGGACCCCATAAAATGCCTCGGCCTGCGAGGCGGTCAGCCACAGGGACTTGATGGCCAACACCCGAAGCCCAGCTGCCTCAAAACGGCGCAGGACCTCGCCGAGACATCCCTTGGCATAGGCATCCGGCTTGAGAATGGACAAGGTCCGTTCCACGGCCACAATCAACGCCCCCCCACAGCAAAGCTCTCGCCACAACCGCACGAAGCCACGGCATGGGGATTATGAAACCGCAAGGTACGCGCCAGGCCTTCCGTAACAAGGTCGACCTCGGTGCCATCCAGATAAGGAAGGCTGCTGGCCGCCACGATCAGCCTGATGCCCTGCTCATCCAGCAACACATCGCCTGGCTCCACGACCTGTGCCATCTGCACCACATAGCGCATGCCCGAACAGCCTGCTTCCTTCACCCCAAAGCGCACCCCGACGGCATCAGGTTGCCTTTGCAACTGACGCTCGAGGTGCGCCCGAGCTTCATCCGTCAACCGAATACCCATTTTTTTACCCTCTCATCAACCTAATCAACTTGAGCTTGAGTCGCGTTTTTCACCGTGCGCCCTGGATCCTTGCGGGCAAGGAGGTTGTCCTGGGCCGCATGCCAGGCGCGCTGTAAGGCCTCCTCTGCCAGAAGCGCCATAAACACCTGCTGGTGCGTCAGCCCCAGGGGCCTATGCCATGCCGTTCCCCACAGCGCAGCTTGGGGCTCGAGGAACAAGCCCTGCGCCAGCTCGGCCAGCAGGCTGGACGCGGCCAGAAGCTCCGGCGGACCGTCAGCCTGATAGCACACCCGGCTGACAAAACCGTGATCATCCACAGCCAGGCCAAAGCGCACCGTGCCCTCATGGGCCGACCCCGCTTCACCCAGCGCCATGTCTGGCGCAAAAGCCCATGCCACATGCTCATCGGAGAAAAAATGATTGCTCATGAGCACGGCGTGTACATGCTGTCCCTGCCCGGCGACCGGCATGCTGTCCCCGGCGACCGGCTGCCATTCCAGGCGCCTTGCGCGATATTGTACAACTGACGTGGTCTGGTTCACATGGTTCACATCTGTCCTGTGGCGCCCAGACGGAGAACGCGCACGCAGCCATTGTGCGGCTTCGACAAGCCAAAGTGCCGCTTGTTCCACCTCGTCATCCGTGGTATTCCGGCCGAACGACAGGCGCACCGTGGCACGCATCACCTCAGGCTTCATGCCCAGGGCCCGCAGGACATGGGAGGTGCCGCCATGCAGGTTGGCGCAGGCCGACCCCCGGGAAAAGCCCAACTGCGGGATGGCGTAAAGCAGGCTCGCAGCATCGATGCCCAGCAGCGCCACACTGAGTATATGGGGGGCGGCATGCTGAGGACTGCCATGGCGCATGACATCGGGTTGTGATGCCAGAAGCGACCACAGCCGATCACGGTATGCCGCAATGCGCTGCGGTTCGTGGGGAAGGGACTCTTGTGCCAGGCGCGCTGCCTCACCCAGACCAACGATCTGGTGCGTGGCCAGCGTGCCGCCGCGCAACCCTCCCTCCTGCCCGCCACCATCGAGCAGCGGCTGCAGGCCGGGCCCCGGTTGGCGCCGTATCACGAGGCCGCCTGCCCCCTTTGGTCCATGGATCTTGTGACTGGAGAAAGACAGATAATCGATCCCCCATGCCGCCATGTCCACAGGCAGCTTGCCCAGGCTCTGGGAAGCATCCACATGGCAAGCGATGCCATGATGGCGACACAGGGCGGCCAACTGGGCGACAGGATGGATAACCCCGAGCTCGCCATTCACATGGGCCACCGAGAGCAGCAAAACCTGCTCGTCCAGCAGGTCCACCATGGCTGCCATGTCGATCTCACCTGTGGGCCCCACTGGGGCGTGGATGATCTGCATACCCTCGCGCTGCAGCGCCCGGCAGGAGGCGAGCACAGCCTGATGTTCCGTGGCCAGCGTCACGATGCGCCTTCTGCCATCCCCGGCAAAGCGGGCCCGGCCCTTGAGGGCCAGGTTGATGGCTTCTGTGGCGCCCGAGGTGAACAGCACGCCCTCCGGTTGCGCCCCCACCAAGGAGGCCACGTGCGCTCTGGCTGTTGCCACGGCTTGACGCGCCCGGCGCCCCCATGCGTGATCCGAGGCCGGGTTACCGAAATGCTCTGTGAGCCACGGCCACATGGCCTGGGCGACACGCTCGTCCACAGGCGTGGTGGCAGCATAATCCAGGTAGATCGAGTGTTCTTCAGAAGACATCCATCACCCTCCAGCTTCCAGCCTGCTTGATGCAAGCTCACGAGACTCCTGCTCCAGCGTGGCCAGACGGCGCTCCAGACGCTCCATGTATTCCAGGAGCGCCTGGACCTGGGGATCTGGCATGTCCTTGGTGGGACCATACGCCTCGAAACCCGGGCGCAGCGCTGCCAGAGAAGCTGGTTTTGTTGCCTTGTCGCCCACCACGTGCCCCGGTACGCCCACCACCGTGGCACCATCGGGCACATCCTTGACCACCACCGCATTGGAACCGATGCGCGCCCCATCACCAATCGTGATGGGTCCCAGCACCTTGGCGCCGGCACCGATCACCACGTCGCGACCCAGTGTGGGGTGGCGCTTGCCTTTTTGCCAGCTGACACCGCCCAGGGTCACGCCCTGATACAGCGTGCAGTCGTCGCCTACCAGGGCTGTCTCACCGATCACCACGCCAAAACCATGATCAATGAAGACGCGTCGACCAAGCACAGCCCCCGGATGGATCTCGATCCCCGTCATGAACCGTCCGCTGTGAGCCAAGACCCGAGCCATGGTCTTGAAGCCGGCCTGCCACAAGGCGTGCGCCACCCGATGACAGGCCACGGCATGAATACCAGGATAGGCCAGCAGCACCTCCAGCAGCGAATGGGCTGCAGGATCGCGCTCGAAGACATAGCCTAGACGACGACGCAGTCCCGGCATGATGGCATCCAATGACCCGCATCCCGGTCACGACGAGGTCTGGGGCCGTTCACGGTCCGAACGCCGCTTTGCCTCGTCATGGTTGATGGTCGCCCTGTTGTTGTGGAATGGTCTCGTAATGTGGCTCCTGGCGCGGCACCGGCACGGGCTGATGCGGCGGGCGCTGCAGGCTGCGCTGGATATGGCTGCCTCGCTCCCTGCCCTGCTGTTCATGGGCGGCAGCACCGGCGGCCTGGCCACGCACCCGGGCGTTGCCGCGGGATGGCACACTGGTATCCAGCGTGGAGCGATCCATGTGTTGGCGCGTATTCAACTGCCGTTGCTCCTGCTGTTCCCTGGCGCGTGCGCCTGGATCACGCTGCATCCCTGGGCGATTCAACTGCTGTTCCATGCGCATCTGGGTCTGTTCCATATTCTGATGCCTCTGCACGCCGGGATGTGCCGAGGGAGGGGTGCGTGACGGGCCCGGCGGCGCCGCCAAGGCGGCACCAGCCCATATCGCACCAAGAACCAAAAGCCCGGCAATGGTTCCCTTCATCGCTTGTCTCATCACTTCCTTCCTTCTCGAGCTAGAGCATTATTGATCTACTGCCTCTGCCCCTTGACAACTCCTAGAGCAAGGCGGCATCGATGGCGGCATGCCAATCACATGAGGCATCACCATAGGCCAGAAAAGACGGGTTGAGCAGATTTTCCTTGTTGTAGGCAAGGCTCCTGCGATGCAAGTCCGTCACCTCGCCACCGGCGCCCAGCAACACGGCATGGGCCGCGGCGGTATCCCACTCCGCAGTGGGCGAAAAGCGCGGATAGATATCGGCCTTGCCCTCGGCCACCAGACAGAACTTGAGGGAGCTGCCGATGTTGATACGCTCCTTGAGCGGTAGCCTGCCCAGATAGTGTTCCACGGCTGGACTGCCGTGGCTGCGGCTCGCCACCGCCACCATGGCCTTGGGATCGATGCTGCGCACGGCAATGGCCTGGGCGTTTTCTCCCGGTTGGCGCCTCCAGGCGCCATACCCAGGACCTCCATAATACAGGATATCCCCCCGGGGAGACAGGACCACGCCAAAGGCAGGATGGCCCTGGCGGATCAGGGCAATATTGACCGTATAATCGGTTCCCCCGGCCAGGAATTCCTTGGTGCCATCCAAGGGATCAACCAGAAAACATGCAGGCCAGTTACGGCGGGCCGCGAAGGGAGGCGCGCCGCACTCCTCGCTGATGATGGGCACGGCGGGAAAGAGCCGGGCAAGACCCTGGATGATGACCTGCTGGGCTGCCTGATCGGCCATGGTGACCGGCGAGCGGTCGTCTTTTTCCCGCACCGCCAGCTGTGCTGTACTCACGCCCAAAATGGCCTGCCCGGCTTCATGCGCCAGCTCCAGCAGGGGCTCGAGGGTTCTGTCGTCTATCACTGCCTGTTCATGCATTGCTTGTTCGCGCACCATGGATCACCTATACTCGGCTTGCAGCGCTTACTCGGCAGCAGTATGCTCTATGATGTTGTCCCGTGCCGATTCTTCCATTATTGTGACGCAAGGTGGCGAGTAAAGAAAGCATGTGGATTCTGTGGTCTAGGGGATCATGAATCCCTTCGCGCAACACCAACACGTGTTGCGGACCTCGGCCAGCGGCCTGCCCCTGGAATGGCTCGATTATCAGCAAGCAGCTCACCTCTATCACCTGGGCAAGGTACTCTATCCCTGCGGTAGCCCCCTGTTCAGGCTGCATGGCGGTATCAGCGCCATCACCGGACGCCAGAGCGTGCTGATCATCCATTCCATCATCGCCACCATGGGCGAAGTCAGCGAGCATCTCACAGCAGGTTATGTCCCGTTGCTGAGTAATCGCACGTTATTCAAGCGCGATGGCCATCTGTGCCTGTATTGTGGGGAACGCTTCCTGAGCGCCAGACTGTCCCGGGATCATGTGCGCCCCATCAGCCGCGGCGGCACCAATACCTGGAACAACGTGGTCACAGCCTGCAGGCGCTGCAACAACCGCAAGGCCGGACATCTTCCCGAGGAGGCCGGGATGCAGCTCCTGGCCATCCCCTTCACGCCCAATCATGCCGAATATGTCTATCTGCAGGGGCGACGCATCCTGGCCGATCAGATGGCCTTTCTCAGGGCGCACTTTCCTCGCTCGAGCCCCTTTCACGCCCGGCTTTCTGCGGATGAGGGTTTCCCACCCCCCCGTCAGGCGCCACTGGCAACTCGCGCAGCAGATTGCTGACGATACGCTGCAGCTGCTTTTCATCCGGTGCCCTGGGGCCCAGAGATTCAGTGGACCAGGCCCGGTAGACAAGGCGCTTGCTGGGGCGGTCGCGCACATTCAGGAACAGGACCACCTGCATCCGCGCATTGACCTGGGTGGTGCCAGGGGTGGTATAGTAACCATGGGGGCCATAGGGCGACCACCAGGAATACCCACCCCAGATGGTCATGTCGGCCTCTGGTTCGGCATGAAGCCCCGGCTCCACCAGCAGATCCCCATGCGCCTGGTCCTGGAGAAGGAGACCCTTGTTCCGCAGGGCCATGCCCAGCGCCTGCTCCAGGCGTCTGGCCACCAGTTCGCTGACCCAGACCGGCTGCATACCCCCCAGGGTCATCGGCATGATGGCCGCGCTGCGTGCCCTGGCAAAATCATACTGGGCATCCACATCATAGGCCAAGCGCCATGAGGCGCAGCCCGTAAGGAGAACACAGGCCAGCCACGGCAGGGCCCACCACGGCCAGCTCCTGATCAGCTTTCCACTAGCAAGGCCAAGGGTCACTGTGGGTTCCCACCAGATCAGCCAGCGCCTGGACATGCCAAGAAGACTCATTGAGCGCCGGGATGTATTCGAACCGCTCTCCACCTGCCCCGAGAAAGGTATGGGCGCCCCGAATAGCGATCTCCTCCAGGGTCTCCAGGCAATCGGCGGCAAAACCCGGGCAGATCACCTCCACAGACCGAATGCCGCGCCCTGGCAGTTCGGCAAGCAGCTGGTGGATATTGGGCTCGAGCCATGCCCCGCGGCCAAAGCGCGACTGGAATGTCTGGCGCCAGCGGTGTTCCGCAAGCCCCAGGCCTTGGGCCAGCAAGGCCGCCGTCTCGGCACAGGCGGCAGCGTATATCTCCCCTTTGCCAATGGTTGCCTGAGGCAAGCCATGGAAGGAGATCAGCAACAGATCCATGGGGCCACGCTGTGCCCATGCCTGCCGTACACTGGCCCCCAGGGCATCCAGGTAACCCTTGTGGCGATGATAGCCCGATACCATGCGTACGGACGGGATCACGCGCCATGCCCCCAGGATGCGCTGCGCTATGGCCAGGGCCGAACCCACGGTGGCCGATGCATACTGCGGGTAGAGTGGCACAAGCAATACGCGCCGCAAGCCCTGCAGGGCCTGTAAACCTGCCGCGATGGGCGGCAGGCCATAGCGCATGCCCACCTGCACCACATACTTCTCGCCCAATCGCTCCTGCAGGGCACGAGCCAGGCGCTGGGTATGTACCGTCAGGGGTGATCCTTCCCCAGGATACCAGATGGAACGGTACAGCCCTGCCGAACGCCCGGCGCGCAACGGCACGATCAAGCCAAACAACAAGGGCAGCCACAACCAGGATGGCCACTCCACCATGCGCCGGTCTGCCAGGAAGTGCCGCAGATAGCGGGCCACCTCCTGCGGGGTAGCTGCCTGCGGACTGCCGGTCTGCATCAACAACACGCCGATTGGCTCCTGTTCGTCCATATGGTGATGGTCAGTGATGGAAGAATTGCGTATCATGCCTCAGACATCATGCACCAGAAACCCACCGAGACCAAAAGACACCATCATACAGAGCCCCCTCCACCCGAGAGGCAGCAACCGACCACATCGGCAACATCCTGGAGCAGGCATCTGGTCCTCGGGGAACTGCGTATCCTGCTGCGTCTTGGGGCCCCTGTCATGGGGGCCCATGTGGCGGGCCTGCTCATGGTCACGCTGAATACCATCATGGCTGGCCGCCATTCAGCGTCGGCCATGGCGGCCTTGGCCCTGGGCTCGGCCATCTGGGCGCCCATGCTGATCTTCGGGCTTGGCATGCTGATGATCATCGCCCCCATGGTGGCGCAACGCCATGAAACATGGCCCGCGCCTGCCGTCGGCCATTTTGCCCATCAGGCCATCTGGCTGGGGCAGGCGCTGGGCCTTGCCTATATCCTGGCCTTCTTTCATATCGATTTCGTGCTGACTTTGCTGCATATCAA
Organism: Gammaproteobacteria bacterium; assembly: GCA_011620135.1. Classification (GTDB taxonomy): domain Bacteria; phylum Pseudomonadota; class Gammaproteobacteria; order WOZS01; family WOZS01; genus WOZS01. The sequence continues at coordinate 10,754 of WOZS01000007.1, forward strand.
GCCGCAATTGCACCAGGCCGTCCTCAGCTACCTGCAGGCACTGGCCTGGGGCATGCCCGGACTTGCCCTGTACATGAGCCTGCGCTTCATCAGTGATGGTCTTTCCAAGACCAGGGCAGCCCTGTATTTCGGCCTGTTCGGTCTTGCGCTCAACGCCATCGGTAACACAGCCCTGATATATGGCACCTGGGGCTTTCCAGCCCTGGGTGCTACCGGCTGCGGCTATGGCAGTGCCTTGGGCATGCTGGGTATGGGTGTGGGTCTTGGCCTGTATGTGTTGCTGCAACCAGCCTATCGCCCCTATCGCCTCTTGAGGCAAGCGCCATGGCCCAACCTCAGGACGCTCACCGAGATCCTGCGTCAAGGCGTCCCGGTGGGCATCAGCCTGTTTTGTGAAGCCACCCTGTTTGCCGGTGTCACCATGCTGGCCGGTGCCATGGGCATCGTGGAGGTGGCGGGCCACCAGATCGCCATCAATGTGGCAAGCCTCACCTTCATGATGCCCGTGGGTTTCTCCATGGCCATCTCCATCCGTGTCGGCCAGGCGCTGGGCAGCGGCTCCTATACCCTCATGCGATTTCGCAGCCTGCTTGGCATCATGGCGACCACTGCCCTGATGGTGCTGCCTGCCAGTTTGATGCTCCTGTTGCCCAAGACCATCGCCGCATGGTACACCGAGGACCCGGCCGTTTCTCGCCAGGGCAGCCATCTCTTGTACATGGCCGCCGCCATGCAGTTTGCCGATGGCCTGCAGGTGGCCTGCTCGGGCGCGCTGCGTGCCCTGGGCGATACCACAGCCCCCATGGGTGTCACCGTACTCTCCTATTGGTTTGTGGGGCTGCCCACAGCCTACTACCTGGGTATCATCCAGGGCATGGGACCCGACGGATTGTGGTATGGATTGATCATGGGCATCTCCATCGCCGGGCTGCTGCTGCTCACCAGATTGCTGGGACAGGTGGGCTGGCGCGCCCCTCCCCAGCACCTCGCCTCCTGATGCGAGGTGTCCTGTTGCTGCTGAGGCGACTGATTCGCGCCTATGGCCAGGGCTTCTACCAGCCATGGCAACTGGCCCTGCGCCATCGGCACCTGCTGCGCCAGCTCCTGGGGCGTGATGCCATCATTCAGACCGCCGGCACCCATCTGGGCCGCCTGTGGCTGTTGCTGGGCCCTGGGTTACAGATCCTGGCATGGTGGTTCGTGTTCGACGCCGTGCTGCGGGTGCGGCCCATGGCGCGTTTTTCTTTTCTCGACTATTTTCTACCCTCGGTGCTGCCCTGGCTGCTGGTGCAGGAAACCCTGTCGCGCTGCCTGAGCCTGTTGCGCGAGGTGCGCAGCCTGTACGAGCGCAGCATCTTCCCATTGGCCATCCTGCCCCTGCTGCCCCTGCTGCTGGTCTGGATGATCTATACGCCACTGGAGGCCGCGGTGGTGGCGATCCTGCACGGCCCGCAGGCTGCCCTGGCAGCTACCGGGTTCATGGTTGTATTGGCCTGGCTGCTGCTGCCGTGGTGCTATATTTTTTCCCTGCTGGGGATTTTTTTTCCGGATGGGGCCTATGGCATGCGCTTTCTGCTGACCCTGCTGTTCTATTTCACACCCATTCTTTATGCACCGCAGATGCTTCCAGAAAACCTACAGGATATCCTTGCCTGGAACCCCATGGCCACGTTGTTGCAACAACTTCATGGTCTCATCGGGCTTGCTGCCCTGGACCTTCATCATGCCTGGTATCCCCTTGCCTGCTCGCTGTTGGTCACAGGGCCGGCCTGGGTACTGTTCCGGCGCATGAGCATACAGATTCGCGAGGCGCTCTGAGATGAGCCCGGTCCATCTGGAAGCGGTCTGCAAGCTCTATCGGGGCCGCCAGCAGCTGTCCTGGCGTCGGCTGCTGCGCCCCCAGCCACCAGACCCCCCGCACATAGCCCTGCAGGACATCTCCATCAACCTGCCCAAGGGCAATGTCCTGGGTATTGTGGGCCGCAACGGAGCCGGCAAAAGCACCTTGCTCAAGATCGTAGCCGGCACCCTCGCCCCCACAAGCGGTCTTGTGCAAGTGGCCCAGCCGGTAGCGGCGATTCTGGAGCTGGGCTCCGGCTTTCATCCCGAACTCACCGGCTGGGACAACGCCCTGCTGGGGCTTGCCCTGCTTGGCCTCGATGCCGGGGCAAGCCAGCAGGCCCTGTCCGATATCGCCGACTTTGCGCAGCTGGGCTCTGCCATGGAACGGCCCATCAAGACCTACTCCACGGGCATGGTCGTCCGCCTGGCCTTTGCGGTGACCACCTGCCTGCATCCCGAGGTACTGATCCTGGACGAAGCCTTGAGCGTGGGCGATGGCGCTTTTGCGCGGCGCTCCTTCGAGCGCATCATGCAGTTTCGCAGGGATGGCGCCACCATCCTGTTCTGCTCGCATTCGCTCTACCATATCGAGGCCCTGGCCGATCGGGTGATCTGGCTGGATGGGGGCCGCATCGTCGCCGATGGGGCCCCTCAGCATGTGCTGCGCGACTACCAGCATTTTCTGGACCAGGCCCCAGAGACACAAACCCCTGCCCTTCCGCAAGCAGGCCTTGCGCGTGGTCATGCTGCTCTGGAACAACACAGGATTCCGGCGCGACTGCGCCGCATCCGGGTCAATGGCCAGCCCGCAGGACAGGCCGTTGAGCTCACCTGCCTACAGTCCACCTTGCGCATCGAGGTGGACTTTACCTCCGATCCAAGCCTGCCCGCCCCGGGCGTGGGCTTCATCATCACCACCCCAGATGGCCGGTCCATCACCAGCACCAGCACCATTGCCGATGGCATCGTGATCGGGCGCGATGTCCATGGTTCGGGTACCGTCATCCTGGAGTTTCCTGATCTGCCCTTGCTGCGGGGCCTTTATGTGCTGGCAGTCTATCTGCTTTCCGAGGATGGCTTGCTGGTCTACGAGGAACTGCCCCAGGCAGCAGAGCTCCAGGTGCACTCCCCAGGCCCGGAGCTGGGCTATGTCCTGCTGCCCAGGCGCTGGCTGCCGCTGGGCAATGGTCATGCTGCCCCGGACTGCAAACCCTCGGCACACCGCTATATCAGGACCTGAATCGGTGCCGGCCCACGAGACAGACCACCCGATCCCGGCCAGCGCCTTGACAGACGACCCGCTGGGCTGCCTGAGCGCAGCCTATAGCAGGCTTGGCTCAGGAAGGGTGTTGACCATAACCAGGACTGGGCCCCACGCAGGGTTTGCTGACCAGGACCTGACGGCCATGCTCGCGGTGCTCGCCCCCCTGTGCGGCTTCGCGTTGCTGGACAATCAGCAACCCGTCATCCGCCTGCAGCGCCTGGCAGAACCGGGTTTGCGGGTGGCCAGCGCCACGCTCCAGGACATCCCCGGGTTGCTGGCGTTGTTTGCCAGCTGTTTCGGATCTCCCATGAGCGAGACATTGTGGTGCTGGAAATACCGCCAGCACGGCCACCATGCCGTGGTCTGGCATCGCGGCCAGATCATCGCCCATGATGGCGGCATCACCAGAAGAACACTGCTCTTTGGCCGCGAGGTGCTGGCCACCCAGAACGGCGATGTGATGGTCGCCCCGCAGGCAAGAGGGCTACTCACCAGACAGGGTGCTTTCTACCGGGCTGCCGCAGCCTACGCCACCGCCTACTGCGGCTATGGTCGTCGCCACCTGATCGGCGTGGGCTTTCCCAACCGCCGCGCCATGGTCATTGCCCAGCGCCTGGGCCTGTATCGTGCCGTGGGAGAAATGGTGGAATGGCGCCTGCAGGCCCAGCCGGCACCAAGCGCCCTGCTCCTTGCAGACGGGCAGCCAGAAGACAGGCTGATCGATGGGTTGTTTGCCACCATGGCCCAGGCCATGGGCGATGGCATCGTCGGCATCCGTGACAGTGTGTACTGCCATCATCGCTACCTCGCCCATCCCACGGAGCATTACCTGTGGCTGACGCTCGCCACCCCAGCGGGAGAACAGCTGGGTCTCGTCATCGCCCGTGAACAGGAGGGCCGGTTGCTGATCATGGACCTCATCGCCAGGCCCGACCATTTTCCCATCCTGCTGCAGCATGCGGCACACAGGGCCTGGCAGCGGGGGCTGCCCCATGTGGCCCTGTGGCTCCCTGCCCACAGACGCCCCTGGTTGGGCGCACTGGGAGAGACACATCCGCTCGGCATCGTCATCCCCACCAACAGCTTTTCACCAGGACCACCCACTGATAACCTGCAGGATCGCTGGTGGCTCACCGCCGGCGACACCGATTTTCTCTGAGACAAGCCGAAAACTCCCACAAAAACCAGCCAAATCCCCATACCCCATGGGACACGAGCGGCCTTGATCAGTGCCCGCCCCACCCTGAATAATATATAGAGAGACCCTGCAGCAGGGCCAGGCCACCCTGGCGGTTCCCAGATCAACTGGCACAGGCCAGCGCGTCTCGAAAACAGCACGCGATAACATGGCTCGGCACCTCTTGTCGCCTATGGTGGCTTGACTTTATCCAAACAGCCTCCACGAAACCCTGGGCGATTCAAGCCGCGCAGACCGCTCGCTTCCCCGTACAGGAACCATCAGCCATCAGAACCATCAGAAAGAAACCCAACATGCGCAGCCATGACCAAGTCATTTCCGAGCAATTCGGCAGCACTGCCGCCGCCTATCTGACCAGCGCGGTGCACGCGCA
>WOZS01000069.1:0-8403 GCA_011620135.1 Gammaproteobacteria bacterium
AAAAAGAAAACCCGCCCAATAACCGGACGCGGTTAGTGGGCGGGTGTGTCTCTTGTGAATGGTGGAGGCGGCGGGAATTGAACCCGCGTCCGCCGGCACGCCTTCGTTGGGTCTACATGTTTAGCCGTATCATTTATTGTCGCATGCTGCCCGGGGATGGGCACCCTGACAGCATGCCAGCCTGAATGATTTAACAGCGTTCCTTCAGGCGAGGAAGGCTGCGAGCCTGCTGGATTTCCCTTTGACGGCCCGCAGGCTGGCGGTCATCGGGTTTCACCGCGATTTAGGCGGCGAGAGCGAAGTTGTCGTCGTTGGCAACTATTTTTTTGCAGCCGTGATTAACGAGGCTTACTGCACCCTCGACATGCACCGCGGACCTTGTCACCGGCGTCGAACCCAATACGCCCCCGCATTGGTGATTGTAGACCAGACCGCTGCCAGGAATCAAGGGCTCATGGCCGGTGGGTCAGACAATCGCGTTCTATGAGACATGGGGCAGGGGCTTTTGTTCCCGCGCGCTGGGGGGAATTTTTCAGTAAAATGACAATGACAACCCAGCATGAGGAAGGAAGAGCAAGACCCCATGAGCCAGCAGCAAGCCCCTGTGCTATTGACCCGCGAACTGCTCCTTTCCGGCGCCTTGCATGACCTGCTGGCGGCTGTGGCCTGCGTCAGCGAGATCCTGCCTGCGACCGAGTTTGCGAGTTCGCTGGAACAGGCCCAGGAGCAGGCCATGGCACTGGAAGAGGTGTGGGTGTTCGGCTATGGCTCGCTGTTGTGGAACCCGGCGTTCCATTTTCTGGAGCAGCGTCCGGGCCGGCTGGTGGGTTTTCATCGCCGACTGTGTCTGTGGACGCCTGCGGGCCGGGGCACCGCAGAGGTCCCTGGCCTCGTGCTGGGCCTGGACAGCGGCGGCTCCTGTCATGGCGGCGCCTTCTTGCTGGACCGGCTGCAGGTGGCCATGGAGCTGGAGGTGCTGTGGCGCCGGGAGATGATCACCGGCGCCTACCGTCCCGCGTGGGTAAGCGTCCGGGTGGACGGGCGTCGGGTCACAGCGCTGACCTTTGTGGTCAACCGCGTCCATCCCCGCTATGCGGGGCGGCTCGAAGAGACCGAGATTGCCCGGGCAGTGAGCCAGGCGGCAGGCTTTCTGGGGTCCTGTGAGCAGTATGTGCGGGGTACTCACCAGGCCCTTGTGGCCATGGGGATTCATGACAACCATCTGCGGCGGGTGCTGGGCCATCTGCATGGTCAGGTCGGGGCGAAGCGGGCCCCGGAATGAGACGCAAGCCCTGGTCGTCCAGGCAGGCGATGGTGGCATCGTTCTGCCAGCAGCCCACCACGTAGCGGCGCACCACGCCGTGTAATGTGGCATGGTTGTGCAGGCCGCTCTCGTGGATGTGCCCATGGATCACGGCATCGCAGGGGTGCGCCTGGAGGAGTTGCTGCACGGCCTGTTCCTGCACCTGCATGGTCGCGACAGTCTTGCGCCGCGTTGTTCGTTGGCTTGCCCGGCGCAAGCTCTTGGCCAGGCGCTGGCGCAATGGCAGCGGCAGCATGCGCCACAGGCTGCGTAACAGCCGGGAGCGCACCGCGCTGCGAAACAGCCGGTAGCCGTAATCGGCGGTGCACAATGTGTCCCCATGCAGCAGCACGAGCCGCAGGCCGTGGCTGGTGAGTATGTGGGGTTCTGTGATGGGGGTGATGCGGGCGTATTCCCAACAGGCAGGCCCCATGAGGAAATCCCGGTTGCCGGCCAGCATGGCGATGCTCACACCATGGCGGGCCAGTGTGGCAAAACGCTCCAGCCAGGCCGCTTCCCAGGCGCCGATGCCATCATCACCCAGATAGAGCTCGAAAAGATCGCCCAGGATGAACAGGCGATCCCCCGGCTCCAGGGTATCCAGGAACCATCCCAAGCGCTGACAGGCGGCGTGGTCTGCGGGTTGCAGGTGGCAGTCGGCGATGAAATAGGCGCTCATGCTGCAAGACAGGCTATCATGCCCTGGAGAACGCAGGGAAATAGGGAGAGGCGCGACGTGTTGCATGTTTTCAACAGCCTGAGTGGGGAAAAAGAGGCTCTGCGGCCGATCCACCCAGGCAGGATCGGTCTTTATGTCTGCGGTATCACCGCCTACGATTACTGCCACATGGGCCATGCCCGGGTGATGGTGGTGTTCGATGTGGTGGTGCGCTATCTGCGTCAACTGGGCTATGCGGTGCATTATGTGCGCAACATCACCGACATCGACGACAAGATCATCGCTCGCGCCAGAAGCGTTGGGGTGGACGAGGGCGCGCTCACGGAGCGTTTCATCGCCGCCATGCGCGAGGACCAGGCCGCCTTGGGCGTATTGCCGCCCGACGAGGAGCCCCGCGCCACGACGCACATCCGGCATATCATCGAGATGATCCAGCAGCTGGAGGCTGCCGGCTATGCCTATCGCGCCGCTGGGGATGTGTACTATGACGTGAGCCGCTTTCCCGCCTATGGCGCGCTTTCCCACATGCGCCTGGATGAACTGCGCGCCGGCACGCGCAGCGAACCCGGCGAGCACAAGCGGGACCCCATGGACTTCGCCCTGTGGAAGTCGGCCAAGGCCGGCGAGCCCGCCTGGGATTCACCCTGGGGTCCGGGACGGCCTGGCTGGCATATCGAGTGCTCGGCCATGTCGCTGCATACCCTGGGTAAGGAGCTGGATATCCATGGTGGTGGCATGGATCTCAAGTTTCCCCATCATGAAAATGAGATTGCCCAAAGCGAGGCCTGCAACGGGGTGCCCTTCGTGCGGCTGTGGATGCATCTGGGCTTTGTGCAGGTGCGCGAGGCCAAGATGGCCAAGTCCCTGGGTAACGCGGTGTTGATCCGCGACCTGGTGGCGCGCTTTGGCGGCGAGGTGTTGCGCCTGTTCCTGTTGGGCACCCATTACCGCTCGCCCCTGATGTTGACCGACGAGGCACTGGAGGCCGCCCGGCGCTCGTTATGGCGGCTCTATGGCACGCTGGCTGGTCATGCCCCGGCCGAGCCCGCCTGGCCAAAGGGTATCGAGGCGCGCTTTGCAGCCGCCATGGACGATGATTTCAACACGCCGCTCGCCCTGGCTGTGCTGTTCGAGCTTGCCCGGGAGACGAGCCGGCTGCGCCGCAGCGAGCCCGGGCGCAGTGCCCAATATGCTGCCGGTTTGCGCCAGCTGGGCGGATTGTTGGGGTTGCTGGGGGAAGATCCGGAGGTGGTGCGCCGCGGCGCTGTGGATGAGCGGCGCAGCACCGAGATCGAGACCCTGATTACCGAGCGGGCCGAGGCGCGACGCCGCAAGGACTATGCCAGGGCCGATGCCATCCGGGACAGGCTGGCGCAGGAGGGCATCGTGTTGGAGGATGGCCCCGCTGGCACCATCTGGCGGCTGGCTGGCGAGGAAGGGTCTTCCTGAGCAGGTATGCAGGTATGTGTTTGACGGGCAGGGCAGCTCTTGCTAGGCTGCCTGTATGGACAGACGCGCGGTTATCAAGGCTGGTTTGGGCGCGGCCGTGGGCTGGGCTGCGGGGCCGCTGCGGGGTGCCGGAAGCAGCCAGCCGGAAAAGCGCAAGCCCCTGGGTCTCGCTCTGGTGGGACTTGGCAGGTACGCCACGGGGCAGTTGGCCCCGGCCCTGCAGGAGACCAGATTGTGCAAGCTTGCCGGCATCGTCACCGGTACGCCAGAAAAGGCGCGGCAGTGGCAGGCGCGGTACAGCCTGCCCCGGGAGAACATCTATAACTATGAGACCTTCGACGAGATCGCCCACAATCCCGGGATCGATATCGTCTATGTGGTCCTGCCCAACTCCATGCATGCGGAGTACGTGATCCGGGCAGCCAAAGCCAAAAAGCATGTCATCTGCGAGAAGCCCATGGCGGTCACAGTCAGCCAGTGTCAGGCCATGATCGATGCCTGCCGGGACCATGGCGTGCAGCTTTCCATCGGTTATCGGCTGCATTTCGAGCCCCACACCCAGGAGATGATGCGCCTCGGCCAGCAGAAGGTCTATGGCGCCGTCAAGACCATCACCGCCCAGGACGGCATGGCCATCGGTGATCCCAACCAGTGGCGCCTCAAGAAGGCGCTCGCCGGTGGCGGGCCGCTGATGGATGTGGGGATCTATTGCGTGCAGGCCGCCTGTTATGTCACGGGCGAAAAGCCTGTGGCCATCGAGTCGGCCAGGCTGAAGGAAGGCACCGGCCCCGCCTTTGCCGAGGTGGAAGAGGAGCTGGCCTGGACCATGCGCTTTCCCGGCGGAGCCATCGCCGAGTGTCTCACCAGCTATTCGCGCAGGCTCAATCTTCTGGATGTGCACGCCGAGCATGGTCGTTTTACGCTGCAGCCCGCCTACAGCTATCGCGGTATCCAGGGGAAGACCCCCAAGGGCCCCATGACTTTTCCCCAGGTAAACCAGCAGGCCTTGCAGATGGACGACTTTGCCGATTGCCTTCTGACAGGCCGGTCCACCCGCGTTCCAGGTGAGATGGGCCTGCGCGATGTGCGCCTCTTGCAGGCCATCTATGAGGCCGCCGCCAGTCACAAGGCCGTGGCGATCGACTGGACCTGAGACCGGCCAGGCGCAGTGCCTTGCGCTTTCCCATGATTTTCCTATATTATTTATGAGATGACCCTGATGGCGGCCCAGCCCGAGGCAGGATGCGTCATCACATCACGCCATGGGTCATGATCATACCCATGGCTATACAATGAATATTCAGGAGGAATGCACCGTCATGGAGATTCAAGAAGCTGTCATCGTAGACGCTATACGGACCCCGTTTGGAAAGCGCGACAAAAGCCTGCGGGAGGTCCACCCCATGGACCTCTTGGGCGGTTTGCTGCAGGAGATTGTCAAGCGCAACAAGCTGGATCCCGAGCAAGTCGACGATGTGATCGGCGGCTGCGTGATGCAGGTGGGTGAGCAGGGCGGTAATGTGGCCCGCATGGCCTGGTTGTCCGCTGGCCTGCCGGAATCGGTACCTGGCACCAGCATTGACCGGCAGTGCGGCTCGAGCCTGCAGGCGGCCCACTTCGCCGCCCAGGGGATCATGGCTGGTGTGTATGACCTGGTCATCGCCTGTGGTGTGGAGTCCATGACGCGCGTGCCCATGGGCGCTTCCATGCAGAACGGCCCCGGCTTGCCCATAACCGAAAGCCTCTCCAAGCGCTACAATTTTGCCGAGCGCGGCTTTTTCAACCAGGGTCTCGGTGCCGAGATGATCGCCAAGGAGTACGGGTTCAACCGCGAGGTGCTGGATCGCTTCAGCCTGGAGAGCCACCGCCGGGCTGCTACGGCCTGGGAACAAGGTGCTTTCAACCACGAGGTGGTGCCGGTGCAGACCCCCGATGGCCTGTTCAGCAAGGATGAAGGCTTCCGGGCCGATACCACCTATGAAAAGATCGCCTCGCTCAAGCCTGCGTTTTCCGCAGACGGCGTGATCTCGGCCGGCAATTCCAGCCAGATTACCGACGGCGCCAGCGCTGCCCTGCTGACCTCACGGAAAATGGCGGCGAAACTGGGGTTGCGTCCCCGGGCGCGGGTGGTGTCCATGGCGCTGGCGGGGGTGGACCCGGTGACCATGCTCAAGGGCCCCATCCCGGCCACCAGGAAGGCCATGGCCAAGGCGGGTCTCGATGTGGGTGACATCGACCTGTTCGAGGTGAACGAGGCCTTTGCGCCGGTGGTGATGGCCTGGCAGAAGGACATTGGCGCCCCCTTCGAAAAGACCAATGTCAATGGCGGCGCCATCGCCATCGGCCATCCCCTGGGGGCCACCGGCACGAGGCTCATCGCCACGTTGCTCAACGCCTTGGAGCAGCGCAAGGCGCGTTATGGCCTGATCGCCATCTGCGAGGGTGGTGGCATGGCCAACGCCACGGTCATCGAGCGTCTGGGGTAGGTGGGGTAGGATAATGCCCCGTCTGTCGCCTCATGAAGGCGACAGACGGGGCACAGGACGGTTGTGGCGGTGGGTGGTGCCGTAGCCGCTGGCCCTGGCGGCGCAGCCACACCCACCAAGCCATGGCAGCTGGTCAACGGCAGCCAAGGCTCATTCAGTTCCCGATGCAGACTCAGGCGGTGTATGGCCCACCAGTTCGATGGCATAGCCATCGGGATCCTGCACAAAAGCGATGACCGTGCTGCCGCCTTTCATTGGGCCTGCATCCCTGGTGACCTGGCCGCCACGCTGCCTGATGGTCTCGCAGGCGCCATAGACGTCATCCACCTCTAGGGCTATATGACCATAAGCATTGCCCATCTCATAGTGATGGGTGTCCCAGTTGTAAGTAAGCTCCAAGACGGCCTGTCGGCTCTCGTCGTCGTAACCTACGAACGCCAACGTGAAGCGACCCTCGGGATAGTCCCGGCGGCGCAGCAGCCGCATGCCCAGGACTTCTGTGTAGAAGCGCAGCGAGCGGTCCAGGTCGGTGACCCGGATCATGGTATGGGCAAAACGCATGGCGATCCCTCGTCTGTCAGTATGGTGGGTTCCTCAGCTTGAATGGTTCATGGGCAACCGTGCTGGTTTCAGGACTGGATCATGATACAACGCTTGCGCTGGAGGGTGCCAGCGCCCAAGATGGCAATGGGCATAAGAGACTAGGCAGTCATGGGAGCAGGCGATGCATCAGGATATCCCAGACACAAGAGCAGTCGCGACAAACAATGCACTGCGCGAGGCTGTGCTTTTCATCAATACCACAAGCGGCAGTGGGGCAAAAGGGGATCTTGCTGAGCAGCTCGGCTGCATCCTGCGGGAAAAGGGAGCCATGGCCGTACGCATCTTGTGCACCGCGGGCCATGACCTGGCAGAGCAGTTGCGGGTTTTGGCCCGAGAAGAGCCCGCGAGCCTGCCCATCATCGGGGGTGGTGATGGCACCATACATGCCGCAGCCCAGGTGATGATGGGTACGGGGCGGCCATGGGGTGTGTTGCCCCTGGGCACCTACAATCACTTCGCCAAGGATCTCGGCTTTGCAGCCGAACCGCTGCAGGCTGCTGAACAGCTGGCCACAGCTGTGGTGCGCCCCATCGATGCCGGGCTGGTCAACGGCCATGTTTTTGTGAACAACGCCTCTCTTGGGGCTTACCCTGTGGCTGTTCATATACGGGATATGTTGTGCTCCAGCATGGGGCTGCCCAAGCAGTTGGCCATGGCCTATGCCTGCTGGATCTTGTTCTGGCGGTATCGCCTGCTGACCATCGGTCTGGAAACCGGGGAAGCAGGCGGCATCTCCCGCTTGCATGCCCCATTTTTGCTGATCAGCAACAATCTCTATGAAAAAAAGAGTCTGACCGCGGTGGGCCGGCCCCGGCTGGATGCAGGTGTACTTGGGCTCTATTGCCTGCCGCAGAAAAACCGCTGGGGATTTTTGAGGGCCCTGTTCCATGGCCTCGTCCATGACCTCAGGGAAAACCAGGCACTCGTCATGATGCAGGCCAAACGGCTGAGCGTGCAGCTCCAGCGGCGCATGGTAACCGTGGCCCTGGATGGCGAGGTGTTCCAGTTCAAGACGCCATTGCGGTTCGAGAGCAGGCCGGCAGCACTCCACCTGCTGACACCTGCAGCCCGGTTCGATCCATGAGTTCTGCGGTATCGACATGTATGCTCGCCTGAAGGGTATTTTGCGGCGCTGCATGGCACCGCTCAAAACGAGAATCCCGGAGCGCACCTGGCGGCGTATCGCCAATCTGGCACGCCTCTTGTTGCTGGTGGGCGGTATTGGCATGGTGGTCGTGGCCATCGGCATGTATTATCTGGCCAAAAGTGTCTATGCAGTTTATAAAAAGGCTCCACCCGTACTGACCGAATTTGGCATCGATGGCAGGGTCTCTGCCAAGCTGCCAGATCCGGTGCGGTTTTCCGTCACCAGAATCAACCTGAATCTGCCCAGGACCATGCATCTCGAGGTCCCCGTGGATCAGGTGTTTGCCATCCCCGTCAACGAGCGTTTCGATATACCGGTGGACACCACCGTGGAAGTGCCCTTCGACCAGCATGTCTATGTGGAAACCACCTTTCCCTTGAATGTGGAGGTTCCTCTCGATGGATTGGTGGCGCAGACCAGGGTGCTTGGGATGACCGCCAGCGTGCCATTGAAGGGCAAGTTCCCCCTGCAGATGAATGTGCCGTTCAAGGGTGTGGTGCATATCAAGACCCAGCTCAAGGTGCCGTTCAAGCAGACCCTGTCGGTACCCATGAAGCAGACCCTGCGCATCCCCATCAGGACTGTCTTTGCTGTCGACCTGCCGATCAAGAAGCTTTTTGGATCTGTGCTCAGTGGCCCCATTGATGCCGAGGGCTACGTGATTGGCGAGATCATTCCCGATGTGCATGTCAATGCCTATCTGCAGAAGAATGGGCGTCTTCTGGTGCAACCAGAC
>WOZS01000069.1:8503-15136 GCA_011620135.1 Gammaproteobacteria bacterium
CAGCTGCCTCAGCGCAAACGCCGCAGGACCAGAAGGCTGCCCCCCAGCAGCAAGAGGGTCGGTATGAGCGCAAAGCCCAGGATCGGTAGCCGCATCACCTGACCAAACCCAAAGAGCATCTTGACCACAAAATGGAAGGCAATGCCCAGCAAGCAGCCTGCCAGGATACGTTGGGCGCGGTGTACGGAACGAAGGGGCCCAAACACGAAGGCCACAGCCAGCAAGCTCAGGGCACAGGCGTGCAGCGGAATGATGAGTCGTTCCCACAGGGTGAAGCGAAAAGCGTAGGTGTCCTGGTGGTTGGCGGCCAGATAGCGCATGTAGTGCCACAGGTTTATGGTGGAGAGCTGCTCGGGGTTGACCGCAAAAAATGCCAGCACTTCGGGCGAGATGGTGGTTTTCCATGGCACCATGGCGGTATGCCTGGTGCTGGTGCTGCCATCTGGATGAAAAAAGGTTTCATCGAGGCTCTCAAGAGTCCACTGACCCTGCTGGAAGCGGGCGCTGGGCGCAGAGGCGATGCGCGCCACATCCCAGCGTTCATCCAGATCAAGAAAACGCAACCGCAGGAGACTCGTGCTGGACAGCACAGCTCCGATGGTCAGGAAGGATGATCCGTCGCGCAGCGAGACGGGCTGTTGCTTGCTGTTGGGCAGATTGGCGCTCAGCCGGGGGGCCATCATATCACCGCAGACGAAGCCAAGGGCCACCACCAGGATGACGCCCAACATCACCCGCGTACCAATGGCCAGGGCACCAAAACCACCTGCGCGCATGGCGACCAGCTCGGCGTTGCTGGCAAGGGCGCCGATGCCAATGATGACGCCCAGCAACGCGGCGATGGGCAAAACATCCAGACTCGCAGAAAGGCTCAGGGTGGTCGCTCCAAGGAGCGTGGTCCAGAAGGTTGCCTTGTCGACGTTGTCGGCTGGGCCTTGTATGAGAGCAAACAGGAAGAGCAGCAGCAGGATGGCGCCAAGGACGGCGGCTGTGGCTCTGGCGGCCTGAAAAGCAAGATAGCGGGTCAACAGCATGGCAGGCATCTCAGGTGAGCCTGCGTGGCAGCGTGGCATGGGTGCGCCATTGAGATGCCACGGCAAATCCCAATACGCCACCATGTATCAGCATAAATAACCATTGACCCTGTTCCATATTGTGTTCTGTCCTGCCCTGGGCAAACTGCAGCAAAGCCACATAGAGCACATAGACAGCACTGCCCCAAAGCAAGGGGGCAGCCGCCGCCGCGCGCCGTGCCTGGGCGGCCAGAGGGGCTGCCATCAGGCTTAAGACAAAGACGGCAATGATCATGCTCAGGCGGTTGAGCAATTCGGCCCGGTCCTGTGGCACAGGGGAGTACAGCAACTCGGTGGTGCTCTTGAGCTTGGATTTGGAGGGGTTCAAGCTGGCGAAAGGGACATCATACTGCAGTCCGTGCTCTGCAAAACGCATGCTCCGGAAGCGGGCCTGACCGGGGGCGCCCTCGAGGCGTATGCCGTCATAGAGGCGCAGCAGACGCCTGCCCTGCTCATCGGCGCTGAGCGTGCCACGAGGTGCTGCGATGACAGCCGGGCTCTTGGGGTTTTCGATCATGGCCAGAATGCCGAACAGGGCCCCTGTCTGGGAGTCTGATGCCTCCACATAGAGCGTGACATCCTGCCTGCCGGGATAGCGGCGAAAGACCCCAGGGGATACCATGGCGAACATGGCCTGGTGTTCGGCGTTCTTGCGGACCAGGTATTGGGTGTGCAGCGCCCATTGGCTCCAGGAGAAGGCAAAGGCGGCGGTGAGTGCTGTGGCCAGAAGGGCGAAGCCCAGCACAGGCTGCTGCCAGACAGCCGGGCTTGCGCCGTTGGCGGCAAGCACATCCATCTCCTTGTCCCGGTACATGCGCGACAAAGACAGCGTGATGCCCAGGAACGTGGCCACGGGGAGCACATTGGTGCTGTATTGCACCACAGCCAACGCCAGCAACTGGAAAATGGTTTGGGGCAGCATGTCGCCGGAGGCGGCCCGGCCCAGCAGCTTGGCGAACTGGGTGCCCAGCAGGATAGTATAGAACAGCATCAGCACCAGCACGGTCTGGCGCAGGATCTCCATGAACACATAGCGTCTCAATACGCCCATGGCGCAAGCAATGCTCTTTTTTGTAAAATTGCCTCAATGGGTGCCATTGCGGCACCTAGAGAGGCTTTGCCCGGAGACTTGCCCGGAGAAGGCGGTTGCGGACCGTTCCCTGTGCCATGCCGATGGTTTGGGGGTGTTGCAGGGGCAGGCTTGGGCATGTGCATCATGAATCTGGTGGATGACAATCTTAGGATAAGAGAATAATGGAGTATACAGTCAACAGTGGCGTTCCCGCCAAGCAGCGCGTGGGATGCCTGGTGGTGGGGGCCTTCGAGCATCGGCGTCTCAGTGAGCAGGCGCAGCAATTGGATCACGTGAGTGGTGGCTATCTGAGCGGCATCTGCCGCCGCGGCGATATGGATGGCAAGCTGGGGCAGATCATGCTGCTGCACAGTGTACCCAATACGCTGTGCGAGCGGGTGATGTTGGTGGGCTGCGGCAAGGAGCGCGAACTGGATGAGCGCCATTACCGGCGCATCCTGCGGGCTGCGGCTGATGCCCTGGGTACATTGGGCGCCACGGACGCGGTGAGCTACCTGCCCGATCTCCATGTCAAGGGGCGGGCTCTGGCGTGGAAGGTGCAGCAGGCGGTGTTGATCACCGATGCTGCGTTCTATCGCTTCTCCACATACAAGAAGGAGCCTGAAAAATGCGCCCTGCGGCGCATGAGCTTTGGCCTCGAGAACAGGCGCGAGCTGCGTGATGGCGAGCATGCCCTCGAGGTGGCGCAGGCCATCGCCCGGGGGATCGAGCGCACCAAGAACGTGGCCAACGAGCCACCAAATGTCTGCACGCCCGCCTTCCTGGCGGAAAAGGCCCGGGAATGGTTTGCTGACCAGGAGCGCTGCAAGGTGCATGTGGTGGAGCGCGAGGAGATGGCCGAGCTGGGCATGGGAGCCTTCCTGGCGGTGGCCAAGGGCAGCCGCCTGCCACCCAAGCTGATTGCCATCGAGTACCAGGGTGCCGATGAGCAACACAAGCCCTACGTGTTTGTGGGCAAGGGGCTCACCTTCGATTCGGGTGGCATTTCCATCAAGCCCGCAGAACGCATGGACGAGATGAAATACGATATGTGCGGGGCCGCGGCGGTGCTGGGTATTCTTTCTGTCGTCCAGAGCCTCGGTTTGCCGCTGCGGGTGGTGGGGCTGATTGGCGCAGCCGAGAACATGCCCGGCGGGGAGGCCTACAAGCCCGGCGACATTGTCCGCTCCATGTCCGGACAGACCATCGAGGTGCTCAACACCGACGCCGAGGGGCGTTTGGTGCTGGCCGACTGTCTCACCTATGCCGAGCGCTACCAGCCCCAGACCCTGATCGACATGGCCACCCTGACTGGGGCCTGTGTGGTGGCCCTGGGGCGCTATGCCTCGGGCCTGCTGACCAAGGATGAGACCCTGAGCCGGGAGCTGGTCGACGCTGGCCAGAACGCGGCCGATCCCTTCTGGCCATTGCCGCTGTGGGACGATTATCAGGAGGCCATCAACAGCCCCTTTGCCGACATGGCCAATGTGGGCAACCGTGAGGGCGGCACCATCACCGCGGCCTGTTTCCTGTCGCGCTATACCAAGGGCCAGCGCTGGGCGCACCTGGACATTGCCGGCACCGCCTATCTTTCCGGTAAGGAAAAGGGAGCCACCGGCCGGCCGGTGGCGGCCATTGCCCAGTATCTGCTGGGGCGTGTTCCCGATGCCGCCAAGGCAGCCAAGTAGGGTGGCGCTTGCGCTGAACCTGTGGGGCCTGCCATGAGCGAGGCGTCATACCACCCAGAACGCCTCGAGCCGCCGTGGGTGCAGCGCTGGGCCAAGGCCGACTACTGGCACCCCAGGGAGAGCGGGGCAGGCAAGCCGTCCTATTGCCTGATGATGCCGCCCCCCAACGTCACAGGCAGCCTGCACATGGGCCATGCTTTCCAGGACAGCCTCATGGATATCCTGGTGCGCTACCACCGCATGGACGGCTATGCCACGCTGTGGCAGCCGGGGACCGACCATGCCGGTATTGCAACCCAGATGCTGGTGGAGCGCCGGCTCAACCAGGAAGGCACCAGCAGCGCCCAGCTGGGCCGAGAAGCCTTCGTGGAACGGGTGTGGCAGTGGAAGGAGGCCTCCCAGCTGCGCATCATCAGCCAGATGCACCGCCTGGGCCTTTCGGCGGATTGGTCGCGGTTGCGTTTCACGCTGGACCCGGATCTGTCCCATGCCGTGACCGAGGTCTTTGTCCGCCTCTACGACGATGGGCTGATCTACCGAGCGCAGCGCCTGGTGAACTGGGATCCGGTGCTGCAAACCGCCGTCTCGGACCTGGAGGTGCTGTGGAGCGAGCAGGAAGGCAGGCTCTATCACATCGCTTACCCCTTGGAAGATGGTACAGGCGAGTTGGTGGTGGCCACCACCCGTCCCGAGACGTTGCTCGGGGACGTGGCCGTGGCCGTCCACCCCGAGGACGAGCGTTACCGGGCGCTGGTGGGGCGCAGGCTGTGCCTGCCTCTCACAGGCCGGCTCATCCCGGTGCTGGCTGATGCCATGGTGGACCAGGCCTTCGGGACAGGATGCGTCAAGATCACCCCTGGGCATGACTTCAACGACTACGAGATGGGTCAGCGCCACAAACTGCCGTCCATCTCCATCCTGACACCCGCTGGTCGGCTGAACGACAACGTACCCGAACCCTACCGTGGCCTGGCCGTGGCCGAGGCACGAGAGCAGGTGGTCGCCGATCTCGATGTGCTGGGCCTGCTGCGCGGTGTGGCACCACACGCCATGCGCGTGCCCCGGGGCGAGCGCAGCGGGGCCATCCTCGAGCCCCTGCTCACCGAGCAGTGGTTCGTGCGCACCGCACCACTTGCCGCGCCGGCTATCGCGGCACTGCGCCAGGGCAGGGTGCGCCTGGTGCCCGAGAACTGGGACAAGACCTATTTTCACTGGATGGAAAACATCCAGGACTGGTGCATCTCCCGCCAGCTGTGGTGGGGGCACCGCATTCCTGCCTGGCGCACCCCAGACGGCCAATGGCTGGTGGGCCGGGATGCCAGCGATGTGCGCCGCCGTTATGGCCTTTCGGCAGACGTGGCGCTGGTGCAGGACGAAGACGTGCTGGATACCTGGTTTTCCTCGGCGCTGTGGCCGTTTTCCACGCTGGGCTGGCCTAAGGAAACACCCGAATTGCAGCACTTCTATCCCACCAGTGTGCTGGTGACCGGCTTCGACATCCTGTTTTTCTGGGTGGCGCGCATGATCATGATGGGCCTCTACTGCACTGGCGAGGTGCCGTTTCGCCAGGTCTGCGTGACCGGGCTCATCCTCGATGCCGAAGGGCAGAAGATGACCAAGTCCCGCGGCAATGTCCTCGATCCGCTGGATGTGGTGGAGGGCATCGATGCCCAGGCGCTCCTGGCCAAGCGCACCGCCGACCTCATGCAGGAAAGCCAGCGGCAGGCCATCGCCGCGGCCACCAAAAAAGCCTTTCCCCAGGGCATCGCCCCCCATGGCGCCGATGCGTTGCGCTTTGCGCTCGCCCAGGCGGCCATACCGGGGCGCGAGGTGCGCTTTGATCTGTCGCGGGTGGAGGCTGCGCGTGCCTTCGGCAACAAGTTGTGGAATGCGGTGCGCTACGCCATGCGCCTCGAGCCGCCATCATCACAGGAGCAGACAGCAAGCTTGTCGCTGGGCGTGGCCGAGCGTTGGATACGTGCCGAGCTCAACCAATTGATTGGTCAGCTACGGGAGCAGTTCGCCTGCTATCGCTTCGATCTTGCAGCCCAGTTGCTCTATGAGTTTACCTGGCATCGCTTCTGCGACTGGTATCTCGAGATCAGCAAGGTCATGCTCTCCAGTGGCGATCCGGCGCTTGCGGCAGGAAGCCGCGCCACGTTCTTTTTCGTCCTGGAGCAGCTCTTGCTCCTGCTGCACCCGCTGATGCCGTTTGTGACCGCCGAGCTCTGGGTCGAGCTGCGCCGCCATCTGGGACTCGAGCCTGCGGAACTGCCCTATGCCGCCTATCCCCGGGCGGACCCCGCCATGGAAGACCGGGAGGCGCAAGAGGCCATGGCGTGGTGCATGGCCGTGACAGGCGCCATCCGCCAGGTGAGGAGCCTCTACAGGATCAGCCCCGCAGTGCGCCTCGAGGCCTACCTGCAGGATGTGGGTATTGCCGAGAGCGCCTATCTGCAATCCTTAAGCGGCATCATCTGCGCGTTGGCGAGGCTCGATCGCCTGGAGATCCTCCAAGGCGAGGTGCCATCCCAGGCCGTGGCCACGCTGGTGGGCACCATGCGCATCATCCTGCCCATGGGTCATCTGATCGACATGGCCACAGAAACGGCCCGGCTGGACAAGCAATTGACGGCTCTCAAGACCGAAGCCCAGCGCATCGCAAGCCGCCTGGCCGACAGTGCCTTTCGCTCCCGCGCGCCACAGGCGGTGGTGGCCAAGGACGAGGCCCGTGCCGCCGAACTGCGCACCCAGATCGACGATCTCGAGGCCCAGCGCTCCCGCCTGGCGCAGCTTGCTT
>WOZS01000032.1:0-2267 GCA_011620135.1 Gammaproteobacteria bacterium
CGAGAGCAGCCAGCAATGCCACCACACCAAGCGACGACCCCAGCAAGAAAAGGCGTCGCCTGGCTCGGGCCTTGCGCGGCCCTTGCTCCTCCTGCCTGCGCTGTTCTTCGGCAAGCCTGAGCTGCTCCTCCTGCCTTTGCTCCTCCTGCCTGCGCTGCTCTTCGGCAAGCCTGAGCTGCTCCTCCTGCCTGCGCCGCTGCAGCTCCTCTGGGCTCTCCTGGGACGCTGGCTGTTCCTGGGTGGTCGCATCGTGCTCCAGCAACGTCCTCAGCTGCTCTTCGCTCAGAATGAGCTCGCCACCCATGGCCATGCTCGTTGCTCCGGCGGCGCGGGCTTTTGAACCCTGGATTTTATCGTCCACCTGCAGCGTGGCCTGCGCCTGCACGTTTTCATATTGCAGCGTTCCTTGGTAGACGGCTTTTCTGCTGGCCAGCAGGGAATCGACAATCCTGGGGCCAACCAGTCCCGTCAGAGCATCGCCTTCCTGCTTCATGCCGCTCAATGGGAGAGGTTCTCGTGGACCCCAGTTGCCCTGCAGGTCCAGGCTTTTGCTGTCCTGGTTGCGTTTGATCGAAAACGTGGTCTCCTGGGGGGGATGAGGCCAGCCTGTGATCTTCAAGCGCCCGATGCCAGGCCCATGGGGGCTTTCCAGCAATTCGATCACCACACGGATGGCGTCAGTCATGATTCATAAACCTAGGTCTGCCCGCCTGGCGCTGGCGTGGCAGCTGACTGGGAAGCGGCCTGCGATCCGCCTATCTTACTCAAAATGATGCCCAAAGCCATATTCTGCTCTACGGTGATCCCCCCTGGGTCGCTAAACCCGGCATTGCCGATGATCAGTTGCTCCAGGGCTGCCAGCCAGTCATGCAGATAGATGCTGGTATAGTCCCGGTACTGTTCATCCAACTCGGGCAGCTTGCCCTTTGGTATGGCCGGCGGGGGCGCGAAGAGCTTGTGCCCGCTTGCTCCAGCACTGCTGGGGGGGCGTTCCTCCAGGGGGATGCGCTCATTGCCGAGCCAGGCGATGTAGTCATTGATCACGGTGCGCACCGCGGCCACCTGCCGTGCCACGAGGCTGTCCCGCCTGGCAGAGGCATACCGTTCAGCAGACTGCGTCTCCTTCACCAGGCGGCCCTCCAGTTGGCAGCGCTCGGCGCCGGCAATCAGCTCATCGACCAGGTCCTCGATCGTCTGCTTGCCATAACCCAGGTACCGCAGCAGGGCCTCGTTTTTCGGTATCTCGCGAAGATGCTTCCTCCATTCCTCCATCACAGCTTGGGCAAAGCGACCCTCTGTTGACCGCAAGCGGAGCTGTCTGTCTGCAGAAGGCTTGGCGCTCGCCTGGCTGGGATCCGCTTTTTCTTCCGGCGTGCTGGCGGCCCCGGAATCCTCATGGGACGCATCCGAGTCGGCGCGGTAGCGCTCCCGCAGGTCGTCTGCGGATGGCTCCAGCCTGGCGAGCAGCTCGCCGATCAGCGAGTGGCGACCCTTCTGCAAGTGGCGATCCCAAATTTCCTCTATTGCTTTGATCACCCGTTCGGCGATTTCCTTCTTCTTCTTCACCCCCTCCTCGCCTCCCTCCTGATAATAACGGCCTAGCCCGGCGCGGATCTCTTTCACTGCCTCAGCGAGCTGCTCGGTGATGCGCTTGAGCTTGATCCCGCGATCGTTCCAGACATTGGTCACCTCTTTCAGGTAGTTGCCAAGCCTGGTAATCCCGCCATCATCGAGCTGCATCATCGCATCCCAGGCCTCTTGCGGCTTGTCGATATGGCGCTTGACGGTCTCATCCTCGATGAAGGTCTGACGCGCCTGTTTAAACTTCGGCTGATAATGCTTATCCTCATTGAGATTCTTTTCTTCTGTTTTGCCATTTTCTACGAAAATACCCATGTTGGGCTTGCGCACCAGGAACACGCGGTTGAACGGCTGGTTCGGATGCCAGTCGCTGATCCAGTCACATTTTCCGAAACGCTCAAGCAGCGTCCTTTTCATCAGACCCTGGTTGCCCCAGTGCGGCCGCATAGTGTCTAAGGAATCCTCATGGGAAACCTTCTCTAAGACCTCGTCGAACTTGGTGATGGCCCACACGAGCCCCGAGGGATGATCGGCGCGCTGCTCCGCTGTGGCGCCCTGGGTTTTGGTTATCCAGTCGCTGAGCACCGGCACCACATCGGTCACCTCGGACTGCTGGTCCGATGGCGTGCATAAGATGAGGATATTCATCTCCTGGTTGTCGGTGTAGCGCTCGAAGAGATAGGCCA
>WOZS01000032.1:2367-5579 GCA_011620135.1 Gammaproteobacteria bacterium
CAGGTAGGACTTGCCTGCCTGGGACAATCCAAAAAGCCCGACTGTCATGGGGCGCGTGGCGGCAATGCCCAAGCGCCGCACCTGGTTGCGCACCCGACGCAGCATGTCGGTCAGCGTAGGAGCTTCATCACTGAGGCGGCTGCTGGTCTCGGCCACCCAGTCGATGGCCTCCCCAGCGCCTTCGAACACCTCGCTGCAGCGCTGTGCCAGGGACGTTGCATCCTGTTTCTCGGGTTCTTGTGTCATGACTTGTAGATCCGCCCGCTATCGAGCCAGTAGCTGGTCTCGGTAATCCCCACGTTGGCCAGGGTATTGAGCTGCAACTTGATGGCCTTTGGCTGGATGGCCTTTGGCTGGTTACCTCTGCCCGACTCGGCACGCAGCACACAGAAGCGCTCCGATCCTGGTCTGAGTCGGTCCTGTCCCAGGCTCACGCGCACCACCTCACCTTCTTTGTAAGACTGATCTACCACCTTACCCTCGGCATCGGCAAAGGACAGGATGTAGAGAGGTGCGCCCGGCCAGCGTTCGATGGGCAGCTGCCGGAAGCCGAGCCTCATGGGACCATGCATGGGGAAGGGTTCCTCTGGCAGCTCATATTTTTCGTCGTCCAGGTCCACATTACGGTAGAACTCGTCTTTTTTTTCGATTTTGCCGTTCTTGTCTATCAGCCCGATGAAGCGCACCGTGGAATAGGATCGCAGCGTATCGGAACGGAAGAAAAAGTCTGGCAAAAGACCCCGGCCCAGGACGCACAGCATGGCACCCACTGCGGCTGTGGTCTTGGGGTCGTCGATCCGGCCGTCACGGGAGAATGGATACCATCCTCCTGTATGATAGTTATGCATAGGTACGATGCGCCCCGGCGGCAGGGGGAGCAGAGCGCGAAACAGGGCCTGGATGCCCGGCAGCAGGGATGGGCGGCCGGTGAGCAGCAGCACATCGCAATGATAGGCATGGACCACCTCGCAAAGAGCAGGGATGGTCGTCATGCAGATGTCCAGCCCCCCAGTACGACTAATGAAGCGATGGTGCAGATCCTTGAGGTCGATCTCCAGCGGGGTTGCCAGCAGGTCGAAATCGACCTTCCCGGTCCCGGGCTCGCGGCGCACGGCCCCGGAGACATAATCCAGCACCTCCTTGGATGGACTGTGCCCATGTGGGAGGAGGGATGCAAACGTCTGCGCGCCAAGGCCCTTGGGGTTCAGGCAATCATATTGTTCGTACGCCAGGAGTACCTGTAGGCCAAGGGGATAGAACACCTGCATGGTCAGCTGCTGACGCAGTGTCTCATCCTGCGCATCCCTCGCATCGGTGCCAATCAGCCTGGCGAGCAGCGGCCTTGGCTCCTTCACGCCATGGTCCTTCAGCGCCCTGTAGAGGGCCGGTAAGATGAACTCCTGGATGACCTGCAGGATGATGTCGTCGCCAGCCAACTTGAAGCCATCGCGAAAGCGCTGCTGCGGCTCGATGAAGACGTTCATCCCCTTGCCATCCTGGTCGAGCTCGAAGTCGGTAATCACCAGATCCGTGGTGCCGCCGCCGATATCCACAGAACCGACGGTCAGCTTTCTGTCATCCCTGTTGTCCCTGCCATCGCCATCGGTACGGCGCATCAGATTGAAGAATTCCTCTGTGTGGCCACCGAAGTTGTTCATGATCTCGCTGTAGAGGTACACCACCTGCCCGCAGGTGGCCTCGTCCCATTCCACGCGAATGACAGGAAAAGCAGGAAATGGACTGTTGGCGGGGTCGCTGGGCACGGCATCCTTCTGGTGCCATGCCATCGCCTTCCATACCAGGTGCATGGCCTCCGCCACCCGGTCGCGGAAAATGTCCCGCTCAGGCTTGGGCATGGATGGCGGCACCGTGAGCGTAATGCTCCTGAGGAAGCGAGGCGTCTCGGCATTGCTCTGCCGCAGTCTCTGGGCGGGGCTGTTGATCTGCATCACCGCCTGGGCGATGAGCTCGGAGAGCATGAACATCATGAGCGAGCTTCGCGAGTAACGGGGATTGAATACCGGCTGGCGATCCTGCGGGTCTAGCTTGTAGAGCGGTTCGCCGAGTTCATTGATGAGGCTGGCAAAGGGAGCCAGCGTGGCCAATGGCTCGCCGGCCTCGGTGCTCATGAATGCGGTGTTCAGACGCCAGCCTGGCTCGTAGGATTCCGTATCCCACAAGTAGCGCTTGGGACTCGAAAGGCCTGTTGGTTTTTCGGTGCCGTGGCGGCGCGCGGCCAGTTGGGTTGCCTCCTTGCCAATGCGTACCATGGTTGGCCAGACAAAGGCATCATGCCGACCGCTGTTGTGCGAGAAATTCTCCTTGCCGAACATGGCCTGGGCAAATTCCACGCGGCTTGCGAAGGGTTCAGCGTAGACATACTGCGGTTGCGAGAGATCGCGCAGCGCAAGCTCGTAGCGATTGCGCAGACCATCGTTTTCCTGGGGATGGTTTTCGATAAGAATGCCGCAGGTACGCGAATTGCCCACATCCAGCAAGAGATCCACAGGGATGTGCCTGTCCGGGTCTTCAGGGGCATGGGAGCGGATGCGCAGGCGCAAGGGCTGGCCTTTCCTGCCGACTTTGCCGAGCACATGCAGAAAATTGAGGTAATGGGCCTGGTGCTCCCTGTTTTTTATGGCGGCATCGATGTCCTCCTGGATCATGCGCAGCCGCCCTGGGGCATGGTCACGAAAAACCTCCTCGATCCATTCCGTGACCCAGGACTTCTGGGCTTTTTGCGAATCCAGAAACCAGCCCATCCAGTGGGCACGGTGCGCGAGACAGAACTGCTTGCCGCCCTGGACGTCCTCCAGGGTAGGGGCCAGGTACCGGGTGTCTTCCCTGGGCGGGTAGACGCGGGTATCGCAGGCGATGGTGATGCGGTGGGTATGGGTGTTGTGCTCCCGATCCTCGTCCGGCTTAAGGGCAGTGATCCGGCCGCGCGCCCAGTTGCTGGGCCCTTCATCGAAGCGTTCGCCAACACTCACCCGCAGGATCGGGATGGGCAGCCAGATGTCCTCGAGAAGGGTCAATGATTGCTCCATGGGCACGCTCAGCAGTGGCCTGACGCCGCTGTCCGGCTTGCCCGGATGAACGTAGCGATCGCGCCGCTCGTCATATTCAAGCCGTGCCAGGGACGTGGTGCCCGGGTGTTCAGCGAACTCGCCCGGGGGCTCTTTCTTCGGAAGATACTCGATGCCGAAATCGAG
>WOZS01000032.1:5679-14637 GCA_011620135.1 Gammaproteobacteria bacterium
CCATGCTCGCCGCCACCTCGCCCCGGCAGACACTGCCGTCGGCCTGGCGGATGCTGACCTGACCCTGGCCGCGCTTGAAGTCATATTCCAGGTCGATGGGCTGGCCGCTGCGCGTCTCCTGCAGGCCAGTGGCAGCCCGCCATTTGCCATCCAGGAATCCGGTGGAACCGTTTTGCATCGCCTCCTTGGGAATCACCAGCGCCTCACCCTGCTGCGACCCGCTTTTGGGCGGCAGATTGTGCAATGGGTCTTCCCCGGGGCCTTCTGGAAGTTGTGGCACAGGCGGCGCCTGCTGGTCAGGCGCCTGCTGGTCAGGCACCGCTGGCTGCGCCGGCGGTGCCTGATTCCCGGAAGGTTGCTGAGGGGCCTCTCCTGGTTGTGGTTCGGGGCTGGGGAGCGCCCCACTTGGTCCATTGCCGCCAGGTGTCGCCCCCTGCTCGCCGGGCAGCGCCGGGGCTGGTGCCACAGCCCCCGAGGGACCCGCAGCGCCCTCGCCGGGGAGCGGGACTAGTCTATCTTGCTGTTGATGGGGCACTGGCGCGCCTTCATCGTGGCCGGGTTTGCTATGCCGTTCTTTGCCCACATCCAGGAGGCCATGCTTTGGGTAGCAGGAATACAGCAACAGCAGCGCGAGCAACAGCAGGAGCGGCAGCAGGAGCCACCACCACCAGCGCCGCCTCTTCTTTTTGCTTGTGTCGGCCACAGGCGCTGCTGCAGCCATGACCACAGGCTCACCATCTGGGGAGGGCGCGGCTGCCGTGGAAGGAACTGGCCTGAGGCGCTCTATGGAATCCATGCCGGGTTCGAGCCTGTCGTCGAAACCCCAGAAGGTGACCACCGGCCTGCCATTCACCAGATAGACGTATTCCGGACCGGGAAACCTGATGACATCCTCAAGCAGCCGGCTCAGGGTCTTGCGCTCGCGGTTATCCTTTTTTCTCTGCCCGGAGTCATCCTGCTGCCCCAGGCTTGCAGAAAGGTCCAGAAGGCGGGTCTGGATGGCCTTGAGCTCCTCATAGGCCCTGGCACGTTCTTCCTCGGAAGCCGAGGTCCAGGGAACCGGGTCTCCATCGAAGGGTGCGTACCAGTCGAACGATTCTCTGGATTCATTGGGCTGGGGAATGGCCAGGCAGTCGGCCACCTGGGCACCAAGCTGCAGACGAATGGCTTCCCGCAACTGCAGCGCGGAGCGATAGACGGGATTGCCTTCCTGGCCAAGGGGATGCTGTTCGGCCAAAGAACCGGATCTGAGCAGAGGTCCCGCCATGATGCTTCAGCTGGTGCGGCAACCCGTCATGCCTGGTCCTGGCTCCAGGTCATGAGTTGGCGCGCGAGCTATGCATTGCGGTTCAGGAGACATCGGCTTTGTTTCCAGGCTGTGCTTCCAGGTTCACTGACCATGGCATGGCATCATATATACACCAGCATCATTGTTTTCTGCAATGCGCGGCACCCTGGGCATCCTGCCCCGCCTCGCGGGTGACCTGGATGATCTGGTCGGCCGACCGCGCCGCATAGAAGCGCCCGCCTGTCGCCTGGGCCAGGCAATGCGCCGTCCCCTCGCTCTGGATATCGACCACGTTGATCTTGAGGCGCGGCTTGCTGCGGGCGATCTGTTGCGCCACCATGCAGGGATTGACACCGCAGGAATCTTCCCCGTCCGACAGCACCACAATCACCGCATCCCGGTTCACGCCATCCACCATGGACGCCGCCCGCCTGATGCCATCCCCAAGGGGCGTCCCTCCCTGGGCCTGGATGCGATCGATCTGGGCAAGCAGGGTCGACCTGTTGGCCGGTGCATAGAAACCCACAGCAGAGGCAGCCGGGCAGTTATTCACCAGCACCAGGCCAGTGGCGACATCGGCTGGCAGGCTCTGCACCAGGAGCCGTGTCGCCTCCTTGGCAGCGGTGATGCGCTGTCGACCGGATGGGACGTTGGCCACCAGGGGCATCAGTGAGCCCAGTCCCCGCACGCCCAGCATCTGGCCCAGGGTTTCTGCGACCCTTTGTTTGAGCATCATGCGGCCTTCCACCTGGAGCACCTGCTGATGGCTCATGTTGACATCCCAGTTCATGCTGCCCGAGGCATCGAACACCAGAACCACCTGGGGGGCTTTCTCCGGTGGACGCACGCCGGGACAATCCGCCATGGCCTGTCTTTTCTGCTGTTCTTCCTGCTGGCGCCGGCGTTCCTCCTGCTGCCTTTGCTGTTCCTCCTTTTGCTGGCGCGCCTTTTCTTCCTGCACCTTGCGACATTCGGCCAGGGACTCGTCCAGGCGCGAGCGGATGGCCTTGATCCTGGCATCACTGGATTGCAGACTCGGATCATGGGCCCGCAGGGCGGCCAGTCTGGAGCAATCCCGGCCCGCTGTCTTGATGCGGACCTGCAGGCTCTCAACCTGGCAGTCAGCCATCTTGCGGTTGGCGATCTGGAGCAAGCCCGAGGGGTCGGCCCTATCCTGCAGCAAGGCTTCCTTTTTCATCAGTGTGGCAAGCTCTCTGCAGTCCGCAGCCCCGATAGCCGCGCGCAAGGCCTCGCGGGGATCTGGCTGTGGCGGCTGGGGCTCTGGTGATTGCGCAGGCGGCTCTTCCTTGGGAGGTGTACAGCCGGCCATCTTTTGGGTGGCGAGCTGGCGCAACCCTGTGGGGTCGGCCTTATCCTGCAGCACGGGCTCTTCCTGGAGCAGCCGGGCAAGCTCGGTGCAGTCCGCAGCCTCGATGGCCGCGCGCAAGGCTGCCACTGGATCTGGTTGTGGCGGCTGGGGCTCGGCAGCAGGCGTGCTGGGCTTGGTCGCCTGTTGTGATTGCAATGATGGCGGCAACCTGTGGCTGTACCACCACCAGAACAGGAACCCGGCAAGCAGCAGCAGCGCCAGCAACAGCCAGGGCCACCACAAGCGGCGCAGGCCTTTTCTGGCGGGCAGCCTACCGGCGCCGGACACCGCTGTGGCCGCCTCGGATGCGAGGACAGCCGCCGCTTGTGCCGGCTGTGGTGGGGCTACAGGTTCTGGACGCCCCGGCCCCCAGAAGGTCATGACCGGCTCGCCATTGACCACATACACCGATTCATCCGCCGGAGGGGCAAGCAGCGGGCGCAAGGCGTTGATCTCGGCGGCAAGGCTGGGCTCGAGGGCAGCCAACTCATCCAGCTCCTGCCAGATCAGCTGCAGGCGCTCGTCGAGGCGTGTCCGGGCCGCCTGGCGCTGCGCTTCCCTCAGGCTGGCCAGCGGCACAGGCTGGCCTTGCACGTTGGCAAGCCAGTCGATCCAGCCCGGCTCACGCTCGGCGGGCCGGGCAAGAATGGACAGCACCGCATCGGGCACCCGGCGGCGCAACAGGCGATGCAGGCGGTCCAGCGCCTCATTGAGCCCCGCCACATCATTCAATGAGGGGCCGCCACTGGGCGGCTCGGCCTGGAAGGCATACTGCTGTCTGGGGATTCTGGCAATTCTGAGCATGGCAGGCAGACCTGAGGCTCAAGGCAAGCGCATTGCGAATGAGACCATAAGGCAAATCATGCAGCAGGAGGCTTTAGCAGCTTGCCAGAAAACAGCCCCAGCCCGCAAGTTTGTTACTCGGGCACAGAGCAGGGAAAACGACGCTGCAGGGCTAAGCCATGCCCCCAGCGCCGCAAACTGCCCATGAAGCAAATGCAAAGACCAAAACTACAACAATAGCCATCAATGCGATAAATATCGGGCGGACGCTCCAGCGAGCATCTCCCCCCTCAGCCTTGGGAATGAGGGGAATTTGCCCCCACTTATCCATGTGAAACGGTTCCTTCATTTCCAGGAATCTCCGGAAATATTGCCTCGATAAGAGTTAACTATGCCTGGACTGGCGGCGAATCCACCAACGCCAACACCGACGTTGATGGCTGCTGTATGGTGGGCCGTGTGGGACTCGAACCTACAACCTACTGATTAAGAGTCAGCTGCTCTACCAATTGAGCTAACGGCCCGAAAGGCCTATATTCTTTCATGTCCTGCCTGTTCTGACAAGAACCAGGCCGCCACTCATGGCCCTGCGGGGCGCCACTGCATGAGACCAAACACAGGCGGCGGATTGGACAAGGGGTTGCTGACAAAGCCAAAAGTGGCCAGGGGCGCCAGAAAACCCACATACAAGGCCCCATCTGGGCCGATACTCACAGAAGCAGCACTGTCCGCCGCCAGTGGGTACTGCCAGGCGAGCTGTCCAGTGGCCTTCTCCACCGCCACCAGGAAGTGTTCGAGCCTGGTGATGCCGCCCAACGGGCCCTGCACCATTCGGGAGGCTGACCCCAAAAGATGGTTGTCGCTTGCGGTCATGGCCGAGTTCCAGGCCAGCCCATGGGGCAACGCCACCTGCATGGTGCGTCCAGAAGGCTCGAGCCGCATGACATGATGCATCGCAGCCTGACGCAAGCCTCGCTCCCAGAAAAAGACCGTGCCATCGGGCTCCACCACCGGACTGCCCAGGATGGGTTCCCCAGGCCAGCTGTAATGCACCTGGGGCGCGCAATGCCCGAATGCCTGGCCTGTTGCCGCTGCATCGAAAGCGCAGGAGGAGTCAGCAAACAGGGCAATGCCCGCCTCTGCGGTGCCGATACCATCACCCACCGCCACCCAGGCGCCATTGGCGGATACAGCGGGACTCGTGGCACTGAGACCCACCAGATCACCCAGCCATGCCGGCTCCAGATGGAGCGGGGGGCCTTCCAGGATGCGCAGGGCCACCACGGCCCCCTGCTTGGCATCCCGCCCCCGACCCGAGACATAGACCATCCCCCCGCTGGTTATGGCAATGGAGTTGTTGGTAAAGCCCACGCCGGCACCAAAGAAACCGGCTCCGGGCGTTCCAGCCCATGTTGTCGGCAAGTCGAAGGCCGTGGGGATATGGAGCGCGGCCACCACGGCCCCTGTTTCCCGATCCAAAAGAGACACCGTACCCGCACCGCTTACCGTGGCCACCTGCCCCTGGGGGGTGAAATGGACACCCACGGCAATACCGTCCAGGCGCTGCTGCCACAGCCTCCTGCCCAGGGCAGAAAACGACAGGACCGCAGCGCCATTGGTGACAAACAGGCGCCCTGTCTCGTCCACCTCCACCGCACTGCCCACGCTGGCAGGCCGCAGCACGCGACACCAACGCACCCGACCGCTTTGGGTGTCCAGAGCGAACAACGTACAGCCCCGGTGTCCAGGGCTGGACATGGTGGTGACATACGTCAGCAGACCATCGGGGCTGAATGTATTGGGCTGCACCACGCCGGACAGCGGCAAGGCATGCCACCCCGGCACATAGGCCGCCGCTGTCCGGCAACCCACCACGTTGTTGTTGGCGGCATTGCCATGGATGCCGGCATAGGGGACCTGGGCATAGGGCCAGGGCTGGGTGGCCTCGCCTCCCAGGGCACGACCTGCTGTACAGGCCAGCAGCACCGCCAAGGCGAGGCTAGCTTGCAGCAGATGGCGTGCGCGAACTGCGACCGATGGCATCATACACCAGGCCATGGCGGGCCACCAGTTCCGGATCATAGAGATTGCGCCCATCGATCAGCAAACGGCGCCGCAGGCATTGGCGCATGAGGGCAAAATCCGGCGCGCGGAACAGGTTCCATTCCGTAACGATCACCAGCGCATCGGCCCCCTGCAGGGCCGCTGCGGCATTGGGCGCCAGGACCAGGCGCTCCTGATCCGGATAGAGGCGACGGGTCTCCTCCATGGCCAGCGGATCGAAGGCCTGGACCACGGCCCCATGCGCCCAGAGGGCTTCCATGAGCGTCCGGCTGGGCGCTTCGCGCATGTCGTTGGTGCCGGGCTTGAAGGCCAGCCCCCACAAGGCGATGCGCGCTCCCTGCAGATTTCCATCAAAATGATGCAGCAGCTTCCTGAACAGCAGCTGTTTCTGGCTGGCATTGACCGCCGCTACCGCCTCCAGCAGGTCTGGATGATAATCGGTACTGCGTGCGGTATGGATCAGGGCGCTCAAGTCCTTGGGTAGGCAGGAGCCGCCAAAACCGCAGCCTGGGTAGATGAAATGAAAGCCGATGCGGGGGTCCGCACCGATCCCCAGGCGCACATGCTCCACATCGGCGCCCACGCGCTGGGCGATGGCGGCCAGCTCGTTCATGAAGCTGATCTTGGTGGCCAGCATGGCATTGGCTGCGTACTTGGTGAGCTCCGCGGAACGCGGCTCCATGACCAAAAGCCGGTCGTTCTTGCGGTTGAAAGGCTGGTAGAGGAGCTGCATGGCCCGGGCAGCCTGCGGGCTGTCGGTACCGATCACGATGCGATCCGGCTTGAGGCAATCCGCCACCGCGTGGCCTTCCTTGAGGAACTCTGGGTTGGCCACGAAAAGCGCCACGGCGTCATGCCGGCGCTGCTCGAGCAATCCTGTGACGATCGCACGTACCCGGTCCAGGGTGCCCACCGGAACTGTGCTCTTGATCACGATGATCCTGTCTTCTGCCATGTGCTCGGCGATATGGCGCGCCACCTGCTCCACGGCACTCAGGTCGGCGGCGCCATCCTCCCGGGCTGGCGTACCCACGGCGATGAACTGGAATTCGCCATGGGCCACCGCCGCCTGGACATCGCAGGTGAACTGCAGCGTTCCCAGCCGCAGCGCCTGGGCCACCATCTCGTCGAGATCCTTCTCGCAGATGGTCACGATGCCCTGGCGCAGATTCGCAATGCGTTGCTGGTCCACATCCATGCACAGCACGAGGTTACCCATCTCGGCAAAACAGGCCGCTGTCACCAGGCCCACATACCCACTGCCATACACGGAAATCTTCAACCCACGACACCTCATGCCATGCTGGACAGGCAAACAGCTCCAGCCATCCCGCTGCAACCAGTCATTATCCCACAGGTTTCCCATGGAAACGATTGCCCTTGGCGACGCAACAGCGTGCTAAAATATAGAGATGTCATACAACAAACGCAGCCGCGAGACCACCAGTGGCCCGGAACGCTCCCCCAATCGCGCCATGCTCTGGCCATTGGGGTTTGGGGAACGGGATTTCCAGAAACCCATCGTGGGCGTCGCCAACGCCCAGGCTACCATCACGCCCTGCAACATGGCCATCGGCCGGCTGGCGGAGCGCGCCCAGGCCGCCTTGCACGAGGCGGGCCTCATGCCTGTGGTCTTCGGCATCCCCACTGTGAGCGATGCCATCTCCATGGGCACGGTGGGCATGAAGTACTCCCTGGTCTCCCGCGAGGTGATCGCCGATGCCATCGAGACCGTCTGCGAGGCCGAACGTCTCGATGGCCTGTTGGCCTTCGGCGGTTGCGACAAGAACATGCCCGGCGCCATGATCGCCATGGCCCGGCTGGACATTCCCAGCGCCTTTGTCTATGGGGGAACCATCAAGCCCGGTCACTACCACGGCCAGGAGCTGACCATCGTCAGTTGCTTCGAGGCGGTAGGCGCCTTCAGGGCTGGTCGGATCGACGAACAGGAACTGCTCTCCATCGAGCGCTTGGCCATACCCGGACCCGGCTCCTGCGGCGGCATGTACACCGCCAACACCATGTCTTCTGCCTGTGAGGCCATGGGCCTGAGTCTACCCCACTCTTCCACCATGGCCGCAGAAGATCAGGAAAAGATGGATAGCGCCGCGGCCACCGCCGCCGCCTTGCAGCTTGCCTTGCAGCGCGATCTCACCGCTTGCCGCCTGATGACCCGCAAGGCCTTTGAAAACGCCATCAGCGTGGTGATGGCCATAGGCGGTTCCACCAACGCCGTATTGCATCTGATGGCAGTGGCCCACAGCGCGGGCGTATCCTTGGCCCTGGATGACTTCGAAACCATCCGCAAGCGTGTGCCGGTGATGTGTGACCTCAAGCCATCGGGCCGCTTCGTGACCACCACCTTCCACCAGGCAGGCGGCATACCCCAGGTGATGCGCATGCTGCTGGACCACGATCTGCTCCATGGCGATGCCCTGACCATCACTGGCCAGACCATCGCCGAGGTGCTGGATGGCATCCCTGCCCAACCATCGCCCCAACAGGAGGTCATCCGGCCCTGGGACAATCCCGTCTATACCGAGGGGCACCTTGCCATTCTCCACGGCAATCTGGCTCCGCAGGGCGCTGTGGCCAAGATCAGCGGCATCAAGAAGCGGTTTTTCCAGGGGCCGGCCCGGGTCTTCGATGGCGAGGAGGCCGCCATGGCTGCCATCCTCGGTGGGCTTATCCAACCCGGGGACTGCATCGTCATCCGCTATGAAGGCCCCAAGGGCGGCCCCGGGATGCGCGAGATGCTCGGTCCCACCAGCGCCTTGATCGGCCGCGGCCTGGGCGATCAGGTGGCCCTGCTGACCGATGGCCGTTTCTCCGGCGGCACCTATGGCTTCGTGGTGGGCCATGTGGCTCCGGAAGCCGCCACAGGCGGCCCCATCGCGCTGCTGCAAGATGGTGATGTGGTGCGCATCGACGCTTCGCACCAGCGTCTCGAGGTATTGCTGGATGACACTGTCCTGCAGGCACGCCGTGCCCAATGGCAACCCCCGTCCCAGCAGCTCCGTGGCGTGCTGGCCAAGTACGCCAGAACCGTGGGCTGTGCCTCCCGTGGCGCGGTCACCATCTAGCAAATCACGCCGCACCTTGCCACGATTGCGCGGTGGGTCGGCCTTGTGGTGCATCGCCCATGGCATTGATGCTCTTGCGTTGGGCCATTGCCCCAACCCCAACCCCAACAGATCACCCTGTTTCAGGGTCATGCTTTTTTCATGGGCCTTGCTGCTGGTCTGTTGCCTGCCCGCCTTTGCCAGCCCCGAATCCAAACCCGCCCCCCTGGTGATCCAGATGCCGCTGGTCGGCGCCATCGGTCCCGGCGAGGTCCGCTACCTGCGGCGCGTCCTGGACGAGGCCCGGTTGCGCCAGGCGGCTTTGGTGCTCATCCAGCTCGATACCCCAGGCGGCCTGATGGAGAGCACCCGGCAGATCATCGAGGCCATGC